>NZ_JBVOOL010000009.1:0-285270 GCF_055664045.1 Kitasatospora sp. NPDC023385 | reverse complement strand
CAGGGGGGACCCTGTGGGAGAGTAGGACGCCGCCGAACAATCTTTCAGAAGAACCCCCATCCGGGATCCGGATGGGGGTTCTTCGCGTTTCCGGGCCATGGGAGCGGGGGTGGCCGGGGCGGCTGGGGCGCTGGGCCGAAGAAGTTCGGCCGGTGATGTCGAGAACCCGTGGCCTGCTCCGTCCCCGGGGTGAACGCGGCCACAATGGGTCGCATCCAGGACCAAGGGAGAAGCACGATGGCCAAGTACCTGCTGCTCAAGCACTACCGAGGCGCCCCGACCGCGGTCAACTGCGTGCCGATGGACCAGTGGACGCAGGAGGAGATCTCCGCGCACATCCGGTACATGCAGGACTTCGCGGCCCGGCTGGAGAAGACCGGCGAGTTCGTCGAGGGTCTGGCGCTCGCTCCGGAGGGGACGTGGGTGCGGTACGACGGCGAGGGCCGCCCGCCGGTGACCGACGGTCCGTTCGCGGAGACCAAGGACCTCATCGCCGGCTGGATGGTGATCGACGTCGACAGCTACGAGCGCGCCCTTGAGCTGGCCGGTGAGCTGTCGGCCGCCCCCGGGGCGGGCGGGAAGCCGATCCACGAGTGGCTGGAGCTGCGTCCGTTCCTGGCCGCGCCGCCCACCATCACGGAGTGACCTCGCCGATGAACGAGGCCCTGCTCCGGAGCCTCACCCCGGGTGTGCTCGGGATCCTCGTCCGCCGCGGAGCAGACTTCGCGGCGGGCGAGGACGCCGTACAGGAGGCCCTGGTCGAGGCGGTCCGGGTCTGGCCCGCCGACCCGCCGCGGGATCCGAAGGGCTGGCTGGTCACCGTGGCCTGGCGCAAGTTCCTCGACGCCACGAGGTCGGACACCGCGCGTCGGCGGCGCGAGGAGCTGGTCGACCAGGAGCCGGAGCCGGGGCCCGCGACCAGTGCGGACGACACGCTGCAGCTCTACTTCCTGTGCGCGCACCCGTCGTTGACGCCGTCGTCGGCGGTCGCGCTCACCCTGCGGGCGGTCGGAGGCCTGACCACCCGGCAGATCGCCCAGGCCTACCTGGTGCCGGAAGCGACCATGGCCCAGCGCATCAGCCGGGCCAAGCGGACCGTCTCCGGTGTGCGGTTCGACCAGCCCGGGGACGTCGCCACCGTGCTTCGCGTCCTCTACCTGGTCTTCAACGAGGGCTACTCCGGTGACGTCGACCTCGCCGCCGAGGCCATCCGGCTCACCCGGCAGCTCGCGGCCGTGATCGACCACCCCGAAGTGGCGGGACTGCTCGCCCTCATGCTGCTGCACCACGCCCGCCGGGCCGGCCGGACGTCCGCCGACGGGAGCCTGGTGCCGTTGGCCGAGCAGGACCGCCGCAGCTGGGACACCGGTCTGATCGCCGAGGGCGTGGCGATCCTGCAGGCGGCTCTCGCCCGGGACCGGCTGGGCGAGTTCCAGGCCCAGGCCGCCGTCGCGGCGCTGCACGCCGACGCGCCGACCGCCGAGGAGACGGACTGGGTGCAGATCGTGGAGTGGTACGACGAGCTCGTGCGTCTGACCGACAGCCCGGTCGTCCGGCTCAACCGTGCGGTGGCCGTCGGCGAGGCGGACGGGCCGCGCGCCGGGCTGGCGGCGCTCGCCGAGCTGGACGACTCGCTGCCCCGTCGGGCCGCGGTGGCGGCGTACCTCCACGAACGGGACGGCGATCCGGAGACGGCGGCCCGGCTGTACGCGGAGGCGGCCCACCGGGCGCCCAACCTCGCCGAGCGCGACTATCTGACGCGTCAGGCGGCCCGGCTCAACGCGGGGATGAAGGCCCGTCGGCGGCACTGACCGAGTGGAGCGGGGGCGTGCCGCGATCGGGGGACGACCTGTGCGCCGCCGCCCGTCAGAGTCGGCCGGCCGCCTTCAGCGCCAGGTAGGAGTCGGCCAGGGCCGGGGCGATCTGCGCGGGCGGGGCGTCGAGGACGGTGACGCCGTGGCGGGTGAGGCGGTCGGCGGTGGCGCGCCGGTCGGTGCGGGTCTGCTCGGCGGCCGCGGCGCCGTAGACGGCCTCCAGGGTGCCGCGGCCGGCGGCGAGGACGTCCAGCCGCGGGTCGGCGACGGAGGCGAGGACGACCTCGTGGCGCTTGGTGAGCAGCGGCAGCAGCGGGCGCAGGCCGTCCTCGACCGGGGCCGCGTCGAGGCCGGTGAGCAGGACGACGAGTGAGCGGTGCGGCGCCATCCTGAGGGCGGTGGAGACCAGCGCGCGCATGTCGGTCTCGTGCAGGGCGGGTTGGAGGCCGGCCATCGCGTTGGTGAAGGCGGGCAGGACCTCGTGGGCCGAGCAGCCGGCGACGGCGACGCGCTTGCGGGCGTCGTGGGCGAGCAGGTCGACGCGGTCGCCGGCCCGGGTGGCGAGGGCGGTCAGGAGCAGGGCCGCGTCGAGTGCGGCGTCGAGGCGGGGGGCGTCACCGACGCGGCCGGCCGAGGTGCGGCCGGTGTCGAGGACGACGAGGATGTGCCGGTCGCGTTCCGGGCGCCAGGTGCGGACGGCGACGGCGTTGCGGCGGGCGCTGGCGCGCCAGTCGATGGAGCGGACGTCGTCGCCGGGCAGGTACTCGCGCAGGGAGTCGAACTCGGTGCCCTGGCCGCGGGTCAACATCGAGGTGCGGCCGTCGAGTTCGCGGAGCCGGGCGAGCCGGGAGGGCAGGTGCTTGCGGCTGGCGAACGGCGGGAGCGCGCGGACCGTCCACGGGACCAGGTGCGAGCCCTGGCGGGCGGCCAGGCCGAGCGGGCCGAGCGAGCGGACCGTCACCCGGTGGGCGTGGTGGTCGCCGCGGCGGGTCGGGGTGAGCACGGTGGCGGCGCGGCGCCGTTCGCCGCCGGGGACGGTCAGGGGGTGCCGGGAGGAGGCCTCGGCGGTGCCGGGGCGCCAGGCGGACGGCGCCCAGGCGTCGCGGACCAGGGCCCGGAGGAGGCGGCCGGACGGGTTGGTGACGGTGAGTTCGACCGTGGCGCTCTCGCCGAGCCGGACGGTGGTGTCGCCGCCCCGGCCGAACCGAAGGCTGCGGACGGGCGCGGCGAGCACCAGGTCGACCACGACGGCGACCAGGACGGCGCCGGTGACCACGCCGATTCCGGCCCAGGACGGCAGCAGCGGGCCCACGACGAGCGCGCCGAGCGCGGCGAGCAGGGCGGTTCGCCCGGTGAGGGCCATGCGGTGCGCTCCTTCGGGGGCCCGTCGACCGGGAGCCGGCGCACCGACGGGCGGTGGATCAGCGGGGGCGGTGGGTCGACGAGCGGTGGGCTCAGTGAGGGGGTAGTGGTGACGGGTCAGCGGGGTGCGGGCGTCTGGGCGAGGACGGCCTGGATGACGGAGTCGGCGGTGACGCCCTCCATCTCGGCCTCGGCGCGCAGCGCCACCCGGTGCCGCAGGGTGGGCAGGGCGAGTGCCTTGACGTCGTCCGGGGTGACGTAGTCGCGGCCGGCCAGCCAGGCCCAGGCGCGCGAGGCGGCGAGCAGGGCGGTGGCGCCGCGCGGGGAGACGCCGATGGACAGCGACGGGGACTGCCGGGTGGCCCGGCAGAGGTCGACGATGTAGGCGAGGACCTCGGGGGAGACGGTCAGCTCGGCGATCTGGGCGCGGGCGGCGGCGAGGTGCTCGGGCCCGGCGACCGGGCGGACGCCGGCCGCGGCGAGGTCGCGGGGGTCGAAGCCGGCGGCGTGCCGGGCGAGGACCTGGAACTCCTGGTCGCGGTCGGGCAGCGGCAGGACCAGCTTGAGCAGGAAGCGGTCCAGCTGGGCCTCGGGCAGCGCATAGGTGCCCTCGTACTCGACCGGGTTCTGGGTCGCGGCGACCAGGAACGGCACGGGCAGCGCGCGCGGCTCGCCGTCCACCGTGACCTGGCGCTCCTCCATGGCCTCCAGCAGGGCGGCCTGGGTCTTCGGCGGGGTGCGGTTGATCTCGTCGGCGAGCAGCAGGTTGGTGAAGACCGGGCCGGGCTGGAAGGAGAACTCGGCGGTGCGGGCGTCGTAGACGAGCGAGCCGGTGACGTCGCCGGGCATCAGGTCGGGGGTGAACTGGATGCGCTTGGTCTCCAGGCTGAGCGCGGTCGACAGGGTGCGGACCAGCAGGGTCTTGGCGACGCCGGGGACACCCTCCAGCAGCACGTGACCGCCGCAGAGCAGCGCGACCACCAGCCCGGTGACGGCGGCGTCCTGGCCCACCACGGCCTTGCCGATCTCGGCGCGCAGGGCGGTCAGCGCGGCCCGCGGGTCGAGGGCGGTGCCGGGGGCAGCGGGTGCCGTGCCGGGGATGGAGCGGAGCTGGGCGGTTGCCTGGTCGGTCACGGGTTCCGTACCTGCCTTTCGAGGGCGTCGAGGTCGTCGGCGAGCCGCAGCAGTGCGGTGTCGTCGGTCGGGGGCGGGCCGTACAGCAGGGCCCGGACGTCCCCGGCGGGCCGTTCGCGCAGCCGGCCGGCCGCGGCCGCGCAGAGGGCGTCGGGGTCGGGCGCGCCGGCGTGCAGCGGGACACCCAGGGCCGGGGCGAGGCGGTGGGCGGCGGCGCGGCGCAGGGCCTCGGCGGCGCGGCCGCGGGCCTTGGCCCGCCGGTAGAGCCGGGCACGGCCCTCGGTCGTCTCGGAGGCCCGGACCACCACGGGCAGGTCCTCGCTGACCACCGGGCCGAGCCGGCGGCCGCGCCAGAGCGCGGCGAGCACGGCGGCGACCACGAGCTGGTAGTAGGCCCAGTGCCAGCCGTTCGGGATGTAGTCGTTGAAGGTCTTGGTGCGGGCGCCCTCGGCGAGCGGGGCGGCGTAGTCCGGCAGGTGCCAGGTGAGGCGGGGCTGCGAGCCGAGCAGGCCGAGCGCGAGGGAGGCGTCGCCGTCATTGGCGAGCTGCTCGTTCTGCAGGAACGTGCCGCTGCCGAGCACGATGACGTCGCCGTCTCCGACCGGGGTGCTGACCAGCGGGTAGCCGTGGCCGCGCGGGTAGCAGCCCTCGCCGCGGCTGCCGCTGGTGTAGAGCAGGCCGCCCAGGTGGGCGCTGCCGGCGCGGGTGGCCTCGACGAGCGAGCAGTCAGCGGTGGTGCTGCGGACGGAGGCGTAGGGGAGGCCGCCGTCCTCCTCGGACGTGCGGATGCCGGGGGCGAGCGCGGTGAGGGCGGCCGGGCCCGGGGCGATCAGGACCAGGCGCCGGTGCCGGGCGGCCGCGACGGCGCGCAGCTGGGCGGGGTCGAGCAGGTCGGGCTCGGGCAGTACGAGGGTGTCGGGGCCGCCGGGGCTGCCGGTCGGGTCGGTGGCGAACTCGGCCTTGAGGCCCTGGTGTTGGAGCAGGGCGACGACGGCGTGGGCGCCGTCGCTGTCGTACGAGCGGGGGTCGAGCGGCGGGTAGCGGCGGTCCTGGCCGAGGGTGGCCACGGCGGTGGCGCCGATCAGGACGGCGGCGAGGAAGGCCAGGTACCAGCGGGCCCGGCGCCACAGCCGGCGGGGGGTGGCGGCGAGGCTGGTCGGGGCAGCGCCGACGGGTGCCTCGGCCACGGGCGGCGGGGCGGGGACGGTGCTGGTCATGCCGTTCCTCCCGAAGGCGGAGCCGAAGCCGGAGCCGAAGCCGGAGCCGAAGGCGGAGCCGTGCCGGCCGACGCCGGAGCCGCCGCGGCCGGCGTGAGGACCGGGCGGGCTCGCTCCAACGTCCGGTCGAGCTCGTGCAGCAGCCCGTACGCGGCCTGGTCGGCGGTGCGCTCGCCGAACGCGATGTCGTCGAAGGTGCGGGCGGCCGCGGCCAGCGCGGCGGCGTGCTCGGGCAGCGCCCGGCCGGCCTCGGCGGCGGCCTCGTCGGCGGTGCGGCCGGGCCGGGCGTCGAGCAGGGTGCGCTCCTCCAGGCCCCGGACCAGGGCGCGCATCTGCTCGCGGACGGCCTCGGCCCAGCGCCCGGCGGCGGCGTGCGCGGCGGCGTCCGCCCGGTACTGCGCGGCACTGCGCGCGCCGTCGGCCCCGTACACGCCGCCCAGGGCGGTGCGGGCCGCGCGTCGGGGTGCGCCGAGGCGCCACCAGAGCGCGACGCCGATCAGCACCGCGACGACCAGGAAGAGCACGAGGCCGGTGGTGCCGTCGGCGCCCTCGCCGGAGATGCTGTCGAGGGCGCTGGAGATGCGGTCGTAGAACCAGTCCATGACCCGCTGCAGGATGGACGGGTCGTGCTTGTGGTACTCGGCGTTGAGCAGCTCGTCGCGGGCGGCGTCGCGCGCCGGATCGCGCGGGACGGTGACCGGGGCGCCGCCCGCGGCGAGGAGCCTGTCCCCCCAGGTAGGCATCCGGCTCAGCGCCTCGCGGGGGCCGGGTCGGCCTGCTCGCCCCAGCCGGCGTCGCCGTACTCGGGCAGGCCGGCGGCGCGGGCGAGCTCGATGTCCAGGGCTTCGCGGCGGATCCGCTGGTCGACGTAGACCAGCACGCCGACGGCGGCCATGAAGGGGGTGGTCAGGGTGCCGGAGATGATCCCGGCGATCGCCATCACGACGACCATCGCGGCGACCTGCTGGGTGGAGTCGGTCAGGCCCTGGCGGTCGAGGCTGTCGAAGCCCAGCAGCAGGCCGACGAAGCGGAACGGCACCGCGATGACCACCGCGACGACCAGCGACAGCAGTTTGCTCAGCAGGGTGATGCCGAACACCCGCCACCAGGAGCCGCGGACCAGGCGCCGCGAGCGCGACAGCGCCGTCAGCACGCCCTGCTTCTCCAGCATCAGGGCGGGGGCGGCGAGGCTGTAGCGGATCCACAGCCAGGCGGCGACCGGCAGGGCCAGGAGGCCGACGAGGAACAGCAGGGCCGTGGTCGCTGGCTCGTTGGCGCCGCCGGCGCTGTAGCCGATGAGCGGCGCGAAGCCGAGCAGTGCGACGCCGGGGCCGATCAGGACGGTGAGCAGGGTGAGCCCGAGCAGCTGCAGGAGCCGCGGCCGGGCGTCGCGCCAGGCGTCGCCGGCGTTCGCGGAGCGGCCGAGGACGGCGCGGCTGACCACGATGGTGAGCAGCGCGGCGGCGAGCACGTCGAGCAGCAGTTGCAGTGGGAGGGTGGCCACCAGCCGCAGGGTCTGGGTGGCGGCGCCGGTCCTGCCCTTGATCAGCAGCTCCACCAGGACGGCCCCGGCCTGGGCGACCACGGCGATGCCGAGGGAGAGGGCGAGTACCGTCCGCCAGTGCCGGCGGACGGTGGTGACGGCGCCGTCGAGCAGTTCGCCGATGCCGAGCGGGCGCAGCGGGATGACCCCGGGCGTGGGGCTCTGCGGCGCGCCCCAGCCGTACGGGCGGTGGCCGCCGGGCTGCTGCCCCCACTGGGGCCGGCCGTGCGGCTGCTGTCCCCACTGGGGCTGACCGTGCGGGCCGCTCCGGCCGGGGGCGGCCTGCGGTGGTGCCGACGGCCCGGGCGCGGCGGCGGGCGCGTCGGCCGGGGGCCGGACGCCGTCGCGGGGCGGCTCGGACGAGCCGGGCGAGGCCCAGCCCGGAGTGTCGGTCATCACTGCTCCTCGGAGGGGCGTCATGGGCGCGGCTCCGGGCGGATCTTCCGCCCGCGCGCAGCGCCCATCGTGCCATGGGGTGGAAGGCGGCCCGATGGCGATCCGGTTGCTGATCGGCAACGGGGGGCCGCGGTGGCTCGGGCGGTGCGCCGGAGGGTGGGTCATGGACGGTTCGGAGCGGCTACGGCGGGGGCATTCGCCCGATATGGCCGGAATTCGGCGGCTCGGGAGTTGGCCGTTCTGGAGCATTGGCACTGCTGTGCGGCAGGTCACAATCCGGTAATGAGAAGATGGACCCATGAAGGGACGCGTCCTCGTCGTTGATGACGACTCCGCACTGGCCGAGATGCTCGGCATCGTGCTGCGGGGTGAGGGTTTTGAGCCGTTTTTCGTCGCGGATGGGGACAGGGCACTAGCCGCCTTCCGGGAGACCAAGCCGGACCTCGTCCTGCTCGACCTGATGCTGCCCGGCCGGGACGGCATCGACGTGTGCCGGCAGATCCGGGCGGAGTCCGGGATCCCGATCGTCATGCTGACCGCGAAGACCGACACGGTCGACGTCGTGGTGGGCCTGGAGTCGGGTGCCGACGACTACGTCACCAAGCCGTTCAAGCCGAAGGAGCTGGTGGCCCGGGTCCGCGCCCGACTGCGCCGCGCCGAGGAGCCGACGCCTGAGCAGCTGACCATCGGCGACCTGGTGATCGACGTCGCCGGCCACTCGGTGAAGCGGGACGGCCGGGGCATTCCGCTGACCCCGCTGGAGTTCGACCTGCTGGTCGCGCTGGCCCGCAAGCCCTGGCAGGTGTTCACCCGCGAGGTGCTGCTGGAGCAGGTCTGGGGTTACCGCCACGCGGCGGACACCCGCCTGGTCAACGTCCATGTGCAGCGCCTCCGCTCCAAGATCGAGAAGGACCCGGAGCGCCCCGAGATCGTGGTGACCGTCCGCGGCGTCGGCTACAAGGCCGGACCCAGCTGACGTGACGGAGCGGGCTGACGACACCCCGTCGGGTTCCTCGACCGACGGGGCCGGAGCCGTGCGCGGGGACGTGCTGACCTCGAGCACCCGCCCTCGGCGCGGCCGCTCCGGACTGGTCGGGCTGGTCAAGCGTCAGCTGCGCCGTCCCACGCACCGGGTGACCACGCTGTACCGCCGGTCGATCCAGCTGCGGGTGGTCGCGGTGTCGCTGCTGGCGTCCGTCGCGGTGGTCCTGGTGCTGGGCGTGGTCGTGGTGGCGCAGGTGCGCACCGGCCTGCTCGACACCAAGATGGATGCCGCCCGCGCGCAGGCCAGGATCGGCTTCCAGGTCGAGCAGAAGAAGATCGACGAGGCCAGGGACCAGCGACTGCGGGGCGCCTCCGACCCGACCGCCGACGAGACCGGCACCTGGCTGCTGCGGCAGGTCAACGACCTCGCCGGGAGCGGGCAGACCGTCTACTCGGTGATCGCGATGGCCCCCGGCACCGGCGCCGTCGTCCCGGACACCGCCGGCTTCGCGCCGCGCTACTCGGGCGACATCCAGCCCAGCAGCATTCCGGACACCCTGCGGGCCAAGCTCACCACCGAGCCGGGCCAGATGTTCGACCAGCCCACCCGGATCCACCGCTCGCCCGAGAGCGGCGGGAAGTCCGAGCCCGGGCTGGCCCTCGGCATGCAGTTCGTCGGCCCGGCCGGGAACAGCTACCAGATGTTCTACGTGTTCTCCTTCGGCCAGGAGACCGACACCCTCAACCTGGTCACCGGCACCCTGGCGACCGCCGGCGTGTTCGTGGTGATCCTCATGGGCGGCATCGCCTGGGTCGTGGTGCGCCAGGTGGTCACCCCGGTACGGATGGCCGCCGGCATCTCCGAGCGGCTCGCCGGCGGGCACCTGGAAGAGCGGATGAAGGTGACCGGGACGGACGACATCGCCCGCCTCGGCGAATCGTTCAACCGGATGGCCAACGCCCTGCAGGCGCAGATCCGCCAGTTGGAGGAGCTGTCCCGGGTGCAGCGGCGCTTCGTCTCGGACGTCTCGCACGAGCTGCGCACCCCGCTGACCACGGTCCGGATGGCCGCCGACCTCATCTACGACAGCCGCGAGGACCTGGACCCGATGGCGGCCCGCTCGGCGGAGCTGCTGCAGGGCCAGCTGGACCGCTTCGAGTCGCTGCTCGCCGACCTGCTGGAGATCAGCCGCTTCGACGCCGGCGCCGCCATCCTGGACGCCGAGCCGGTCGACCTGCGGGAGATCGTCGGCCGCGTGGTGGAGGCCGCCGAGCCGCTGGCCGAGGCCAAGGGCAGCGCGATCGCGATCCGCGGCGACGGCGAGCCGGTGCTGGCCGAGGTGGACTCCCGCCGGATCGAGCGCATCCTGCGCAACCTGGTGGTCAACGCGCTGGAGCACGGCGAGGGCCGCGACGTGGTGGTCCGGCTGGGCTCGGCGGACGGCGCGGTCGCGGTCGGCGTGCGCGACTACGGCATCGGCCTCAAGCCGGGCGAGGCGTCCCGGGTGTTCCACCGCTTCTGGCGCGCCGACCCGTCCCGGGTGCGGACCACCGGCGGCACCGGTCTGGGCCTGTCCATCGCCGTCGAGGACGCCCACCTGCACGGCGGCTGGTTGCAGGCCTGGGGCGAGCCCGGCGGCGGCTCACACTTCCGGCTGACCCTGCCGCGCACCCGCGGCGGCGAGATCTCCCGGGCGCCGTTCCGGCTGGAGCCGGAGGACTCCCGCAACAACCGGGGCCTGGGCGCGTACGGCACGCCGTACCGGCGGGCGATCACCCCGGCCGGCTCGACGGCGATGGCCGTCGCCGAGGACCAGGCCGAGACGCCGGAGGCCGCGGCCAGCGGCCTCGGCAGCGGACTCGGCGGAGTGCTGAACATCGGCCCCGGCCTCGGCCGGAACCGACTGCCCGAGGGGCCGCGCGCCAACCCCTCGGACGTGCGGGCGGCGGGGGCCGGTTACGGCGCGACCGGCGCCCAGGTCATGGTGGACCCGACGCGCGGACGGCCGTCGGTGGCACAGCGGACGGCGGAGCCGGACGTGACGGGTGGGACGGACCTGGAGGGGTCGCAGCGTGCGAAGGACCAGCAACAGGACTGAGCCGCGGCTGCTCGCGGTGGCCGGCACGCTGCTCGGCGCCCTGGTGGCGAGCGGCTGCGCGGCCATGCCGGACTCCGGCGGCATCACCAAGGTGGAGCTGTCCCAGGGCGCGGCGGACAAGAACCTGCAGGCCAGGGTCTACCCGGTGGCGCCCGGCAAGGGCGCCAAGCCGCGCGAGCTGCTGACCGGCTTCCTGGACGCGGTGACCGCCGACGAGGGGTACGAGACCGCGCGCAAGTACCTCACCGAGGGCGCCGCCGCGGCCTGGAAGCCGGAGGCCGGGATCCGGGTGCTGTCGTCCACGACGATCCCGGTCGGCCAGGACGTCACCGACACGGACAGCGTGGTCTCGGCGACGGTGCGCGGGCAGTTGGTCGCCAGCATCGACGAGAAGCACTCGTACCAGCTGGTGGCCGGGCAGGACAACAACGTCTCGTCCGACTTCTCCTTCGTCCGGGAGAAGGACGGCGAGTGGCGGATCGACAAGCTGCCGCCCGGCGTGATCATGAACGAGACCAACTTCCGGAACAGCTTCCGGCAGGTCGAACGGTTCTTCTACACCGCTCCGGACCCGTCCGCGGTGGCCTCCGGCAACGTCGGCCAGGAGGTGCTGGTCGCCGACCCGATCTACCTGCGGCGCCGGATAGACCCGCTGACCTCGGCCGCCCGCGCGCTGGTCGACGGGCCGTCGACCTGGCTCTCGCCGGTCGTCCGGACGGCCTTCCCCGACGGGGCCAAGGTCGACAAGGTGACCATCGACGACAGCCGGGTCGCCCACGTGCAGCTCGGCGCGGCCGACATCAGCGAGCCGATGGCCTGCCGCCGGATGGCGACCCAGCTCTTCTACACCCTCGCCGACCAGGGCAAGGGCCAGGTCGAGCGGCTGGAGCTGAAGGGGCCGCGCGGCGCCTGCACCGCCAGCCGCACCGACGTGCCGGCCACCGGGCCCGGCGCCCTGGCCGGGTCGACGCCCGCGACGCAGTACTACCAGCGCGCCGACGGCGCCCTGGTGGCGACCGACGAGGGGCGCCCCGGCGACCCGGTCCGCGGCGTCCTCGGCAAGCCGCAGTCGAACTCCAAGCCGCCGCTCGGCGCCGTCGCGGTCAGCCGGAGCGGCACCCAGGCCGCCGCGATCAGCGAGGACGGCCACCAGGTCTTCTCGGTGCCGCTGTCGGACAGCGCGGTGGCCCTCGGCGACCCGGTGCTCAGCTCGCCGGCGAAGCCCGGTGACAAGGAGGACGGCTTCGCCTCGCCCAGCTGGGACGGCCGCGGCGACCTCTGGGTGGTGGACCGCAACCAGCAGGGGCAGCGGGTGGTGATGGTGCGCGGCAACAAGCCGTACACCGTGCCGGTCGAGGGGCTCACCGGGCAGACCGTGCAGGCGCTGAAGATCTCCTCGGACGGCGCCCGGGTCGCCCTCGTGGTCAAGACCCCGGGCGTGGCCATCCGCTCGCTGATGTTCGGCCTGGTGGTGCACGGCGGCACCCCGCAGGCGCCGACGGTGAAGATCACCGGGCTGCGCCGGGCGGCCCCCACGCTCAGCGATGTCGCCTCCGTCTCCTGGGCGGAGACCGACCAACTGCTGGTGCTCGGCAAGGAGGCCGACCGGACCCAGCAGCTGTACTTCATCAGCACCGACGGCTCGCAGAGCACGGACACCCAGCTGCAGAGCGCCGAGAGCATGATGACCGTCGCCGCCTCGGAGTCCCGGGGGGACAGCCTGACCCAGGCGCCGCCGGTGCTCGCGATGGCGGAGGTCAAGCAGGCGGACGGGAAACCGAGCGAGCTCAAGGCCTACCGCCTGGTCAACAACCAGTGGCGGGAGGTCCCGTTGATCGACAAGCCCCGCTCGTACTTCTACGCGGGCTGACGCCGCCCCAGGCCGTCGGCATCGCTGCGGGCTGACGCGCCGTCCGGTCAGCCGGGCGGGCCGGTCAGCCGGCCGGGTGCGCCAGGGTGGCCGCGACCGTGGCGGCGGCCCGGACCGGCAGGCCGGCGGCGGCCAGTGCCCGGGCGGCCTCGGCGAGGCTGGCCCCGGTGGTCACCAGGTCGTCCACCAGGACGGGTTGACGGCCCGCCAGGCCCGCAAAGCCCGCCAGGCCCGTCCGGGCGCGCGGCAGCACGGTGAGCGCGCCGTGCAGGTTGCGGCGCCGCTCCGCCGCGTTCAGCCCCGCCTGGTCGGCGACCGGACGGGCGTGCCGCAGCAGCGACGCCGTCCGGACGTCCAACCCGGAGCGGCGCAGCGAGCGCGCGGCGGCCCCGGCCAGTCGCCGCGTCGGGTCGTGCCCCCGGGCGCGGACGGCCGAGCGGGCCGAGGGCATCGGCACCAGCAGCAGCGGCGCCGCCGCGGCTCGTGCGCCCAGGGCGGAGCGCACCGCCCGGCCCAGCGCCTCGCCGAGCGGGCCGGCCAGCCGCAGCACGCCGCGTTCCTTGTGTGCGAGCAGCAACTGCCGTACCGGGTCGGTGTAGGGGGCGGCGGCGTGCGCCCAGGGCAGCAGAGTGGGGGCGGGCCGAGCGGTGGCCAGGACGTGCCGACAGGCCGGGCAGAGCTGGGTGCGCTCGGTGCCGCAGCCCGCGCAGTTCGCCGGGAGCAGGACGTCCAGCAGCCCGGCCAGTGCGTGGCCGAACGGCCCTTGGGCGGACGGCGGACGGGTGGGGGAGGGGCTCGGCGGCACGGCTTCTCCTGGCGGCGGCAGGCACGGGGAGTGAGCACAGGATGCGCCGTATGGGGGGCGTTGTCCAGGTATTTGCCCTTACTTCACCCACGGGAGGGCAGACAGGGTGGACCAGCTTGACCGCCTGCCCGCAGTATCGGGTCATACCCGTCTTCCCGCCCGGGGAGGCGAAAAACCCGCGCGAGGTGTTCGATGAGGCTCCAGGGGGTTTCAACCGTCCCTGGTGGGGAGGAAGTGAGATGAGGGCCAGTCGTTTCCCGCCGGCGGCGGGGGGCGGTGGGCCGGCAGTGGACGGGCTGGTCCGGCTGGGTCTCAGCCCGGTCCGGTAGCACCCGGATCGGCGTCAGCACGAGGGATCGGAGTTCTGCGTGGACATCGTCGTCAAGGGCCGCAAGACCGAGGTGCCCAAGAGGTTCCGCGAGCACGTGGCCGAGAAGCTGGAGAAGGTCCAGAAGTTCGACGGCAAGGTGATCAGCCTCGACGTCGAGGTGTCCAAGGAGCACAACCCGCGGCAGGCCGACCGGTCCGAGCGGGTGGAGATCACTCTCCGTACCCGCGGGCCGGTGATCCGGGCCGAAGCCGCCGCCGGTGACCCGTACGCGGCGCTCGACCTGGCTTCGGCGAAGCTCGACGCGCAGCTGCGCAAGTCCGCGGACCGGCGCCGGGTGCACAAGGGCGGCGCGAACGGCCGTACCCCGATCAGCGTCGCCGAGGCGACCGCGGCCCTCGCCGCGCTGCCGGACACGACGGTGCAGGAGTCCGGGACGAACGGCGCCGTCCGCAAGACCATGATGGGATCCCTGGAAGTGGAGGGCGAAGGCCCGCTGGTGGTCCGGGAGAAGACGCACCCGGCCGCCCCCATGGCGCTGGACCAGGCGCTCTACGAGATGGAGCTGGTCGGCCACGACTTCTACCTCTTCGTCGAGAAGGACAGCGGCCTGCCCAGCGTCGTCTACCGCCGGCACGGCTACAACTACGGCGTCATCCACCTGCAGACCGACTCCTCGGCCGGGTCGGGCAGTGGTGCGGGCGGCGCGATCGGTGGGTCCGACGACGAGGACTGACCGTCCGAGCAGCGATGGAGGGGTGACCCCGGCGGCCGCGGCCGCCGGGGTCACCGGCGTTCTGGGGCCGGGCGGTTCACGCGGCGGCACGGTCCGGGAGGGAGGGGTCACCCGAGGAGGGGGAACCGGTGCCGGACGGTGACCGGGACGGGCTCCGGGGCGTGGAATGATTGGCGTACGACGACTCTCGAAGGGGGAGGAGCGGATGGGGGATCACTTCGGGCTGGGGCCCGCGGCTGGGCCCGGGCTGCCGTTGGGGCCGGAGGACGAGCCTGCGTACGCGCCGCACCGGGGTGAGCCGATCCGGGTGCTGGTGGTGGATGACCACGCGCTGTTCCGCCGGGGGCTGGAGATCGTCCTCGCGGAGGAGCCGGACATCAAGGTCGTCGGCGAGGCGGGGGACGGCGCGGAGGCCGTGCTGAAGGCCGCCGACCTGCTGCCCGACATCATCCTCATGGACGTCCGGATGCCGCGGCGCAGCGGGATCGAGGCCTGCACGGCGATCAAGGACGTGGCGCCGAGCACCAAGATCATCATGTTGACGATAAGCGACGAGGAGGCCGACCTCTACGAGGCGATCAAGGCCGGGGCCACCGGCTACCTGCTCAAGGAGATCTCCACCGACGAGGTCGCCACCGCGATCCGTGCGGTCGCCGACGGGCAGTCGCAGATCAGCCCGTCGATGGCCTCCAAGCTGCTCACCGAGTTCAAGTCGATGATCCAGCGCCGCTCCGACGACCGGGACCTGGTACCCGCACCCCGGCTCACCGACCGGGAGTTGGAGGTGCTCAAGCTGGTGGCGACCGGGATGAACAACCGGGAGATCGCCAAGGAGCTGTTCATCAGCGAGAACACCGTGAAGAACCACGTGCGCAACATCCTGGAGAAGCTGCAACTGCACTCCAGGATGGAGGCCGTGGTGTACGCGATGCGGGAGAAGATCCTCGAAATAGGGTGAGCGGGCGCGGCTCAGCCGTTCGCCAGCAGCTTCTCCAGGGCGGGGCGCAGCCGCTCGTCGTGCAGCGCCCCGACCCGCACGGTGTCGCAGCCGACCCAGGCGGCCGCCTCGCGCAGGGCCGTCGCCAGCGCTTCGACGTGCCGGGCGCCCCGCTCTCGGTCGCCGGTCAGCGAGACCTGCCGGGCGACCAGGGTGCGCCCCTCGCGGGCCGGGTCGACCCGGCCCACCAGCCGGCCGCCGGCCAGTAGCGGCATCGCGAAGTATCCGTGCACCCGCTTGTGCTTGGGGGTGTAGGCCTCCAGCCGGTGCGCCATGTCGAAGATCCGCTCGGTGCGGGCGCGGTCCCAGACCAGCGAGTCGAACGGCGAGAGCAGCGTGGTGCGGTGGCGCCCGCGCGGGGTGGTGGCGAGGGCGGCCGGATCGGCCCAGGCCGGGGCCGGGGTGCCGGCCGGGCCCCAGCCGGCCACCTCGACCGGGACGAGCCCGCAGTCCGCGAGCACCGGGTCCAACTCCTCGGCGCGCAGCCGGTGGTAGTCCAGCAGGTCGGCCCGGGTGGCGACGCCGAGCGCGGCGCCGGCCTGGGCGACCAGGGTGCGCACGCACTCCTCGTCCGACCGCTCCTGGCCGAACAGGGCGTCGGGGATGGCGTGTTCGGCCAGGGCGTAGACGCGCTTCCAACCGCGGCGCTCGGTGCAGACCACGTCGCCGAAGGCCAGCGCCCGCTCGACCGCGATCTTGGCGTCGGACCAGTCCCACCACTCGGCGGTCTTCTTGGCGCCTCCCAACTCGGTGGAGGTCAACGGCCCCTCGGCGCGCAGCTTGTCCAGCACCAGCCGGTAGGTCTCGGGCGTGACCTGGTGGCCCCAGAGGTGGCCGCGGTCGCGGTAGCGGCGGCGCCGGAAGGCGAACAGCGGCCACTCCTCGACCGGCAGGACGCAGGCCGCGTGCGACCAGTACTCGAAGCTGGTGCCCCCGCCCCAGTACGCCGCCTCGACGGCCGGGCGGCCGACCGCGCCGAGGCGGGCGTACGGCACCAGCTCGTGCGAGCGGGCCAGCACCGAGATGGTGTCCAACTGGACGGCGCCCAGGTGCCGCAGCACCCCGCGCACCCCGGCCCGGCGGTCGGGGGCGCCCAGCAGGCCCTGGGCCCGCAGGGCCATCCGGCGGGCGTCGTCGGCGCTCAGGACGGTGGCGGGGGTGTGGTGGGCGGCTGCGGCGGTCATGCCGGCGAGCGTAGCCCGGGGCACCGACAGCGGCCCCGGGCCGGGCCCGGCGGCGGTGAGGCCGGGCCCGGCGGTGCTCAGGCCGGGTCGGAGGCCAGCAGCGAGGCGACCCAGACGTCGTGGAAGACGCCGCGCTGCTCGGTGAACGAGCGCAGGGTGCCCTCGAAGCGGTAGCCGACCTTCTCGGCGACGGCCCGGGAGCCGTCGTTGCCGACGTAGGCGTGCCACTCCAGGCGGCGCAGGCCGAGTTCGCGCAGGCCGTAGCGGGCGACGGCACGGGCGGCCTCCACGGTGTAGCCGCGGCCGCGGAACTCCTTCGCCGCCCACCAGCCGACCGCGGCGCAGCCGGGGTCGTGCGGACGCCGGACGAGCGCCTGGGAGCCGACCAGGGCGCCGGACCGGCGCTCGAACACGCACCAGATCCGGTTCGCGCCGGTGCGCCAGCCGTCGGTGGCGAAGTCCCGGACGAAGAACTCCGCGTCCTCCCGCCGGTACGGCGAGGGCACGACCGTCCAGCGCTGGATCTCCGCGTCCTGGCAGGCGGCGAACACGGCGTCGATGTCGGACTCCCGCGGGGCGCGCAGGACCAGGCGGTCGGTGGTGAGCGCGACGGATTCGGTGCGAGACTCTGCCATGCGCGGATTATTCCGCGGGACGCGGAAGACGGGCATCCGAATAAGGGGCCAACTCCTCGACCCGTCGACCGTTTTGTCCCGGTGGACGGCGCTATCGGGCCATGTGCTCGCGCGGGTGACACGGGAATACGGTGCTGACGCACCTCCCGGGGCATTGGACTCCTCGCATACGATGGCCCGTGCGGTGGGGTGAACCCGTCGTGCAGTCGTCCAGTGCCAATACAGGCAAGGAGCCCGCTCAAGTGTCCGTCTTCGACAAGATCCTGCGCGCAGGCGAGGGCAAGATCCTTCGCAAGCTGCAGCGGATTGCTGCCCAGGTCAACTCCATCGAAGAGGACTTCGTCAACCTCACCGACGCCGAGCTGCGCGCACTGACCGACGAGTACAAGCAGCGGCTCTCGGACGGCGAGACCCTGGACGACATCCTCCCCGAGGCGTTCGCCACCGTCCGCGAGGCGGCCAAGCGCGTGCTCGGCCAGCGGCACTACGACGTCCAGATCATGGGCGGCGCGGCCCTGCACCTCGGGTACGTCGCCGAGATGCGCACCGGTGAGGGCAAGACCCTCGTCGGCACCCTGCCGACGTACCTGAACGCGCTGACCGGCAAGGGCGTCCACCTGATCACCGTCAACGACTACCTCGCCGAGCGCGACTCGGAGTGGATGGGCCGGGTGCACCGCTTCCTCGGCCTCGAAGTCGGCGTGATCCTCGGCAGCATGACGCCCGCCGAGCGCAAGCGCCAGTACGCGATGGACATCACGTACGGCACCAACAACGAGTTCGGCTTCGACTACCTGCGCGACAACATGGCCTGGTCGAAGGACGAACTCGTCCAGCGCGGCCACAACTTCGCGGTCGTCGACGAGGTCGACTCGATCCTCATCGACGAGGCCCGCACGCCGCTGATCATCTCCGGCCCGGCCGACCAGGCGACCAAGTGGTACGCCGACTTCGCCAAGCTGGTGCAGCGCCTGAAGATCGACCGCGACTACGAGGTCGACGAGAAGAAGCGCACCGTCGGCATCCTGGAGGAGGGCGTCGCCCGGGTCGAGGACTACCTCGGCATCGACAACCTCTACGAGTCGGTGAACACCCCGCTCGTCGGCTTCCTGAACAACGCCATCAAGGCGAAGGAGCTGTACAAGGCGGACAAGGACTACGTCGTCATGAACGGCGAGGTCATGATCGTCGACGAGCACACCGGCCGCATCCTGGCCGGCCGCCGCTACAACGAGGGCATGCACCAGGCGATCGAGGCGAAGGAGGGGGTGGAGGTCCAGAACGAGAACCAGACGCTGGCCACCATCACCCTGCAGAACTTCTTCCGCCTGTACGGCAAGCTCGCGGGCATGACGGGTACCGGCACCACCGAGGCCGCCGAGTTCCACCAGATCTACAAGCTCGGCGTCGTCCCGATCCCGACCAACAAGGACCCGCTGCGCATCGACCAGCCCGACCTGATCTACAAGTCGGAGCCGGCCAAGTTCGCCGCCGTGGTCGAGGACATCGCCAAGAAGCACGAGCTGGGCCAGCCGGTGCTGGTCGGCACCGTGTCGGTCGAGAAGTCCGAGTACCTCTCCCAGGAGCTCCGCAAGCGCGGCATCCCGCACGAGGTGCTGAACGCCAAGCACCACGAGCGCGAGGCGCAGATCGTCGCGCAGGCCGGCCGCAAGGGCGCCGTCACCGTCGCCACCAACATGGCCGGCCGCGGCACCGACATCATGCTGGGCGGCAACGCCGACCACCTGGCCGCCGCCGAGCTGGCGCAGCGCGGGCTGACCCCGACGGACACCCCGGAGGAGTACGAGGCCGCCTTCCCGGCCGCGCTGGAGAAGGCCAAGGCGTCCGTCAAGGCCGAGCAGGACGAGGTCAAGGAGGCCGGCGGCCTCTACGTCCTCGGCACCGAGCGGCACGAGTCCCGCCGGATCGACAACCAGCTGCGCGGCCGCTCCGGCCGTCAGGGCGACCCGGGCGAGTCCCGCTTCTACCTGTCGCTGGGCGACGACCTGATGCGCCTGTTCAAGGCCGGCATGGTCGAGCGCGTGCTCTCGATGGCCAACGTGCCCGAGGACGTGCCGATCGAGTCCAAGATGGTCACCCGCGCGATCGCCTCCGCGCAGACCCAGGTCGAGCAGCAGAACTTCGAGATCCGCAAGAACGTCCTGAAGTACGACGAGGTGCTCAACCGCCAGCGCGAGGTCATCTACGGCGAGCGCCGCCGCGTGCTGGAGGGCGAGGACCTGCAGGAGCAGGTCGGCCACTTCATGGACGACACCGTCGAGGCCTACGTCAGGGCGGCCACCGGCGAGGGCTTCGAGGACGACTGGGACCTGGACAAGCTCTGGACCGCGCTCAAGCAGCTCTACCCGCTCACCCTGGACCTGGAGGAGCTGGAGGAGGAGGCCGGCGGCCGGGCCGCGCTGACCCCCGAGTTCCTGATCAAGGTCCTCCAGGAGGACGTCCAGGCGCAGTACGGCGCCCGCGAGGACCAGCTCGGCGCGGAGATCATGCGCGAGCTGGAGCGCCGGGTCGTGCTGTCGGTGCTGGACCGCCGCTGGCGCGAGCACCTCTACGAGATGGACTACCTCCAGGAGGGCATCGGCCTGCGGGCCATGGCGCAGCGCGACCCGCTGATCGAGTACCAGCGCGAGGGCTTCGACATGTTCACCGCGATGATGGAGGGCATCAAGGAGGAGTCCGTCGGCTACCTGTTCAACCTGGAGGTCCAGGTCGAGCAGCAGGTCGAGGAGGTCCCGGTCGAGGACGCCCAGGTGGTGCTCGACAAGCTGGAGAAGGACGCCGCCCGCCCGGAGATCAAGGCCAAGGGCCTGGAGGCCCCGAAGCCGCAGCGGCTGCACTACACGGCCCCCTCGGACGAGATCGGCGGCGGTGTCATCGAGGGCGACTTCGAGGACCTCGCGCCGGAGGACGAGGGCGACGGGATGACCCGGGCCGAGCGCCGCAAGGCCGCCAAGTCGGCCAAGGGCCGCCGCCGCAAGGCCTGAGCACGCCGCAGGACGCCGCGCAGGGCGCCGTACCCGGACCGGGGCGGCGCCCTGCGCCGTTCCCCGGGCCCCCGCGCGGGCCCCCGCGTTCACCGGGCCTCCACGGCGGTGCACTGCCACTGCCCGGCCGGGCCGCGCTGCTCCAGCCGGAAGGCCACCATGTGGTGCCGCCGGCCGAGGTCGACCCGTACGCAGGCCTCCACCGCGTCGGGCGAGGGCGAGCGGTCGTGCACCGGGCCGAGCCGGGGCCGGTCGGCGACGCCGCCGCGGCGCAGCGCGCCGGCCCGGACCAGCGACGCCAGCTGCCCGTAGCCGTCCAGGCTGGTGTGCCGCATCAGCTGGCCGGAGGGCCGCGCGCCGGTGAGCACCTCGACCAGCTGGTGGGCGAACCGGGAGGCCAGCGCCCGGGGGTCGTGGGCGCGGGGGTCGTGACCGCGGGGGTCGGGGCCGGGGGCTCCGGCGCAGGCGGCGCGGGGGTGGCGCGGCCGGCGCCCGGCCGGGTCGCAGGCGCCGGCGCCCGGGGTGGGCGGGCGGCAGTGCGGGCGGGCGGTGGGATGGACGGTGCGGCGGGCGGTCACGGTGGCTCCTCGGCTGGGTGGTGCGGGTACGGACGGGTCCAGGCTGGTGGCGCCCGGCGGGCGGCGGCAAGGTCTTTACGGCGCGGTCGGGGCCGGACCGCGATTTCACCTATCCGGGTGAGGCGGCCAGTGTGGCGGCGGATCCGCGCGGCGGTCGTAGGGCGCCCGGTTGACGTGCGGGGGCGGGCCGTACGGTCCGAAAGGGGACGCTCCGGCTGGGCGGACCGGGTGGTCGGTGCCCGGCCACCCGCATTGCGCCGTACCGGATCCGCGCGCACCATCGGAGCCTGACCGGGAACCGCGGGGAGCGGAACAGCCGCCCCCACGACGACGGGCGGTCGGCATGACGACACGGGTAGCAGCAGCGGTTCCGGTCCCCGCGGCCGAGGGCACCGCCCCGCCCGCCGGGGGCGCACCCCGGCGCGGCCTGGTGCTGGGCGGCGGCGGGATGCTCGGCGCGGCCTGGACGGTCGGCGCGCTGTGCGCCGTCGAGGAGGCCACCGGGCAGCGGCCGGGCGGCGCCGACGTCCTGCTCGGCACCTCGGCGGGCGCGATCCTCGCCGCGATGCTGGCCGGCGGCGTCCGCCCGGAGGAGTTGCGCGACCACCAGCGCGGCCTGCCGATCACCGACGGCCCGCTGGCGGGGGTGGCCTTCGACTACGACACCGCGGTCGGCGGCGGGCTGCCGCTCCGGCCGCGGGCCGGCATCGGCTCGCCCGCCCTGCTGCGCGACGCCGTCCGGCACCCGCGCGACTACCCGCTGCTGACCATGGTCTCGGCGATGGCGCCGCACGGCCGGGGCTCGCTGGCGCCGGTCGGCGAGCTGGTGCGCGGCCTGCTCGGGGAGGGCGGCTGGCCGGACCCGGACGCGGACGCGGACGCGGGCGCGGGCGGCGACCCGGCGAGGGCCTCGGCGGCGGGCTCGCCGCTGAGGGTGGCCGCCGTGGACTACCGCAGCGGCCGGCGGGTGGTCTTCGGCGATCCGGACGCCCCGGCGGTCGCGGTCGCGGACGCCGTGATGGCCTCCTGCGCGATCCCCGGCTGGTTCGCGCCCGTGCGCCTGGACGGCTCGGCGTACGTGGACGGCGGCTGCTGGTCGGCCACCAACGCCGACCTGATGCTCGGCCGCGGCCTGGACGAGGTGTACGTGCTCGCCCCGATGGCCCTGCGGCTGGGGCCGCGAGCCGACCGGGCCGACCGCGCAGACCGCCCCGAGGGATCCGACCGCCCCGAGGGGTCCGGCCCGGCCGGGCGCGGGCGCGACACCCTGGCCGCCCTGCGCGAGTGGCGCGATCGGGACCGCCCGCGCGGCGTGCTGGCGCAGCTGGTCAGCCGCTACCGCCGCGCCGTCACCCGCCAGCTGCTGCGCGAGGCCGCGCTGCTGCGGGCCGAGGGCGTCCGGGTGCGGCTGCTCGCGCCCACCCTGGCGGACCTCGCGGTGATGGGCCCGAACATGATGGACCCGGCCCGCCGCGGCGCCGTCCTGGAGAGCGCCCTGCAGACCGGCCGGGAGGCGCTGCGGGCCGCCCGGTGAACGGCCGGGAAGCCGGACCGGCGGTGATCGAGGCAGCCCGGCGGAGCTTATTCTTGGGGCGCTGGAAAATCTGTGCCGCTGGAACCCCGCTGGACCGAACCGGAGAGTGCCACCGATGCGCGTGTACGTGCCCACCACCCTGACCGGTCTGGCGGCGGCCCACGAGGGCGGCACCCTGGAGGAGTCCGCGGCGTACGCCGTGACGCCCGCGCTGCGCGAGTGGTACCTCAGCGACGACATCGAGGAACTGGAGTACGCGGCGCTGAACCGGGCCGCGCAGTCCTCCCTGCGGCTGCTGGCCGCCGACCCGGACGCCCCACGCCGCCGGGTCGTGGTGGCGCTGGACGTGGCCGACGCCGGTGTACGGCCCTTCCCCGGCGACGAGTACCAGGACCAGGCCTCGCTCGGCCGGGTGGTGCTGGCCGGCCCGGTGCGGCTGGCCAAGGCGGCCGCCGTGCACGCGGACGTGGCCGACGACGAGGTGGTCACCGACGTCGCGGCGGCGGTGGCGGCGGTGGCCGCGGCCGACACCGGCGACCAGGACGCCCAGTTCACCGTGGACGGCGCCGAGGACCACGACCTGCTCTGGTTCGCGACCCAGGAGATCCCCTCCCTGCTGGCCTGAGCGGCTGCGGCGGGCGGGCCGCCCGGGCGGCGGGCGCGTGAGCTCCGCCCTACCGGCGTGTCGGTGCCCGGCGTTACCGTTGTGCCTCGTGCGCACTCACATCGTTTGGGATTGGAACGGCACTCTCTTCCACGACATGGACGCGGTGCTCGGGGCGAGCAACGCCGCCTTCGCGACCATCGGCGTCGGGCCGATGAGCCTGCGGGAGTACCGGGAGCAGTACGAGATTCCGATCCCGCGGTTCTACCAGCGGCTGCTCGGCCGCGAGCCCTCCCCGGAGGAGTGGCTGAAGCTGGACGACGCCTTCCACGACCGCTACCGCGAGCTCAGCCCGTCCTGCGGGCTGACCGACGGCGCCCGCGAGCTGGTCGCGGGCTGGCGGGCGGCCGGGCACAGCCAGTCGCTGCTGTCCCTGTACGCGCACGAGCAGCTGGTGCCACTGTTCGACACCTTCGGCCTGGCCGGCGACTTCCTCCGGGTGGACGGCCGCCGCGGCCCGGCGGGCGGGCAGAAGGCGGAGCACTTGGTCCGGCACCTGGCCGCGCTCGGCGAGCAGGTCGACCCGGCCCGTACGGTGCTCATCGGGGACGCCGCGGACGACGCCCTGGCGGCGCTGAGCGTGGGCGCGCACGCGGTGCTGTACACCGGCGGCTCGCACACCCGGGAGAAGCTGGAGCCGGTCGGCGTGCCGGTGGTGGACACCCTGGCCGAGGCGGTCGAGCTGGCGGGCCGCATCACCGGCTGAGCGCTTCGGGCCGGGCGGGGCCCGGGGCGGCGGCAGTGGCGGGCGCCACGTCCGCCGTCCGCGTGTCTGAGCGGGCGGATCGGGCCGGGGCTGGTCAGGCTGGAGCGACAGCCCAGCAGCCAGCAGCGCTGGTCAGCTGTGGGGACAGCCCAGCAGCCAGCAGGACGGAGCCGCCATGCCCATCGACGCAGTCACCGAGGTGCCGACCCCGGTCAACGAGCCGGTGCACGCGTACGCGCCCGGCAGCCCGGAGCGGGACCGGCTGGTCCGGCGGCTGGACGAGTTGGCGGCGGAGCCGGTCCCGCTGCCGATGACCATCGGCGGCGAGCAGCGCTTCGGCGGCGGCGAGCGGACCGACGTCGTCCAGCCGCACCACCACGCAGCCAAGCTGGGCGTGCTGGGCAACGCCACCCGGGAGGACGCCCGCGCGGCGGTGGACGCGGCGCTGGACGCCGGCCGGCAGTGGCGCTCGCTGTCATTCGACGACCGCGCGGCGGTGTTCCTGCGCGCCGCCGACCTGCTGGCCGGACCCTGGCGGGAGACGCTCAACGCGGCGACCATGCTCGGCCAGTCGAAGACCGCGCAGCAGGCCGAGATCGACTCCGCCTGCGAGCTGATCGACTTCTGGCGGTTCAACGTCCACTTCGCCCGGCGGATCCTGGCCGACCAGCCGCTGTCCTCGCCGGGCGTGTGGAACCGTACGGACCACCGTCCGCTGGAGGGCTTCGTCTACGCGGTCACCCCGTTCAACTTCACCGCGATCGCCGGCAACCTGCCCACCGCGCCCGCACTGATGGGCAACACCGTGGTCTGGAAGCCCGCGCCGACCCAGACCCTGGCCGCCCACCACCTGATGCGGCTGCTGGAGGCGGCCGGCCTGCCGCCCGGTGTGATCAACCTGGTGACCGGCGACGGACTGCAGGTCTCCCCGGTGGCGCTGGCCGACCCGGCGCTCGCCGGGCTGCACTTCACCGGCTCCACCGCCACCTTCCAGTCGCTGTGGCAGACCATCGGCGCCAACATCGGCGGCTACCGGAGCTACCCGAGGATCGTCGGCGAGACCGGTGGCAAGGACTTCCTGCTGGCCCACCGCTCCGCCGACCCGGAGATCCTCCGGACCGCGCTGATCCGCGGCGCCTTCGAGTACCAGGGCCAGAAGTGTTCCGCGCTCTCCCGCGCCTACCTGCCGCGCAGCCTCTGGCAGCGGATCAAGGACGACTTCCTGGCCGAGGTGGACGCGCTCGCGGTGGGGGACGTGACCGACCTGTCCAACTTCATGGGCGCCCTGATCGACCGGCGGGCGTTCGAGAAGAACCGGGACGCCATCGAGCGCGCCAAGGCCGACCCGACGGTGGAGCTGGCGGCCGGCGGCCAGTACGACGACGCGATCGGCTGGTTCGTCCGACCGACCGTCCTGGTCTCCTCCGACCACCGGGGCGAGATCTTCCACACCGAGTACTTCGGCCCGATCCTCGCCGTCCACGTGTACGAGGACTCGCGCTGGGACGACGTGCTCGACCGGGTCGACCGCGGCGCCCCGTACGGCCTGACCGGCTCGGTGATCGCGCAGGATCGTTACGCCATCGCCCAGGCCGTCGAGGAGCTGCGCTTCGCCGCCGGGAACTTCTACATCAACGACAAGCCGACCGGCGCCGTCGTCGGCCAGCAGCCCTTCGGCGGCGGCCGGGCGTCCGGCACCAACGACAAGGCCGGCGCGGCGCAGAACCTCCTGCGCTGGACCTCGGCCCGGTCGATCAAGGAGTCCTTCGTCCCCTCGACCCACCACCGGTACCCGCACATGGGCTGAGGGTGAAGATGAGGCTCCGGTTTGGACATGCTGTCCAGGACGGACCCGACATCCTGCAGGTTTGCGCCTACCTGTCGCTGTCCACCTTCGATTGATCCGGTTACGCTGGCAGGCGTCGTCGGGTGGCTTGCAGGACGAACGAGTCGTCCTACCCACTGGGAGGACGTTTCATGCGTGCCATGAGCCCCTTTCAGTCGGATGGTGCGGCAGGATTGCGGCTGACCCGTCGGTGTACATCCACACACCACCGAGTCACGCAACGGCGCGCGACAGGAGCCAAGAAGTCATGCAGACCAAGCTGGACGCAGCCAAGGCCGAACTGCTCAGGAAGGCAGCCGCAGCCGCTGAGAACAGCCAGGTGGGGGGAGCGGCGCCGGGGGAAGGTCTGAGCAACGGTGCTCTGACCGCGTACCTGCACCACTACTACCTCCACGCCGCGCCCGAGGACCTGGTCGACCTCGACCCGGTCGACGTCTACGGCGCGGCCGCCTCCCACTACCGCCTGGGCCTCAAGCGCCCCCAGGGCACTGCCGAGGTGCGGGTCCACACCCCCTCGGTCGAGGAGAACGGCTGGTCCTGCGGCCACACCGTGGTCGAGGTCGTCACCGACGACATGCCGTTCCTGGTCGACTCCGTCACCAACGAGCTGTCCCGCCAGGACCGCGCGATCCACCTCGTGATCCACCCCCAGCTGCTCGTCCGCCGTGACATCACCGGCAAACTGCTGGAGATCCTGGACGTCGACGCCTGCTCCCGCAGCCAGGCCGCCGGCACCGAGTGGCCGGCCGACGCGACCGTCGAGTCGTGGATGCACATCGAGATCGACCGCGAGACCGACCGCGACGACCTGCGCAGCATCGAGACCAACCTGCGCCGCGTGCTCGGCGACGTCCGCGAGGTCGTCGAGGACTGGGGCAAGATGCGCGAGAGCGCGCTGCGCCTGGCCGACGAACTCGCCGAGCAGCCCCCGACCGGCCTGCCCGAGCAGGAGGTCGGCGAGGCCTGGGAGCTGATGCGCTGGCTCGCCGACGACCACTTCACCTTCCTCGGCTACCGCGAGTACGACCTCGTCGAGCACGAGGGCGAAGAGGTCCTCAAGGCCGTCGCCGGGACCGGCCTGGGCATCCTGCGCGCCGACCCGCACAGCCACGACGACCGCCACCACTCGGTCAGCGAGGCCTTCGGCCGGCTCTCCGCGCCGGTGCGCGCCAAGGCCCACGAGAAGAAGCTGCTCGTCCTGACCAAGGCCAACAGCCGCTCCACCGTGCACCGAACGGCCTACCTGGACTACGTCGGCGTCAAGAAGTTCAACGCCGCCGGCGAGCCGATCGGCGAGCGCCGCTTCCTCGGCCTGTTCTCCTCGGCCGCCTACACCGAGTCGGTCACCCGCATCCCGGTCGTGCGCCGCAAGGTCCGGGCGGTGCTGGACGAGTCCGGCTTCTCCAGCGAGAGCCACGACGGCCGCGACCTGCTGCAGATCATGGAGACCTTCCCCCGGGACGAGATCTTCCAGACCGCGGCCTCCGAGCTGCTCTCCATCGCCACCAGCGTGCTCTACCTGCAGGAGCGCCGTAAGCTGCGCCTCTTCCTGCGCCAGGACGAGTACGGGCGCTACTTCTCGGCGTTCATCTACCTGCCGCGCGACCGCTACACCACCCGGATCCGGCTGCTGCTCACCGACATCCTCAAGGAAGAGCTGAACGGCGCGACCATCGACTACACGGTGTACGCCACCGAGTCGGTGCTGACCCGCCTGCACTTCGTGGTCCGGGTCGCCCCGGGCACCCCGCTGCCGAAGCTCACCGACACCGACATCGAGCGGATCGAGAACCGCCTGGCCGAGGCCGCCCGGTTCTGGATGGACGGCTTCCACGACCAGCTGCACCTGGAGCTGGGCGAGGAGAAGGCCGCCGAGCTCGGCCACAAGTACGCCAACGCCTTCCCCGACGGCTACCGCGCCGACTTCCCGCCGCGCACCGCCGTCGCCGACATCAAGCAGATCGAGGAGCTGCACGGCGAGGGCGACTTCCGCCTCAACCTGTACCAGCCCGTCGGCGCCGGCGACGACGACCGCCGCTTCAAGATCTACCGGGTCGGCGGCCCGATCTCGCTGACCGAGGTCCTGCCGGTGCTCCAGCGCCTGGGCGTCGAGGTGCTGGACGAGCACCCGTACGCGCTGCGCCGCTCCGACGGCACCACCGCGTGGGTGTACGACTTCGGCCTGAAGCTGCGCGAGGCCACCGAGCTCACCGACGAGGCCCGCGAGCGCTTCCAGAACACCTTCGCGGCCACCTGGACCGGCAAGGCCGAGAACGACGGCTTCAACGAGCTGGTGCTGACCGCCGGGCTGACCTGGCGCCAGGCGATGATGCTCCGCGCGTACGCAAAGTACCTGCGCCAGGCGGGCTCCACGTTCTCCCAGGACTACATGGAGGACGCGCTCCGCAACAACACCCACACCACCCGCCTGCTGGTCAACCTGTTCGAGGCCCGGCTGAGCCCGAGCCACCGTTCGGGCGCCCTGGAGCTGACCGAGGGCATCCTGGAGGAGCTGGCCGGGGCGCTCGACGAGGTCGTCTCGCTGGACGAGGACCGCATCCTGCGCTCCTTCCTGAACCTCATCAAGGCCACCCTGCGGACCAACTTCTTCCAGCGCGCCGGCGACGGCGAGTGGCACTCCTACGTGTCGATGAAGTTCGACCCGAAGGCCGTCCCGGACCTGCCGGCCCCGCGCCCGGCGTTCGAGATCTGGGTCTACTCGCCGCAGGTCGAGGGCGTGCACCTGCGCTTCGGCAAGGTCGCCCGCGGCGGCCTGCGCTGGTCCGACCGGCGCGAGGACTTCCGCACCGAGATCCTGGGCCTGGTCAAGGCGCAGATGGTCAAGAACACCGTCATCGTGCCGGTCGGCGCCAAGGGCGGCTTCGTCGCCAAGCAGCTGCCGGACCCGTCGGTGGACCGCGACGCCTGGCTGACCGAGGGCATCTCCTCGTACAAGACCTTCATCTCGGCGCTGCTGGACATCACCGACAACCTGGTCGGCGGCGAGGTCGTGCACCCGGCCGACGTGGTCCGCCACGACGAGGACGACACCTACCTGGTCGTCGCCGCCGACAAGGGCACCGCGACCTTCTCCGACATCGCCAACGGCGTCGCGGAGTCGTACGGCTTCTGGCTGGGCGACGCGTTCGCCTCCGGCGGCTCGGCCGGCTACGACCACAAGGGCATGGGCATCACCGCCCGCGGCGCCTGGGAGTCGGTCAAGCGCAACTTCCGCGAGCTCGGCGTCGACACCCAGACCGAGGACTTCACCGTCATCGGCATCGGCGACATGTCCGGCGACGTCTTCGGCAACGGCATGCTGCTCAGCGAGCACATCCGCCTGGTCGCCGCCTTCGACCACCGCCACATCTTCCTCGACCCGAACCCGGACGCCGCCACCTCGTACGCCGAGCGCCGCCGCCTCTTCGACCTGCCGCGCAGCTCCTGGGACGACTACGACAAGTCGCTGATCTCGGCCGGCGGCGGGGTGTACCCGCGCTCGGCGAAGGCGATCCAGCTGACCCCGCAGGTCCGGGCCGCCCTCGGCGTCCAGGCGAGCAAGCTGACCCCGGCCGACCTGATGAAGGCGGTCCTGCAGGCGCCGGTCGACCTGTTCTGGAACGGCGGCATCGGCACCTACGTCAAGTCCTCCGCCGAGACCAACGCCGAGGTCGGCGACAAGTCCAACGACGCCATCCGCGTCAACGGCGAGCAGGTCCGGGCCCGGGTCATCGGCGAGGGCGGCAACCTCGGCTGCACCCAGCTGGGCCGCATCGAGTACGCGGCCACCGGCGGCCCGGAGGGCACCGGCGGCTGGATCAACACCGACGCGATCGACAACTCCGCCGGTGTGGACACCTCGGACCACGAGGTCAACATCAAGATCCTGCTCAACCGGGTCGTCACCGAGGGCGACATGACGGTCAAGCAGCGCAACGCCCTGCTGGCCGAGATGACCGACGAGGTCGGCCACCTGGTGCTGCGCAACAACTACGCGCAGAACGTGGTGCTGGCCAACGCCGTCGCCCAGGCGCACAGCATGGTCAACGTCCACGCCCGGATGATCAACCGCTTCGAGGCCGCCGGCCGGCTCGACCGGGGCCTGGAGTTCCTGCCCACCGATCGGCAGATCCGCGAGCGCCAGCAGAACGGCCGCGGGCTCTCCCAGCCCGAGATGTCGGTCCTGCTCGCCTACACCAAGATCATCCTGGCCGACGAGCTGCTCGCCACCGACCTGCCCGACGACCCGTACTTCCGCACCACGCTCCACGAGTACTTCCCGAGCGCACTGCGGACCCGGTTCGCCGACGCGATCGACAACCACGCGCTGCGCCGCGAGATCATCACCACGCTGATCGTCAACGACTCGATCAACCGCGGCGGCTGCACCTTCGCCTTCCGGCTGAAGGAGGAGACCGGCGCGACGTACGAGGAGATCACCCGGACGCACACCGCCGCGCGGGCCGTCTTCGGCCTGGAGGAGATCTGGGGCGAGATCGCGGGCCTGGACAACGAGGTCCCGGCCCGGGTGCAGACCAAGATGCGCCTGCACTCGCGCCGCCTGGTCGAGCGCGCCACCCGATGGATGCTCAACAACCGCCGCCAGCCGCTCGACATCGCCGGCACCATCGCGTTCTTCCACGACCGGGTCAACCAGGTCTGGGGCTCGCTGCCCAAGCCGCTGCGCGGCGAGGACCAGGTCTGGTTCGACTCGGTCTACGGCGAGCTGGCCGCGGCCGGCGTGCCGGAAGGGCTGGCCACCCGGATCGCCGGCCTCTCCTCGGTCTTCCCGACCCTGGACATCACCGAGGTCACCGACCGCTCCGGCAAGGACGTCGCCGAGGTCGCGGAGCTCTACTACGACCTGGGCGACCGGCTGCAGATCTCGCACCTGCTCGACCGCATCATCGAGCTGCCCCGCACCGACCGCTGGTCGTCGATGGCCCGGGCCGCGATCCGCGAGGACCTCTTCGCGGCGCACGCGGCACTGACCGCCGACATCCTGGCCTGCGGCCCCGAGGGCGCCACCCCGGAGGAGCGCTACACCGCCTGGGCGGAGCTCAACGGCACCCTGCTGAACCGCGCCAAGAGCACCCTCGACGACATAAGGGGCTCGGACAACTACGAGCTGTCCAGCCTCTCGGTCGCGATGCGCGTCATCCGCACCCTGCTGCGCAGCGGTTCGATGCGCTGACCGACGGCTCCTTCGGCGGCGGGCCCGTGTCCTCGGACGCGGGCCCGCCGCTTTTGCGTGCGTCGGCGACTTTGCGTACGTCGGCGACTTTGCCTGCGTCGGTGCCCTCTGCAGGCCGGGCGGGAAAGGGATTGAATTCGGAGGGTGACGAATTGGTCACATTGCGCGCGGACTCCGGCGGGGCCGGTAGGCGTCGCTGGGGTTAACGACCCGTCACGAACTCCGCCAATTCCCGACAGAGTTCCTGACGGGTCGTGGAATTTCGCCCCAACTGCCCTTTTTGGTGGCTGTTCTGACGGGGCAGGAGTTGCAGTAGGCTGACCCCGCGATAGGCGTTGCCCCAGGTCTCGCGCCGGAGAGCACCGCGATGCGATGAGCATCAGGGGCCCTTTCGGAGAGGCTCGGGCTGCCAGTCCCGTTCGCGCACGGGAGCCCGGACCGGCTCCGCGCGATGCCACCTGAAGAGAGTTTCATGACGACATTTGTGCAGGAACCCTTTTTCTGGGTCTTCATCGTGGTGATGCTCGCAGCCGTCGGAGCGGCCGTCCAAGCCCGTAGGACGAACCTCGCCCTGCGGCGGCGCAATGCCTCCCTCGAGGAGGCGGCCGCCCTGGCGCAGCGGCAGCGCGACGAGGTCGCCGCCCAGCACGACCGCCTGCGGGGTCGGCACGCCGCCGAGCTGACGGACGTCCGTCGGGACGCCGAGGAGGACACCAAGGCCGTCCTCAAGGCGGCGATGCGCACGCTGCAGGGCCTGGCCGACGAGCAGCAGGTCGTCATCGAGAAGGTACAGCGCAAGTACGGCGACAGCCCGCAGATCCTGGCCGACCTGATGACCGTCGACCACACCAACAGCCAGTTCGGCCGACGCGCCCAGGGCATCGCGGTGCTCTGCGGCGGCTGGCTGGGGCGCCGGGAGAGCGTCGCCTCCGTCTTCGACGTGGCCCGCAGCGCCCAGGGCCGGATCCGGCACTTCGACCGGGTGCGGATCCACTCCCGGGTCAGCGTCTCGCTCGTCAGCAAGGTCGTCGAGCCGGTCGCCGTCGTGCTGTCCGAGCTGCTCGCCAACGCGACCAACTACTCCGCCCCCGACACCCCGGTGGAGGTCAGCGTCCAGGCCGTCCCCACCGGCGTCTGCCTGATCGTCGACGACGCCGGCCTCGGCATGGGCCAGGAGGAGAAGGACCGCGCGGCGGCGCTCCTGAACCCGGGCGCGCCGATCAGCCTGACCAGCCTGGGCAACCCCCCCAAGTTCGGCTTCGCGGTCTCCGGCCTGCTGGCCGCCCGCTACGGCTTCCGGGTCTCCGTCGACTCGGTCTCCCCGTACGGGGGCGTGCGCGCCGTGGTGCTGCTGCCCGCCGAACTGCTCAGCAGCGAGGTCGCAGCCCCTGCCCCGGCCGTCACCGGGCAGGCCGACTACCGGTCCGACTACCGCCCGGAGCCGGCCGAGCAGCCCGCACAGGCCTGGCCGCAAGCCCCCGGCCAGCGGCTGGTGTCGCTGGCCGAACCGGCGGCGCCCCTGGCCCCGGTGCCGGCGCCGCCGGCCGCGACGGCGTCGGCCGAGATGACCGCCGACGGGCAGCTGCCCCGACGCCGCCGCCAGCGCCCCGTGTCGGTCGTCCCCGCGCCGCGGCCCGACCAGGCTCAGGAGCCCGGCTGGCCCGAGGACTCCGGCTGGGCCGAGGAGCCCGACCGGGCCGAGGAGCCCCCGGCGCGCGGCAGCGGCCGGCAGACGCCGTCCCGCCTCGGTGCGTTCCAGCGCGGCACGCTGTCCGGGCGCACCACCATGACCACGGAAGGAACCGAGATCCAGTGAGCCGTGATCTTTCCTGGGTGCTCAACGACGTACTCCAGGTACCCGGCGCCCGGCACGCCATCCTCGTCTCCGCCGACGGCCTCCTGCTCGAACGGTCCAGCGAGATAGGCCGTGACGACGCGGAGACCAACGCCGCCGCGATGAGCTCGATGCAGTCGCTGAGCCGAGCCGTCGCCCCGTTCGTCGGCGGGGGCGTCGGGGCCTGGCGACAGACCCTCCTGGAGTACGACCACGGCTGGATCTTCCTGATCGCGGCCGGCAGCGGTGCGTACCTGGCGGCCTCCACCGCCCCCGACGTCGACATGGAGGCGATGTCCTTCCGGATGCAGCAGCAGGTCGGCGCACTCGGGCGGGCGATGTCGGCGGCGCCTCGCCAGAGCACGCTCAGCGGCTCATGACCGCGGGCGGCGAGGAACAGCAGGTCAGCGGGGGCTTCATCCGCTCCTACGTCATCACCGGCGGGCGCGACTTACCGAGTGCGGACGACCTGTCTCTGATCACCTTGGTCACCGTCGCGCCCGAGCAGGAGCTCCCCGCCCTGCCGAGCCCGGAGACCCGGGCGATCTGGGAGCTGTGCTCCGGCGGCTACCTCTCGGTGGCCGAGGTCGCGGCGCGGCTGGAGCTTCCGGTGGGGGTCGTGAGGCTGCTGCTGACGGACCTGATCCGGGACGGACGGCTGCTGCGCCGGTCGGCCCCGGCCCCGGCCCAGGCTCCGGATCCGAGACTTCTAGAGAAGGTGCTGCATGGACTTCAACGCCGGTTCGCCTGAGGACATCTACGTCCCGGGCGCGGTGACGACCGCCGTCAAGATCCTGGTCGTGGGGCACTTCGCGGTCGGCAAGACCACGCTCATCGGGGCGCTGTCGGAGATCGCCCCGCTGAGCACCGAGGAGAGCATGACGCAGGCGTCCATCCGCGTCGACGACCTCCGCGGCGTACCGGACAAGAAGACCACGACCGTCGCCCTGGACTTCGGCCGGCTGACGCTCGGCGACGACCTGGTGCTGTACCTGTTCGGCACGCCGGGGCAGCAGCGGTTCATGCAGCTCTGGGAGGACATGGCGAGGGGGGCACTGGGCGCGCTGCTGCTGGCCGACCCGACCCGCCTCGCCGACACCTTCCCGGTCATCGACCTGATCGAGCAGTACGGCCTGGAGTACGCCGTGGCGGTCAACAGCTTCGACCGGCAGAGCGACTACACCGAGGACCAGCTGCGCGAGGCCCTCGACCTGCTGCCGCACACCCCGGTGGTGTTCTGCGACGCGCGGGACCAGCGCTCCTCGGCGAACGCCCTGCTGACGCTCGTCCGGCACCTGCTCGCCCGCGCCTCCTGAGCTCCTGAACTCCCGCGCCTCCTGATCTCCCGCGCCCCCCGCGCCTCCCCCACGCCCCCCTTCCCCGAACCCTCCCGGGTCCGCACCCGCCCGGGGCCACCTCCAAGGAACGACCCATGGATTCTCCGCAGCGCCCCGCCCCGCAGCCGGCCCCGCCGGGCTGCCCGATGCACGTCGGCGTGAGCACACCGCTCTACGGGGAGATGTTCTCGGCCGACCCCGGCGCGGTCTACGACAAGCTGCGCGCCCACGGTCCCGCCGCGCCGGTGGAGCTGGCCCCGGGCGTGGACGCCACCCTGGTCACCTCGCACGAGGCCGCGCGGCGGGTGCTCCAGAACCCCGGGATGTTCGCCCGGGACTCGCGGCGCTGGGCGGCGCTGAACGAGGGCCGGGTGCCGATGGACAGCCCCGTCCTGCCGATGATGTTCTACCGGCCCAACTGCCTCTTCACGGACGGCGCCGAACACCTGCGGCTGCGCAAGGCCGTCACCGAGAGCCTGGAGCGGCTCAACGACAACCGGCTCAACCGGCACGTCGAGCGGATCGCCGGCTACCTGATCGACCAGTTCAGCCCGCTGGGCCGGGCCGACCTGCTCAACGACTACGCCAAGCTGCTGCCGCTGCTGCTGTTCAACCAGCTCTTCGGCTGCCCCGCCGACATCGGCGACCGGCTGACCCGCAGCATGTCCTCGCTCTTCGACGGCCTCGACGTCATCCAGGCCAACGAGGACCTGACCTCCTGCCTGATGGACCTGGTCGCGCTGAAGCGCCGCCAGCCCGGCGACGACATCACCTCCTGGCTCATCCAGCACCCGGCCGGCCTGCGGGACGAGGAGCTCAAGGACCAGCTGGTCATGCTGATGGGCGCCGGAGTCGAGCCCGAACGCAACCTGATAGGCAACGCCCTGCTCCTGATGCTGTCCGGCGAGGGCGGCCCCGGGCTGCGCATCGAGGAAGCCCTCGACGACGTGCTGTGGAACAACCCGCCGATCGCCAACTACGCGACGCACTACCCCATGCAGGACCTCAATCTGGGCGGCGTCCCGATGGACGCGGGCAGCCCCGTGGTGATCAGCTTCGCCGCCGCCAACAGCGACCCCGCGCTGACCGACGCCCGGCTGACCCTCAGCAAGGGGGCCCACCTGGCCTGGGGCGCGGGACCGCACGCCTGCCCGGCCAAGTCCCCGGCCCAGCTGATCGCCCTGAGCGCGATCGAGTGCCTGCTCAACGCGCTCCCCGACGTCACGCTCGCGGTGCCCGCGGAGAGCGTGGAGTGGCGGCCGGGCCCGTTCCAGCGCGGCCTGGTCTCGCTGCCGGTGCGGTTCAGCCCGGTGGCCGCCCGCACCACCGCGCCGGCCGCGAGCGCGGACACCGCGCCGGCCGGGGCGTCCGACCGGTCGCCGGCCGGCTCCGAGACCGCGCAGGCGTACCCGCAGGCCACCGCCCCAGCGTCCGGCCGGGCCCCGCAGAAGAAGGGGTGGTGGAGCTCGTTCCTGGACGTGTTCCGGCTCTGAGCGGGCCCGGGGCTCCCGGGCCGACGGGCCGACAGGCCGTCGGAAGCCGCTCGGTCACCGCGAGGTGAACGGCGCGCGACGGCCGTGCGGTACGTGACGGGGGAAACACGGATCGACGCTTGAGCGCGCTGGTGTTGGGTAGGTCGCCGCCGTACTGCCCGCCCGCGCGTTGAGGAGCCCCGTGTGACCGCCATGTTGGAAGCCCGCCCCGCGGATTCGGAGAGCCCAGGCGGAGAGGTCGACCGCCGCGCGGCCGTACCGCTCCTGCGGAGGCTGCGGTCGGCCGAAGGACTCGCCGACCCGAGCCCGGTCTACGACGAGCTGAGGGCCCTGGGCGACCTCGTCCCGGCGCCCTGGGGCGGCTACCTGGTCACCGGCTACGACGCGTGCGACCAGGTCCTGCGCGGCAGGACCTGGCTCGTCCCCGACCTCGCCTGGCAGGCGCGGCAGACCGGGACGGAGCGCTGGGAGGCCGTCGCCACCCAGGAGATGAGCCGGACCCTCTCCCGGCTCAACGCGCCCGAGCACACCAGGCAGCGGCGCAGCCTCGGCAACCTCTTCGACCGCAACACCCTTCGGGACCTGACGCCGCACATCGAGGACGACGTCACCGGGCTGCTCGACCGCCTGGCCGAGCGAATACGGACGGACGGCGAGGCCGACCTCGCGGCCACGGTCAGCGAGCAGCTGCCGATCGGCACCGTCGGGCGCTGGCTGGGCCTCGCGCCGGAGGACTACCCGCACATCCTGACGATGACCCACAACCAGGTGCACGCCCAGGAACTGCTGCCCACCAAGAGCCAGTTGGCGATATCGGAGCAGGCCACCAAGGACCTGCGCCGGTACTTCACCCGCCTCGTCAGGGAGCGCCGCGACCGCGACGGCGACGACGTGATCGCCGGCTGGATCCGCACCTGGGACGCGCTGGAGTCCGACCGCGAGGCCACCGACCGGATGGTCTACCAGCTCACCATGTTCGTCACCATCGCCTCACTGGAGACCACCGCGACGATGCTCTCCTCGCTGGTGTGGTCGCTGCTGCGCTCGCCCGGCCGGTGGGAGTGGCTGAGGGAGCGGCCGGAGCACATCGACGCGGCGATCGACGAGTCGCTGCGCCACGACCCGCCGATCCGGGTCAACAGCCGCGTCGCGGGCGAGGACACCGAGCTGGCCGGGGTGTTCCTCCCCAAGGACACCGTGGTCCACGTGATGTACGGCGCGGCCAACCGCGATCCGCGCCGCAACCCGGACCCGCACACCTTCGACGTGCTCCGCCGGGGCAGCCACCTCACCTTCGGGGGCGGCGCCCACTACTGCCTCGGCGCCGGCCTGGCCAGGCTGGAGGCCCGCGCCCTGCTCGGCCAACTGCTGCGGCGCTTCCCGACGCTGCGGGCGGCGAGCCCGCCCGAGTACGCACCCCGGATGGTCTTCCACCGGGTGACGTCCCTGAGAGTGGCCGCATGAACGTTTCACCGCAGGCACAGCAGATCCAGCAGGCGCCGCAGATCCCGCAAGTGCCGCAGTACCCGCCGCACGTGACGCAGCCGACGTACCTCCCGCACCCGTACACCGAGCCCGCTGCCGGTCCCGCTGTCGAGCCCGCTCCGGTGGCGGCCCGTACGGTGCGTGCCGAGCGCCGGGGCCCGGTGCTGCACGTGGAGCTGGACAGCCCGGCGACCGGGAACGCCGTCACCGTGGCCATGCTGGACGAACTCCTCGCCGTCCTGGCCGTGCCCGACCCGGCCGTGCGGGTGATCGTGCTGTCCGGGGCCGGCCGGGACTTCTGCCTCGGCGGCGACCGCGAGGCGCTCACCACGGGGCTCGACGAGGACCCGACCGGCGGCGGCATACGCAGCTACGGGGACAAGGCCCGGCGGGTCTGCGAGGCCCTCGCCGCCGGCCCCGCCGTGACCGTCGCCCGGGTCCAGGGCCGGGCGACCGGTGCCGGCTTCGCCCTCGCGCTGGCCTGCGACCTGCGGGTCGGCGCCGACAACGCCGTCTTCCGGCTGCCCGAGCTGGCCCTGGGCGTGCCCGTCGCCTGGGGCGGCCTGCTGCCCCGCCTGATCCACGAGGTCGGCGCCGCCCGGGTCCGCGAGATCATCCTCACCGGCCGTCCGGTCGGCGCGGTGGAGGCGCGGGAGCTCGCCATCCTGCAGCGCGTCGTCGCCGAGCAGGACCTGGACGGGGCGGTCGCCGAGTGGGTCAGGCCGGTCGTCCGGCGACCCGAGGCCGCGCTGCGGGTCACCAAGACGCTGCTCGCCTCCCACGCGGCGGCGACCCGGCTGGCCGACGCCTCCGTGCTCGACTCCGAGCTGATGGCCTCGGTCCTCGCCGCCGCCCACTACACCCGCGGCCTCGCCGACCGGCCCCAGGCCCACTGACCGGCCCGTGCCGCAGCCGCACGCCGCTTTCCGTCCGCCGCTTTCCGTCCGCCGTTCCGGGGAGCGGCGGACGGTCGCCGGGATGGCCGTGGTGAACCGCGACATCAAGTGCGCCTGACCGTCCGGGCGTTCCGCCGGGGCCGCACGCGGTGATCAGCCGCCGAGTGCCACCGCGGGTGGCCCGAGCCGCCCGCGCAGGGCTGCGCGGGCACGGGCAGCGCCGGCGGAAGTGACGGATGCCGCGGTGCCGACGGAGACGGCTCTCGTGCCGAGGCCCGCGCAGGCGCGGCAGATGCCCGGCCGGGGCACCGGGTCGTGGCCGCGGCCGCATTCGGCGTCACCACCGCCGGGGTCTCCTATGTTCTGTTGATGATGCGGAAAGTGGCACGTCGGCTACGCAGAGTGTGAACCGTTTGCGAAAGGTCGGAATCGGCGACGGGGCGCCGCTTCACCTCTCCACCGGAAAACCGACCCGCGCCCGTAGCGCCTGGCCGGCTTCCTGCGCGGGGCGTCGGGCCGGCAGCGGCGTGCATGCTGCTCGGCCGTGGTTCCGGTGGCCCCGGCCGACCCTGACCGGGGGCCTCGTGGCCGGTGTCAGCGGGCGGCGGCGCGTTGGAGGGCGCTGGCGAGGAGGGCGAGGTCGGTGGGGCCGTTGCCGAGTTCGCGGACCGGGCGGCGGGCGGGCGGGGCGCCGAGCTGGAGGGGGTCTATCGCGACCACGGTCGGGCGCAGGGTGGCGGTGCGCGGGATCCGGCCGCTGATCCGGGCGGTCTGGAAGGCGGTGACGCCGCCGTCCGGCAGCCGCAGGTAGCCGCGGCCGGGGGTGTCCTCGGGGAGGGCGGCCGCGTCGCCGAGGTGGATCAGCAGGTCGGAGTCGGCGGGGTCGTCGGTGCGCAGGGCGATCCGGAGCAGGGCGGCCTCGTCGACCTCGGTGCCGGCGCTGTCCTCCGGGCGGCCGGTGGCGACGGCAAGGTGGATGCCGAGCGGCCCGCCGCGGCGGGCGATGGCGGCCAGGGCGCGGGCGAGTGGGCGGCCGGCGGGGGAGGTGGGGGAGAGCAGGGCGTCGTAGTCGTCGACGACGACGACCAGCCGGGCCGGGACGGGCGTGGCGGGGGCGGCGGGCGTCGGGGCGGGCCGGGGGCCCTCGCCGTTGCGTGGCGCGATGATGCGGGCGGGCGGCGCGCTCGGGGTGGACGGGGCTCCCACGGTGGCGGGTACCGGTACGGCGTCCGCGCCCTCGCGGTGGAGGCTGCGCTGCGCGCCGAGGCCGTGCTGGTCGTCCAGTATGCGCGTGGCGTGCCAGGAGGCGAAGTCGAGGCCGTCGAACAGCCGCTCCCGCAGGGCGAGTTCGTCATCCAGTGCCTCGGCCGCGAGCAGGGCGGCGCGGGGGTCGGCGGCGGCGTTGACCAGGCCGGTGACGTGCGGCAGTTCGGTGCAGCCGTCCAGGCCGTCTTCGGTGGGCCGGCCCTCGATGAGGGTGACGGCCAGCAGCTCGGGGCGTTCGGAGACGGCGAGTGAGGCGACCAGGGTGCGCAGCAGTTCGGTCTTGCCGGAGCCGCGGGCGCCGCCGATCAGCAGGTGCGGGCCGCCCGGATCGGGGGAGGGGAGGGACAGTTCGGGGTCGGCCAGGTCGAGCGTGCACAGTTCGTCCCGGGTGGTGCCGAGCAGTGCGGTGGCGGCCCCGATGCCGCCCGCGTGGGCGGCCCAGCGGGCGGACAGCTTGGCCGGGGTGACGGTGTCGAGCTGCAGGAGGTCGAGCAGGCGCAGCGCGTCGGGCAGGGGGCCGCGGGCGGCGGGGGCGGCCTCGTGCAGCGGGGCGAGGAGGCGGGCCAGCCGTTCGGCCCAGGCGTCGGAGACGGCGTCCAGGGAGACTTCGTGCAGGGTCTCGCGGCCGCGGGCGACCGGGCGGTCGAGGGACAGCTGGGTGCCGACCTCGCCGGTGATCAGGGCGGTGGCGCCGAGGCCCCGGGGGAGCAGTTCGGGCTGTTCGGCGAGGCAGATCGGGAAGATGCCGACCGCCGGGCCCTGGCGCAGCAGAAGGTCGAGGGCCTGCCGGGCGGTCTCGGTGGCCGGGCGGCCGTCGACGACGACCACGGTGGCGGGGTGGCCGCCGAGGCCGCTGGGGCCGCTGAGCCGGGCGGTGAGTTCGGTGAGCCGGGCGGTGGCCTGTTCGTCGTCCAGGCCGACCAGCAGGCGGCAGTCCTGGCCGTCGACGGGGCGCAGGTGGGGCAGCCACAGGGACCAGGCCCAGGTGTCGACGCGCTCCTCGGGGCTGCGGGCCGGGTCGGCGTCGACCACGACGAGGCTGAGCCCGGTGGGCGGGTGCAGTGCGGCGAGTTGGGCGACGACGGCGCGGGTGAGGGAGTCCAGGCGTTCGCGCGGGCCGCTGAGGCCGAGGCTGCCGGCGGTCTGCAGGTCGAGGGTGACGGGGACGGCGGGCAGGGTCGCGCCGGGCGTGGTGCCGGGGCCGCCGGGGCGGTCGGCGGTGCCGAGGCGCAGGGTGAGCGCGTCGGGGTGGCCGGGGCCGCGCTCCCACAGGCGGGGGCCGGGGCCGACGGCGTTGAGCAGCAGGGTGGCGAGGTCGGGCCAGCGTTCGCGCTGGGCGGCGGCCTGTCGCAGCCGTACCGCGGCGTGGTGGCGCTCGGCGCTCTCCTGGCCGGGTGGTTCGGCGGCGCGGCCGGGCAGCAGGGAGAACAGGCCGCGGCCCCGGCCGGGCGCGGGTTCGGCGGCGGCGGGGGGTTCGGTCGGCGGTGGCGCGGGCCGGACGGGGCCGGGGGCGGCGAGCTGGAGGTGGCCGTGGCCGTCGGGCAGGGCGGCGCGGGCGGGGCCGGTGGCGGCGGTCGGGTCGGGGGCGGTCACCTGCAGGGTGGACTCGCCGATCCGCAGCAGGGCGCCGGGTTCCAGGGGGACGGCGGCCCCGGGCGGGCCGGGCGGGACGAGCCGGCCGTCCAGGGCGGTGCCGTTGGTGGAGCCGAGGTCGCGGGCGGAGATCCGGCCGTCGTCGGCGAGGTGCAGGGCGAGGTGGAGCCGGGAGACGTCCGGGTCGTCGAGCGGGACGTCGGCTTCGCCGGAGCGGCCGATCCGGATCTCCCGGCCGTGCAGCCGGTGCACGCCGCCGGCGTCCGGGCCGCCGATGACGCGCAGTTCGGCGGCGGGGGCGTCGTCGGAGTCGTCGGCGGTCGGGTCGGGCTCGTTGAGGCTGAGGACGGCTCCGTCGAGCAGCGGGGGGTGGCCGAGCAGGGTGTGTTCGTCGACCCGGTGCGCTCCGGCGTACAGGTGCACATGGGTGGCGGCTCGCGGCCCGCGCACGCCCACGGCGCCCGCGAGGGCGCCCGCGATGGCGCCGAGCGCGGTGCCGACGGGCGCGGTGACCAGCACGTCGACGTAGGGGATGGCGGAGCCGGCGGCGGTCGGGCCGCTGCGCGGTCGGAGGACGGTCAGCCGGATCTGCATCTCGCCCGCGGGTCCCTTCTGCTGATGTGGAGCCTGGTACCGCTGCCCGGCGCCGTCGTGGACGCACCGGGCGGCCGCGGCGGCCCCGTTGGGCCACACGAGTGGCGAGTGTCCATCCTGCCATCAGGCACGGACGGTCCGCGCACGGTACCGGATTTGACGATCTTGCGATCATCGCCATGGTGGAGGCGACGAAGGGTCAGGTCAATCGCCGCCCCGACGACCCCCGAGCAGGCCCGGCGACCTGCTCCGGGGCCTCCCCGGGAGACCCCGTCGGGGACTCCCTCGAGGACTGCCCCGGGAGCCGTCCCCCAACCCTGCTCGGATGGCCTGCCGGTCACCTCAGAAACCCGAACGGACACCGTTAGAGTGGCCGCAGACACGGGCCCGGCAGGCTCACCGCACCGGCGGAGGAGCGCCCCGCGCGGGCGGCACGGCGAGGAGTGCGACAGGTGCGGCCAGTCGGCAGCAAGTATCTGCTGGATGAGACCCTCGGGCGGGGTGCGACCGGCACCGTCTGGCGCGGCGTGGTGCGTGAGGACGTCCGGGTGCCGGGCAGCGAGCCCGGGCAGCGGGTGGCGATCAAGGTGCTGCGCGAGGAGCTGGCGGCCGACCCGGACGTCGTGATGCGCTTCCTGCGCGAGCGCTCGCTGCTGCTGCGGCTGACCCACCCCAACATCGTCCGGGTCCGCGACCTGGTCGTCGAGGGCGAGCTGCTGGCCCTGGTGATGGACCTGGTGGACGGCCCCGACCTGGCCCGCTACCTGCGCGCCAACGGCCCGTTCAGCCCGATCGCGGGCGCCCTGCTGATGGCCCAGGTCGCGGACGCGCTGGCGGCCAGCCACGCGGACGGGATCGTCCACCGCGACCTCAAGCCGGCCAACGTCCTGCTCGCCTCCACGGTCGTGGACGGCACCGAGCAGATGCACCCGCTGCTCACCGACTTCGGCATCGCCCGCCTCGCCGACTCCCCGGGCGTCACCCGCACCCACGAGTTCGTCGGCACCCCCGCGTACGTCGCGCCGGAGTCCGCCGAGGGCCGCCCGCAGACCTCCGCGGTGGACGTGTACGGCGCCGGGATCATGCTGTACGAGCTGGTCACCGGCCGCCAGCCGTTCCAGGGCGACGGCGCGCTCGCCGTCCTCCAGGCCCACCTGGCCCAGGAGCCGCAGCGCCCCAGCACCATGCCCGAGCCGCTGTGGACGGTGATCGAGCGCTGCCTGCGCAAGGACCCGGCCCAGCGGCCGAGCGCCACCACGCTGGCCCGCGCACTGCGGGTGGTCGCGGCCGGGGTCGGCGTGCACGCCTCCCCGGCGGCGGTGGACGAGGCGCTGGCGGTCGCCGCCCTGCTGCACCCGGACCCGCGGCCCACCGCGGTCCCCGGCGCCGTCCCGGCCGTCCCGGGCGCGCCTGCGGGCGTCGAGGACAGCACCCGGGTGCTGCCGCCGAGCGGCCCGGGCGCCGGGCAGTACGACCCGGCCGCCGCGACCCGCGTGATGGGCACCCAGCCGCCGCCCGCGCCGCCGTTCGGCGCCCAGGACCGTACCCAGGACCGCACCCAGGTGCTGCCGCCCGCCGCCGTGCCGCCGCCCCCGCCCCTGGTGCCCCCGGCGCCGCAGGAGGAGGCCCCGCACCCGTGGCAGACCCAGCTGCGCGCGGCGCGGGACCGCAACCAGCAGACCCAGGTCGGCTACTTCGGCCCGGAGGACTACGAGGAGTACGGCGAGCCGCAGGTCGCCCCGCCGCCCTACCAGGCCGGACCGGGGGGCCCGGGCGGACCGGCCGGCCAGGGCGCGGGCGGCCGACCCGGCTACCCGCCGCAGGGCCACCAGCCGCAGCCGTCGGCCGGCTACCGCCAGGCCCCGCCGCCCTACCAGGCGGGGCCCGGCGGTCAGCCGGGGCAGGGCGGCCAGGGCGGCCGGCCGGGCCGGGGCAGCCAGCCCGGCGGCCGTCCGCAGCCGCCGGGCGGCTACCGGCAGGCCCCGGACGGCTACGGCGGCGCGCAGGGCGGCTACCCGCCGCCGCCCGCCCCGGTGCCGCGCCGGGCCGAGCCGCCCGCGCCGCAGTACCGGGAGGCCCCGCCGCGCCGTGAGGAGCCGCGCGAGGCGGCCCGTCGCGAGCCCGCGCCGGCCCGCGAGCCGCGTCGGCGCAGCCGCAACCGGATGTACATCCCGGGGCTCGGCTGCCTCAAGGGCTGTCTGGTGGTGCTGCTGGTGCTCGCGGTGGCCGCGGTGGCGCTGTGGAACTTCACGCCGCTGCCGCACTACTGGGACAACGTCGTGGGCTGGTTCGACTCGGCGCGGGACTGGGTGCACCGCGTCGTCGGCTAGTAGCGCCGCCGCGGCCCGCCCTCCGCGCCCGGCCCGGCCGACGCCGGTCCGGGTCGGGCCGGTCCGATCCCGCTGCCGGGCGGCAGGATTGACGCTTTGTCGACAATTCACGAGATTTCCTGCCCGAGAGTCCCGCTCCGGGCCCCTCAGGCGGCCCCGCGGGGCCGCCGGGCGCGTAGGTTGGTCGCTGTTGTCCCGCCCCACCGAGCGCACCGGAACCCCCCGGAGCGCTCCCGCGCCGCCCACGGAGCAGCATTGGCACGCAAGATCGGCAGCCGGTACACCGTCCACCAGGTGATCGGCCGGGGTTCGGCCGGGACGGTCTGGCTCGGTGAGGGGCCCGACGGCCCGGTGGCGGTCAAGCTGCTGCGCGAGGACCTCGCCGCCGACCAGGTGCTGGTCGGCCGCTTCGTCCAGGAGCGCACCGCGCTGACCAGCCTCGACCACCCCCGGGTGGTCGGCGTGCGCGACATGGTCGTGGACGGCAGCGACCTCGCCCTGGTGATGGAGCTGGTCCAGGGCAGCGACCTGCGCTCCCGGCTGGAGCGGGACGGCGCGCTGCCGCCGCAGACCGCCGCCTCGATCATCGCCGACGTCGCCGACGGCCTGGCCGCCGCGCACGCGGCCGGGATCGTCCACCGCGACGTCAAGCCGGAGAACGTCCTGCTCGACCTCGCCGCCGCCCCCGGCCCCGGCGGCGCCCCGCGCGCCAAGCTCACCGACTTCGGCGTGGCCCGCCTGGTCGACGCCCCGCGCCGCACCCGGGCCACCCGGATCATCGGCACCCCCGACTACCTGGCTCCCGAGATCATCGAGGGCCTGGAGCCGCGCGCCGCCGTCGACATCTACGCCCTCGCCACCGTCCTGTACGAGCTGCTGGCCGGCTTCACCCCCTTCGGCGGCGGCCACACCGGCGCGGTGCTGCGCCGGCACGTCACCGAGCAGGTCCCGCCGATCCCCGGCCTGCCGGACGGGCTGTGGCGGATCATCTCCGAGTGCCTCGCCAAGGCCCCCGCCGCCCGGCTGCGCGCCGCCGAGCTGGCCGCCCGGCTGCGCGAGCAGCTGCCGTCCCTGGCCGGCCTGCCGGTGCTGGTGGTGCCCACCCAGGGCCGCGCCCCGGCCGAGGAGCAGCTGACCCCGGGCGAGGCCGTCTACGCCGAGATCGACGCCGGACCGGGCACCCACAAGCGCCGCCGCGGCCCGGCCGTCCCGCTGGTGCCCGGCGTCGTCCCGGACTCCACCCGGGACACCCACACCAGCCTGCGCCGCCCGTCCGCCGACGAGCTGGCCGCGTACGCCGCCGAGTCCCGCGCCCAGCGCACCAACCCCGGCCACCGCCGGGACCGCCAGGCGCTGCTGCGCCGCCGCCGGCTGCTGGCCGTCCTGCTGGCCACCGTCCTGCTGCTGGCGGGCGCGGCCGCCGCCTGGACGGCCTTCGCGGACACCGCCCCGGACCGCGGCCACCCGGCCCGCCCGGCCGTGCACGGCACCGCCCCGCGGGCCCCGTAGCCCGATCCGGAACGGGGGTGTCGCCAGGACCGCCTCCGGAACCATTACGCTGGGGGCGTGGCAGCCGTCGATCCTTCCGAAGAGCTCAAGAACCTCGATACGACCATGGGGTCGATCGAGGCCGTCCTCAACCTGGACAAGATCCGGGCCGACATCGCGGTCCTGGAGGAGGAGGCAGCCGCCCCCACCCTGTGGGACGACGTCGCGAACGCGCAGAAGGTGACCAGCCGGCTCTCCTTCCTCCAGGGCGAACTGCGCCGGGCCGAGAGCCTGCGCAACCGCATCGACGACCTGGGCGTGCTGTTCGAGCTCGCCGAGGCGGAGGACGACGCGGACACCCGCGTCGAGGCCGAGGCCGAACTCGGCTCCCTCCAGAAGGCCGTCGAGGAACTGGAGGTCCGGACCCTCCTGTCCGGCGAGTACGACTCCCGCGAGGCGCTGATCAACATCCGCGCCGAGGCCGGCGGCGTGGACGCCGCCGACTTCGCCGAGCAGCTGATGCGCATGTACCTGCGCTGGGCCGAGCGGCACGGGTACCCCACCGAGGTGTACGACACCTCGTACGCCGAAGAGGCCGGCATCAAGTCCGCGACCTTCACCGTGAAGGCGCCGTACGCCTACGGCACCCTCTCGGTCGAGCAGGGCACCCACCGCCTGGTCCGCATCTCGCCGTTCGACAACCAGGGCCGCCGGCAGACCTCCTTCGCCGGCGTCGAGGTCCTTCCGGTCGTCGAGCAGTCCGACCACGTCGACATCGACGAGGGCGAGCTGCGCGTGGACGTCTACCGCGCCTCCGGCCCGGGCGGCCAGGGCGTCAACACCACCGACTCCGCGGTGCGCATCACCCACCTCCCGACCGGCATCGTGGTCTCCTGCCAGAACGAGCGCTCGCAGATCCAGAACAAGGCGTCCGCGATGAACGTCCTCCAGGCCAAGCTGCTGGAGCGGCGCCGCCAGGAGGAGAAGGCGGCGATGGACGCGCTCAAGGACAGCGGCAGCTCCTGGGGCAACCAGATGCGCTCCTACGTCCTGCACCCGTACCAGATGGTCAAGGACGTGCGCACGGCGTACGAGGCCGGCAACCCGCAGTCCGTGCTGGACGGCGACATCGACGGCTTCATCGAGGCCGGCATCCGGTGGCGCAAGCAGCGCGAGACCAGCGCCGAGTAGCAGCGCGCACCGCGTCGTAGCGACAAACGGCGAAGGGCCCCGACCGCTGAGGTCGGGGCCCTTCGCCGTCTGTCGACGGGTTCGGGGTCAGGCGAAGGCCTGCCGGGCGATCAGCGCCACCGCGAGCAGCCCGGCCAGCAGGGCCAGCAGCACCGCGGGGGAGAGCGCGGCGAACGGCCCCTGCTGCTCCTGAAGTCGGGCCCGGTTGGCGCGGCACACCGGGCAACGCCCGTCGCTGACGCGGCCGTTGCAGTTGGCGCACACCAGATGGTCGCAGGTCATGCGATCTCCTCCTCGCTGCTACAGCCAACGCTCCGGACGGGGCTTTGGTTCCCGTTCCTGCCCGGTACGGGGGAGCGGCCGGAGCCGGTCGCCCCCTCCACTCTGCCAGGTTCGGGCGGTTCCGGCTCCCGGGCTGTGAGATGCCTCGCAATATTCGGGGCATAACCGGACATTATCCCCCGGTTCCGGGTGCTGCTCCGGGCCGACCCTGCGGGCCGGGCGCCGATTCGCGTATGGTCCCAGACCGGGAGCGGCCCTCCGCACTCCCTTCGCCCGCCCACGGACCGGGCCTCCGGGGCGGACCGACCGAGGATTGGCGCCGCCTAGGATGGCCTCCGTGATGCAGCCGTGATCAGATTCGACAACGTCTCCAAGACCTATCCCAAGCAGAACCGTCCCGCCCTGGACAACGTCTCGCTGGAGATCGAGAAGGGTGAGTTCGTCTTCCTGGTCGGCTCGTCCGGCTCGGGGAAGTCCACCTTCCTGCGCCTGTGCCTGCGCGAGGAGCGCCCCACCACGGGCGACGTCCACGTGCTGGGCAAGGACCTCGGCAAGCTGTCCAACTGGAAGGTGCCGCACATGCGCCGCCAGCTGGGCACCGTCTTCCAGGACTTCCGCCTGCTGCCGAACAAGACGGTCGCGCAGAACGTCGCCTTCGCGCTGGAGGTGATCGGCAAGCCCAAGAGCGCCATCAACAAGGTGGTGCCCGAGGTGCTGGAGCTGGTCGGCCTCGGCGGCAAGGAGGACCGCATGCCGGGCGAGCTGTCCGGTGGTGAGCAGCAGCGCGTGGCGATCGCGCGCGCCTTCGTGAACCGTCCGATGCTGCTGATCGCGGACGAGCCCACCGGCAACCTCGACCCGCAGAACTCGGTCGGCATCATGAAGCTGCTCGACCGCATCAACCGCACCGGCACGACGGTGCTGATGGCGACCCACGACCAGGCCATCGTCGACCAGATGCGCAAGCGCGTCATCGAGCTCGACAAGGGGCTGCTCGTCCGCGACCAGGCCCGCGGCGTCTACGGCTACCAGCACTGACCGACCAGCGCTGACCCCGTAGGGCCGCCCGCCCGGATCGCCCGACCCCAGCAGTACCGACCCTGGAGTTGTTTCCCGCATGCGTGCCCAGTTCGTCCTGTCGGAGATCGGTGTGGGTCTCCGACGCAACCTGACGATGACCATCGCGGTCGTCGTCAGCGTCGCGCTCTCCCTCGCCCTCGCCGGTTCCTCGCTCCTGGTCCGCGACCAGGTGAACTCCATGAAGGGGTACTGGTACGACAAGGTCGAGGTGAGCATCTACTTCTGCACGAAGGCGGATGCCCGGAACTCGCCCCAGTGCGACAAGGGCGCCGCCACCGACCAGCAGGTCCAGGACATCAAGGACCAGCTGGACAAGATGTCCTCGGTGGTCCAGACGTCCACGTACGAGAGCTCCGCCGACGCGTACAAGCACTGGAAGGACATGAACCCGGACAACCCGCTCATCTCCGTCCTGGGCCCGGACGCGATGCCGCAGTCCTGGCGGGTCAAGCTCAACGACCCGACCAAGTACGACGTCATCCAGAGCGCGTTCGCCGGGAAGCCCGGCGTGAAGTCGGTCGAGGACCAGCGGAAGATCCTGGAGAACCTGTTCGGCCTGCTCAACGGCCTGCAGACGGCGGCCTTCGTGATCATGGTGCTGATGCTCTTCGTCGCCCTGCTGCTGATCGTCAACACCGTCCGGGTGTCGGCGTTCAGCAGGCGGCGCGAAACCGGCATCATGCGCCTGGTCGGTGCCTCGAACTTCTACGTCCAGATGCCCTTCATCGCCGAGGCCGCGTTCGCCGCGCTGCTCGGCGCGGTGATGGCCTCCGGACTGCTGGTCGGCGGGCACTTCTTCGTCCAGAACTGGCTGGCCGACCGGGTGCAGTTCATCCACTTCATCGGCCTCGGCTCGGTGCTCGCGGTGATACCGCTGCTGGTCGTGGTCGGTATGGGCATGGCCGGCATCGCGGCGTTCTTCACGCTGCGCAAGTACCTCAAGGTCTGATCCCCGGACGCCTCGACGGCCCCGGACGGCACTGCGCCGTCCGGGGCCGTCCCCGTTCCACGCTCCCCGTTCCGCACCGCCGCGCGCGCGGCGGTGTCTACACTCCGGTCCATGCTGCAAACTCCGCGCAGGGCACGTCAGGTGGCCGCCCTCAGCCTGGTGTTCGGCGCCGTACTGCTGACCGGCGCGGCCGCCGGCGCCTGGGGCGACCCGGCCGACGTGCCGCCGCGCCCCTCCGCCGACGCCGCCCGGGCCGCGGGCGGCGGGCTCCCGTCGGACCCGGCGGGCAGCGCGCTGTCGGAGCAGCAGGCCGAGCACCTGCTCGGGGCCAACGGCGACCGCTGGGGCGCGTACTACAGCGCGCAGGAGTACGCCGAGTTCAGCCAGGGCCTGGACGGCCGGTACCTCGGCGTGGGCCTGTCCGTCGGCCGCGGTGAGGACGGTGCCACCGAGGTCTCCCAGGTCGCGCCCGACGGCCCGGCCGCGGCCGCCGGGATCGCCCCCGGCGACCGGCTGGTGCGGATCGGCCCGGACCAGGCCGACCACCTGCCGGTCACCGAGGTGGTGGCGCGGCTGCGCGGCCAGGGCGACGAGCGCCGGGCCGGCTCCGAGGTCACCCTGGAGGTGCGGCGCGGCGGGGGCGAGGCGCGCGAACTGCGGCTGCGGCGCAGGCTGCTGGACAGCCAGCAGGTCGCCGCCGAGCGCCTCGACAAGGGCGTGCTGCGGATCACCGTCCGGGCCTTCACCAGCGGCGTGGCCGATCAGGTCCGCGCCGCGCTGCGCGCCGCGCACACCGGCGTGGTGCTCGATCTGCGCGGCAACTCCGGAGGGTTGGTCGACGAGGCGGCCGGCACCGCCGGGATCTTCCTGGACGGCGGCCCGGTCGGCTCGTACCAGGAACGCGGCGACACCAGGGAGTTGACCGCCCCGCGCGGCGGCGACCAGCGCACCCCGCTGGTGGTGCTGGTGGACGGCGGCACGATGAGCGCCGCCGAACTGCTCGCCGGCGCCCTGCAGGACCGCAGCCGCGCCGTCGTGGTGGGCGCGCGGACCTTCGGCAAGGGCACCGTCCAGCAGCCCAGCCGGCTCGCCGACGGCGCCGTGCTGGAGATGACCGTCGGCCGCTACTTCACCCCGGCCGGCCGCTCCCTGGACGGCGCCGGCCTCACCCCCGACGTCCCGGCGGCCACCGGCGAGGACGCCGGCGCGCTCGCCCTGCGGGTCCTCGCGGGGCTCGGAACCCGCGCTTAAAGGGGCTGCCCCCGGGCGGCCGAAGTGCGAGAATGTCCGCGCTATGGCAAAGGAAACCGGACACAAGCTGATCGCGCAGAACAAGAAGGCGCGACACGAGTACACCATCCTCGACACCTACGAGTGCGGCCTCGTACTCACCGGCACCGAGGTCAAGTCGCTGCGTGAGGGGCGGGCCAACCTGGTCGACGGCTACGCCTACATCCAGAACCGCGAGGCGTGGATCGACAACGTCTTCATCCCCGAGTACACCCAGGGGACGTGGACCAACCACGCGGCCCGCCGCAAGCGCAAGCTGCTGCTGCACCGGATGGAGATCCAGAAGATCGAGACCAAGGTCCGCGACGCGGGCCACACCCTGGTCCCGCTGTCGCTGTACTTCAGGGACGGCCGGGTCAAGCTGGAACTCGCGCTCGCGGTCGGCAAGAAGCTGTACGACAAGCGTCAGACGCTCCGCGAGAAGCAGGACACCCGCGAGACGGCCCGCGCGGTGGCCGCCGCCCGGCGGCGCCAGGGTTAATCCGCTGGACCCTCGCCCGTCGCCTCGCGTACTATGGCACAAGCACCACGGACGGTCGACGTCCGAGCTGTTTCTCAAAAAAACATGGGGATGATCGGTTTCGACAGGGGATGTTGAAACAGGGGAAGCGAGCCGAGGAACGCGGCAATGATCTCGTAAACCACGTGTCGCAAAAAAATAATCGCCAACTCTAAGCGCGATTCCCAGCAGTTCGCTCTCGCTGCCTAATAAGCACCGATAGCGCTTGGGTGTCAGACCGGGGAGTTCCCGACCCGGACCCTGGCATAATCTAGGGAACTCAACCGTCCGCCCGGGCTGCGAGGGCGGATGGGAAATCAAACAGCAGCTGGGCCTGTTGGCGGCTTGTCCGCGTGACCGCCAGGGCCGAGAAAATCACAGCGGACTGCGCTCGGAGAAGCCCTGAATTAACTCCACTGGACCCGGGTTCGATTCCCGGCATCTCCACCACCCCATGTTGCATCGAAGGCCGCCCACCGCTCCGCGCGGAGGGCGGCCTTCGATTTTTGTACGTTCCGGTGCAGCGCCGCGCCGGGGTCGCGGCGTAGGATCATCCGTCCGCTCGTTTTCCGGAGCCGGATTCCGCCGCTACCACCGAGGCCATGCAGAGCAACACGGATACCACCCCCGCCACCGACCACGAGACCGTCCGCGAGCGCGAGATCACCGGTGAGCAGCAGCACCTCGACACCGTCTACCACCGGCTGGAGGAGAAGCTCGCCGAGGCCGAGTACATCCTGGAGGACGCCGCCAAACGGGTCCAGGTCGGCACTCCCGGCGCGCTCGCCGAGCGGGACGCCCAGGTGTACCGGGCCGGCGCCCACCTCCAGCGCCTCAACAACGAGTTCGAGGACTTCCTCTTCGGCCGGATCGACCTCCAGCGGGCGGACGCCCCGGAGGAGCACGGCATCCCCTCGAACACCCCCCTCGACCCGGCCGACCCGGTCGTGGCCGAGACCCTCCACATCGGCCGCCTGGGCGTGCTGGACGCCGAGTACGGCCCGCTGGTGATCGACTGGCGGGCACCCGCCGCCGCGCCGTTCTACCGCGCCACCCCGGTCGAGCCCGGCCGGGTCATCCGCCGCCGGGTGATCCGCTCCAAGGGCCGCCGGGTGGTCGGCGTCGAGGACGACCTGCTGCGCCCCGACCTCACCCCGACCCTGGACGGCGAGGAACTGGCCGTGGTCGGCGACGGCGCGCTGATGGCCTCGCTGGGCCGCGCCCGCAGCCACTCGATGCGCGACATCGTCTCCTCGATCCAGAAGGAGCAGGACGAGGTGATCCGCGCCCCCGCCGCGGGCGCCACCCTGGTCACCGGCGGCCCGGGCACCGGCAAGACCGCCGTCGCCCTGCACCGCGCCGCGTACCTGCTCTACCAGGACCGCCGCCGCTACGCCGGGGGCATCCTGGTGGTCTCGCCGACCCCGCTGCTGGTCTCCTACACGGAGGGTGTGCTGCCGGCCCTCGGCGAGGAGGGCCAGGTCGCCATCCGGGCCGTCGGCTCGCTGGTGGACGGCATCGAGGCGGGCACCTACGACACCCCCGAGGCGGCCCGGGTCAAGGGCTCGGCCCGGATGGTGCCGCTGCTGCGCCGGGCCGCCCGCGCGGCCCTGGAGCTGAACGCCCCGCAGGTGCTGAAGGTGGTCGCCCGCGGCGAGGTGCTGAAGCTGGACGCGGGCCGCCTGCGGGCCGTGCGCGGCAACGTGGTGGGCTCCGGCGGCACCCCGCTGAACCTGCTGCGCCCGCGCGCCCGCCGGCTGCTGCTGGACGCCCTGTGGCACGAGCTCGTCAAGGACCTGCCGAAGCCCACCGACCACTACACCCGCGAGCAGCGCCAGGAGGAGAAGGAGTCCTTCGACGACTACGTCTCCGACGAGGCGTCGTTCCTGGACTTCCTGGACGCCTGGTGGCCGGCCCTGACCCCGCGTCGGGTGCTCGGCACGCTCAAGCAGCACCGCCACACCAACCGGATCGCCCGCCGCGCCGTCACCCCGGACGAGGCGAGGCTGCTGGCCGCCTCCTGGCGCCACCTGTCCCCCGCGGGCGAGGGCGCGCTGTCCGCGCACGACGTCGCGCTGGTGGACGAGCTGCAGGTGCTGCTCGGCGAGCCGGCCCGTCCGAAGGTCCGCGAGGTGGACGCGACGGACCTGCTGACCGGGCTGGAGGAGGTCACCACCTTCGCCGACCGCAGCTCCCGCCGGCGCGACCGCCAGCCGGTGGAGCGCAAGGAGTACGCGCACATCATCGTGGACGAGGCGCAGGACCTCACCCCGATGCAGTGGCGGCTGATCGGCCGCCGGGCCCGGATGGCCACCTGGACGATCGTCGGAGACCCGGCGCAGTCCTCCTGGCCGTTCCCGCAGGAGGCCCAGTCCGCGCTGGACGAGGTGCTGGCCGGCAAGCCGCGCCGCCGCTTCACGCTGACCGTGAACTACCGCAACCCGGCCGAGATCGCCGAGGTCGCGGCCAGAGTGCTGGCGCTGGCGGCGCCGGGCACGCCGTCGCCGAGCGCGGTGCGCCACGTCGGTGTTGAGCCGCGCTTCGCGGCGACCGCCGACCCCGCGCCGGAGGCCTTCGGCAAGGCCGCCCGGGCCGAGCTGGAGCGGCTGCTGGCCGAGGTGGACGGCACCGTGGCGATCGTGGTGCCGATGGACCGCCGGGCCGAGGCGGCCGGGTGGGCCGAGGGCCTGGGCGAACGCGTGGTCGCGCTGGGCAGCCTGGAGGCCAAGGGCCTGGAGTACGACGCGACCGTGGTGGCCGACCCGACCGGCATCGCCGGCGAGTCGGAGGCCGGCCTGCGGGTGCTGTACGTCGCGCTGACCCGGGCGACCCAGCGGCTGACCGTGCTGTCCGGCCCGGACGACCTGCCGGACGCGGCCGGCGTGCCCGCGCTGCTGCGCGACTGACGGACCGTACGGAAGAGGGCCCCTCACCGCTTGGTGAGGGGCCCTCAGACGTTGACGACACCGACCCGCCATGCTCGCCTCGCGGCAAGTGGTCCCTCGAAGGGACGAAGGTTGGGCCCGGGGGCTTGGATCGAGCCGGTGTCCCGTCCAATGTAACGCATCGGCCCGGAGAGGCAAGGAGTGGGCGGCGGGAGCTCGGTGGTGGCGGGCCCGGATTGTCGGATCCGCACACTCAATGAACGTTATTTCTGGCTATCCCTTGGAAGGTGCGACGATCGAGGTCTAGCATGCGCAGGCGATGCCTTCAACAAAATGTTGAGCCTGCGGGACAGACGGAAGAAGGAAGCGTCGATGGCGACGGTGCCCAGTGTCTCCAACTCGATCACGGTACGGCTGGAGGTCCCGGCGCGGGGCAACGCCGTCAGTGCGATCACCACGGCCGTGGAGTCCTCCGGCGGTTCGGTGACCGGTCTCGACGTCACCGCCTCCGGCCTGGAGGCGCTGCGAATCGACGTCACGGTGGCGGCCTTCTCGGTCGCGCACGGCGAGGAGATCGTCGAGAAGCTGCGCGCGATCGACGGCGTGTCGATCGGCAAGGTCTCGGACCGCACCTTCCTGATGCACCTCGGCGGCAAGATCGAGATGTCGTCCAAGCTGCCGATCCGCAACCGCGACGACCTCAGCATGATCTACACCCCGGGCGTCGCCCGGGTCTGCATGGCGATCGCGGAGAACCCCGAGGACGCCCGCCGCCTCACCATCAAGCGCAACAGCGTGGCCGTGGTCACCGACGGCTCCGCGGTGCTGGGCCTGGGCAACATCGGCCCGGCGGCCGCGCTGCCGGTCATGGAGGGCAAGGCGGCCCTCTTCAAGCGCTTCGCCGGGATCGACGCGTGGCCGCTCTGCCTGGACACCCAGGACACCGACGAGATCGTCGCCATCGTCAAGGCGATCGCCCCCGGCTTCGCGGGGATCAACCTGGAGGACATCTCCGCGCCGCGCTGCTTCGAGATCGAGGCCCGGCTGCGCGAGGCCCTGGACATCCCGGTCTTCCACGACGACCAGCACGGCACCGCGATCGTGGTGCTGGCCGCCCTCACCAACGCGCTGAAGGTGGTCGGCAAGGAGATCGGCGACATCCGCCTGGTGATGTCGGGCGCCGGCGCCGCCGGCACCGCGATCCTCAAGCTGCTGATGGCGGCCGGCGTCGAGCACGCCACCGTGGCGGACGTGCGCGGAGTGGTCCACGAGGGCCGCGAGGACCTCAACGACAGCCTCCGCTGGATCGCCGAGCACACCAACCGCTCGGGCCGCACCGGCAGCCTCAAGGAGGCCGTGGCGGGCGCGGACGTCTTCATCGGCGTCTCGGCCCCGAACGTCCTGGACGGCGACGACCTGGCCACCATGGCCGAGAACGCGGTCGTCTTCGCGCTGGCCAACCCGGACCCGGAGGTCGACCCGGCCATCGCCCGGCAGACCGCCGCCGTCGTCGCCACCGGCCGCAGCGACTTCCCGAACCAGATCAACAACGTGCTGGTCTTCCCGGGCGTCTTCCGCGGCCTGCTGGACGCCCAGAGCCGTACGGTCAACACGGAGATGATGATCGCCGCCGCCCGGGCGCTGGCCACCACCGTCGCCGACGACGAGCTGAACGCGAACTACATCATCCCGAGCGTCTTCCACAAGGACGTCGCCAAGACCGTCGCCGCCGCCGTGCGCGACGCGGCCCTGGCCGGCGTCCAGGAGGACCGCGCGCCGGACCGTCCGACCCCGGGCATCGTCGGCACCCTGGACACCTCCGCCTTCCCCGTCGTCAAGCTCTGACGGCCGGATCGGCGGCCGTGTCGCCGGTCGCTCAAATGTACGAATAGTGGTCATACCCGCCCGGCCCGCCCCGAACCCTTGCGACACAAGGGCGAGGGGCGTGTTTGGGCTTGTCAGTCCTAGGGCGTACGGTAGCCCTGCACGGGGCAGGCGTGTCCGACAAGTACGGAACGTCCCCCTGGTCTTCCGGCGAGTCCTCCCGACCGCCGTCCGCGCCCGGTCCGCCGGAGCCGACGGAGCGTCACACCTCCAACGGGCGGGCTGTGTTCGGGTGGCCCGGCCGGGGCCCGATTGGCTTTCTCGGGGCCGGTCGGGGCAGGATTCGTATCCAGGCAGGCGGGTGGGCCTTCGAAGGCTCCGGCGCGCGGCATCGGGTACGGATCCGGCCTGCGACCACGCATTGCCTGCATGAGCACAGTGTGCGGACCTGCGGCCTATCCGGGTGCCCCCCGGTGGGAGCACCGATGGGCCCCCGCACACCGCAAGCGAACAGACCACAGGAGTACACATGAACCGCAGTGAGCTGGTGGCCGCGCTGTCCGAGCGCGCCGAGGTGACCCGCAAGGACGCCGACGCCGTTCTGGCCGCCTTCGCCGAGATCGTCGGCGAGGTCGTCGCCAAGGGCGACGAGAAGGTCACCATCCCCGGTTTCCTGACCTTCGAGCGCACCCACCGTGCCGCCCGCACCGCCCGGAACCCGCAGACCGGCGAGCCGATCCAGATCGCCGCGGGCTACAGCGCCAAGGTGAGCGCCGGCTCCAAGCTGAAGGAAGCCGCCAAGGGCGCTGCCTGAGCCACCCCTTGAACGCCGAGAGGCCGGGCCCCCGTGTGGGGGCCCGGCCTCTAGGCGTACGGCCGGGGTGACGGTCAGGCGTCGACCAGCTGCTCGCTGGGCAGCTCGACGTGGGCGCCCAGGTCCCGCAGCTTCTCCATGAAGTTCTCGTAGCCGCGGTTGATCAGGTCGATGCCGTGCACGGTCGAGGTGCCCTCGGCCGCCAGCGCCGCGATCAGGTACGAGAAGCCGCCGCGCAGGTCCGGGATGACCAGCTCGGAGCCGATCAGCTTGGACGGGCCGGAGACGACCGCGGAGTGCAGGAAGTTGCGGGCGCCGAAGCGGCACGGGGTCGCGCCCAGGCACTCGCGGTACAGCTGGATGTGCGCGCCCATCTGGTTCAGGGCGCCGGTGAAGCCGAGCCGCGACTCGTACACCGTCTCGTGCACGATGGACAGGCCGGTGGCCTGGGTCAGCGCGACCACCAGCGGCTGCTGCCAGTCGGTCTGGAAGCCCGGGTGCACGTCGGTCTCCAGGGCGATCGCCTTGAGCTCGCCGCCGGGGTGCCAGAACCGGATGCCCTCGTCGTCCACCTCGAAGGCCCCGCCGACCTTCCGGAAGGTGTTCAGGAAGGTCATCATCTCCAGCTGGCGGGCGCCGCGGACGTAGATGTCGCCCTTGGTGGCCAGCGCCGCGCAGGCCCAGGAGGCGGACTCCAGGCGGTCCGGCAGCGCGCGGTGGTTGTAGCCGCCGAGCTCGTCCACACCGGTGATCAGGATGGTCCGGTCGGTGCCCAGGGCGATGATCGCGCCCATCTTCTGCAGGACGCAGATCAGGTCGACGATCTCCGGCTCGATGGCCGCGTTGCGCAGCTCGGTGACGCCCTCGCACAGGACCGCGGTGAGCAGCACCTGCTCGGTCGCGCCGACCGAGGGGTAGGGCAGCTCGATCCGGGTGCCCCGCAGGCGCTGCGGGGCCACGAGGTAGGTGCCCTGCGGGTGCTTCTCGATGGTGGCGCCGAACTGGCGCAGCACCTCGAAGTGGAAGTCGACCGGGCGGCCGCCGATGTCGCAGCCGCCCAGGCCGGGGATGAAGGCGTGGCCGAGGCGGTGCAGCAGCGGGCCGCAGAACAGGATCGGGATCCGCGAGGAGCCGGCGTGGGCGTCGATGTCGGCCACGTTGGCGCTCTCGACGTGCGAGGGGTCGAGGATCAGCTCGCCGTCCTCGTCACCGGTGCGCACGGTCACGCCGTGCAGCTGGAGCAGTCCGCGGACCACCTTGACGTCACGGATGTCCGGGACGTTGCGCAGTCTGCTGGGGCCCTGGCCGAGGAGGGCGGCGACCATGGCCTTGGGGACCAGGTTCTTCGCACCGCGGACGCGGATCTCGCCTTCGAGCGGGTTTCCGCCGTGGACCAGCAGGACGTCGTCGGTCATCGTTCTCGCAATCCGGGGTGCCAGAGGAATCGGGGAGGGCTCCGGGAGAGAGCCGGTGGTGGACCGGTGATACGGGCGCGTTCGGGCCCCCGGTGAATCCGAGTCGGCACCGTATGGGCGTCCACCAGACGTAGATGGTAGTGGGCGTGCCGTTGGTTCCCGTGAGCCTCTCCCGTGATGGTGCTCTCTCCGGGCGCGCTCGCGCCCGCCGGTGCCGCCGTACGGGTGTTCGTCCGGCGTGTCGGGTTTCGGGCGTTGCGGTGTCCGACCGGGGCCGTTCTGCGGGATCATGTGAGGCATGACGGCGGCCCATTCGCACGGAGACCGGTCCCACACCGGCCGTCTGCTCGTCGCGACGCCCATGCTCACCGACCCGAACTTCGCCCGGGCGGTGGTGCTCCTCCTCGACCACGACGCCGAGGGGGCGCTCGGCGTGGTCCTCAACCGGCCGACGCCGGTCGAGGTGGGCAGCGTGCTCGACGGCTGGGGGAGACTCGTCGGGCAGCCGGCCGTGGTGTTCCAGGGCGGCCCGGTGGCGCTGGACTCGGCACTCGGCCTCGCGGTGGCGCCGGGCGAGCCGGGCACCGGCGGGCCGCTCGGCTGGCGGCGGGTGCACGGCGCGATCGGCCTGGTGGACCTGGGCGCGCCGCCCGAGGTACTGGCCGGCGAGCTGGGCAGCCTGCGGATCTTCGCCGGGTACGCCGGCTGGTCGCCGGGCCAGCTGGAGGCGGAGCTGGAGAGCGGCGCCTGGTACCTGGTGGAGTGCGAGCCCGGGGACGTCTCCAACCCCGAGCCGGAGCGGCTGTGGCGCGCGGTGCTGCGCCGCCAGCGCGGTCCGCTGGCCCTGCTGACGACCTACCCGGACGACCCGACGATGAACTGAGCCGCGGGCCCCGACGCGCGACACTGGCCCGGTTTCCCGGGGCGCCCATAGACTTGGCACCCATGAGCACTCTTGAGCCCGAGCGCGGCCTCGGCACCGGCACCCTGGTCGAGCCCGTCCCCCAGGTGTCCCACGGGGACGGCGACCACGAGCGCTTCGCGCACTACGTCCAGAAGGACAAGATCATGGAGAGCGCGCTCTCCGGGTCTCCCGTGGTGGCGCTCTGCGGCAAGGTGTGGGTGCCCGGGCGCGACCCGAAGAAGTACCCGGTCTGCCCGATGTGCAAGGAGATCTACGACGGCATCGGCAAGCCGCAGGACGGCGACGGCGACAAGTAGTCCGCCGCCCGTTCCCGGCCGCAGCGCCGTTTTGCATAGCACCGCGATCGCACGGTGGTCTATGCCAATCATCGCGGGCGTGGGCAGGATGTCGGAATGGACCTCATTCCCGCACCTTCGAGTGCCGTCCGCCGCCCGGACGAGGACTTCCCGCTCGACGCCGCGACCACGCTGACCGCCCCGCCCGCGCTGGCCGACGCCGAGCGCTGGCTGCGCGGCACGCTGTCCGCCGCCACCGGGCTGCCGCTCGGCCCCGGCCGGCCGGGCGCGGGAATCGAACTGGTCCAGGACGACGCGCTCGCCGCCGAGGCGTACCGGATCACGGTGCGCCCCGGCCACGCCCTGCTCGCCGCCGGCGGCCCGGCCGGCGCGCGGTGGGGGGCGCAGACCCTGCGGCAGCTGCTCGGGCCGGACGCCTACCGCCGCTCGCCGCTGCGCCGCGACGGCTGGGTGCTGCCGGGCGCCGACATCGAGGACGCCCCCCGCTTCGGCTGGCGCGGCGCCCTGCTCGACGTCGCCCGGCACTTCCTGCCCAAGGCGGACGTGCTGCGCTTCGTCGACCTGCTGGCCGCGCACAAGCTCAACGTGCTGCACCTGCACCTGACCGACGACCAGGGCTGGCGGGTGGAGATCAAGCGCTACCCGAGGCTGACCGGGCGCGGCGCCTGGCGGGACCGCTCGATGGTCGGCTACCGGACCGGGCAGCGCCGCGACGACCGCCCGCACGGCGGCTACTACACCCAGGACGACCTGCGCGAGATCGTCGCGTACGCGGCCGAGCGCGGGGTCACCGTCGTCCCGGAGATCGACCTGCCCGGGCACACCCAGGCCGCCGTCGCCGCCTACCCCGAGCTGGGCAACACCGACGTGGTGGACACCGCCGCGCTCGGCGTCTGGACGGACTGGGGGGTGAGCCACCACGTGCTCAACGCCTCCGAGGAGACCCTGCGCTTCTTCGAAGGAGTGCTGGAGGAGGTCCTGGAGCTCTTCCCCTCCGAGTTCATCCACCTCGGCGGCGACGAGTGCCCCAAGGAGCAGTGGAAGGACAGCGCCGCCGCCCAGGCCCGGATCCGGGAGCTGGGCCTGGCCAACGAGGACGAGCTGCAGAGCCACGTCATCCGGCACTTCGACCGCTGGCTGGCCGAGCGGGGCCGCCGGCTGATCGGCTGGGACGAGATCCTGGAGGGCGGGCTCGCCCCGGGCGCCGCCGTCTCCTCCTGGCGCGGCTTCGGCGGCGGGATCGCCGCCGCGAAGGCCGGGCACGACGTGGTGATGTGCCCCGAGCAGCACGTCTACTTCGACCACCGGCAGGCGGACGGACCGGACGAGCCGATCCCGGTCGGCTTCGTCCGCACGCTGGAGGACGTCTACCGCTTCGAGCCGGTGCCCGCGCAACTGGACGGGGCCGCCGCGCGGCACGTGATCGGCACCCAGGCCAACCTGTGGAGCGAGTTCGCGGACAGCGCCCGGGACATCGACTACCGGGCCTTCCCCCGACTGGTCGCCTTCGCCGAGGTCGCCTGGTCCGAGCTGCCCTCCGAGCCGGCCGCGCGTGACTTCGCCGGGTTCGAGCAGCGGCTGACGGCGCACCTGGCGGTGCTGGACGCGCTCGGCGTCGAGTACCGCCCGGCCGGCGGACCGCACCCGTGGCAGCGCCGGCCCGGCGTGCTCGGCCGGCCGATCGAGGGGCCGCCGCCGGTGGGCTAGTCCTACCCGTCGGGAACTTCCGGGTGGTCATCCGACGTCAAGAACAGATGAACATCTGCCCAGGCCCGGACCGGGTCCGGGCAGATACCGCCCGGTATCCGTCCCAATCGGGCAGTCCCGTTCACCAGCCCCGAAATGATCATCGAGCATTGTGTGCCAGAGTTGCCCAACCCGGCCCGATCGCCCGTACCCTACGGGCCAGGCCGGGCTGCTGACGCAGGACAACACGGCCGAAAGCCGCGGGCGGCAGGCGACGGATGAGCAAGTGGAGCACGGTGGGACCCAGGTGAACCGGACGATCATGCTGCCGGCCTCGCTCGACGAGGCCGTCGACGCGCTGGCCACCGCCCCGGCCGCGGTACCGGTGGCCGGAGCCACCGACCTGATGGAAGCCGTCAACGCCGGCCGGCTGCGCCCCGCCGCCCTGGTCGGCCTCGGCCGGATCACCGAACTGCGCGGCTGGCGCTACGAGGACGGCGGCACCGCCGTCCTCGGCGCCGGACTCACCCACGCCCGGATGGACCGCCCCGACTTCGCCGCGCTCATCCCCGCCCTCGCCGACGCCGCCCGCACCGCCGGCCCGCCGCAGGTCCGCAACGTCGGCACCCTCGGCGGCAACATCGTCACCGCCGCCCCGGCCGGCGACACCCTGCCGGTGCTCGCCGCGCTGGAGGCCAGCGTCACCCTCGCCCGGGCCGGCGGCAGCCGCGAGGTGCCGGTCAGTCACCTGCTCACCGGCCTCGACCCGGTGCGCCCCGGCGAACTGCTCACCTGGGTGCGCGTCCCGCTGCTGCACGCGCCACAGGTCTTCCTCAAGGCCACCGGCCGCAGCGGCCCGGCCCGCGCCACCGCCTCCGTCGCCCTCGTCCTCGACCCGGCCCGGCGCTCGGTGCGCTGCGCCGTCGGGGCCGTCGCCCCGGTGCCGCTGCGCCCGCTGGAGGCCGAGGCCTGGGTGGCCGGCTGCATCGACTGGGACGGCAGCCGGGAGATCGACCCGGCCGCGACCGCCGCCTTCGGCGAGTACGTGGCCACCGCCTGCGTCCCCGACAACTACGGCGCCGAAGGCGCCTGGGAGGCCGTGACCGAGGGGCCGACCGCGGCCGCCGTTCGGCTGCGGCGTACCGTAGCGGTGCTGGCCCGACGGGCACTGGGAAGGGCGCTGAAGTGACCACAGACCCCAACGAGACCCTCGACGCCGACCCGCTCGGCCTCTCCCCGCAGGTCAGTCGCGAGCTGCGCCCGTGCGCCTCCTACACGCTGCGGGTCAACGGTTTCGAACGGCCCGTCACCGACGCCTGGATCGGCGAGAGCCTGCTCTACGTGCTGCGCGAACGGCTCGGCCTGGCCGGCGCCAAGGACGGCTGCGAGCAGGGCGAGTGCGGGGCCTGCTCGGTGCAGGTGGACGGCCAGCTCGTGGCCGGCTGCCTGGTGCCCGCCGCGCTGGCCGCCGACAGCGAGATCAACACCGTCGAGGGCCTGTCGGCCGGCGGCGGCGCGAGCGACGTCCAGCAGGCGCTGGCCGCCTCCGGCGCCGTCCAGTGCGGCTACTGCACCCCCGGCATGGCGATGGCCGTGCACGACCTGCTGCAGCGCAACCACCGGCCCACCGAGGTCGAGGCCCGGCAGGCGCTCTGCGGCAACCTCTGCCGCTGCACCGGCTACAAGGGCGTGCTCGCGGCCGTCCAGACCGTCGCGGACGCCCGCGCGGTGGAGGCCGAGGAGGCGGAGGAGACCGCGGCGGAGGCCGCGCAGTCCGCCGAGCCGGCCGCCGGGGCGCCGGGCGGCACGCCCGCCGAGCCGGGGGCCCAGGCGCCCGCCGGGGCGCCCTTCGAAGCCGCACCCGCCGTCGAGCCGCCGGTCTACGCCGACGCCGACGCCTGGATCGAGCACGTCCCGCAGCAGCGGCCCGCTGCGCCGCACCCCGCTGCGCCGCACCCTGCCGGCTCGCACCCCGCCGGGCAGCAGCCCGTCGAGCAGGCGCAGGCCCCGGCCGGGACGCCGTACGGCGACCCGTCGGGCGGCTACGACACCGGCGTGTACGACACCGCCGTCCTGGCGCCGGTGCAGGGCGGCATCCCCGCCCAGATCCCCGCCCAGGCCACCGACGACCAGGTGTACTACCCGCCGCAGGGCTACCCCGAACAGCCGTACCAGGACACCCCCGCCCACGGCACGTACCTGCCCTACCCGGACGGCCACCAGCAGCACAACGGCTACGACACCGGCTACGACGCCCCGGTCTACGAGCCCACCCCCGCGCACGGCACCCCGTACGCCGCCCCGCACCCGCACGGCGCCCCGGCCGAGGGCGGTGCCCCGGCCGGCGTCCCGTACGGTGCCACCCCCGCCCACGGCATCCGGCTCCCCGAGGACGACCACGCATCATGACGTCGCCTACCGACATCGGCGCAGCACCCCAGCAGGACGGTGACGAGGGCGGCGCACCGGAGCCGTTCGGCCTGGGCAGCTCCCCGCTGCGCAGCGACGCGCTCCCCAAGGCGCTCGGCATCTACCCGTACGCGGCCGACCTGTGGGCCGAGGGCCTGCTGTGGGGCGCGGTGCTGCGCTCGCCGCACCCGCACGCCCGGATCCGCGGCATCGACACCTCGGCCGCGCTCGCGCTGCCCGGTGTGCACGCCGTGGTCACCGCCGCCGACCTGCCGCCCGGCCCGGACGGCGCCCCCGACGGCGCCCCGGCCGGCCCGATCGTCGCGGACCGCCCGGTGCTGGCCGCCGGCGTGGTGCGCCACCACGGCGAGCCGATCGCCGCGGTGGCCGCCGACCACCCGGACACCGCCCGGCTGGCGGTCGGTCTGATCGCGGTCGACTACGAGCCGTTGGAGGCCGTGATCGACCCCGAGCAGGCCTTCACCGCGCCGGCGCTGCATCCGGACGGCAACCTGTTCCGCCACCTGCCGCTGCGCACCGGCGACCCGGAAGCGGTCGGCGAGATCGTCGTCGAGGGCCTCTACCAGGTCGGCCGGCAGGACCCGGCCCCGCTCGGCGCCGAGGCCGGACTGGCCGTACCGCGCCCGGACGGCGGCGTCGAACTGCACCTGTCCTCCACCGACCCGCACGGCGACCGCGACCGCACCGCCGCCTGCCTCGGCCTGGAGCCCGACCGGGTCCGGCTGGTGGTCACCGGCGTGCCCGGCGCCACCACCGACCGCGAGGACCTGTCCTTCCAGGTGACCCTGGCACTGCTGGCGCTGCGCACCGGCCGCCCGGTGAAGATGACCCTCACCCGCGAGGAGTCCTTCCACACCCACACCTCGCGCCACCCCGCGCTCCTGCGCTACCGCCACCACGCCGACGCCGAGGGCACCCTGGTGAAGGTCGAGGCGCAGATCCTGCTGGACGGCGGCGCCTACGCGGACGTCTCCGCCGAGGCACTGGCCGCCGCGACGGCGTTCTCCGTCGGCCCGTACATCTGCCCCAACGTCTTCGTGGACGCCTGGGCGGTGCGCACCAACAACCCGCCGGCCGGGCGGATGCGCGGCGAGGGCGCGCTGCAGGCCTGCTTCGCCTACGAGTCGCAGCTGGACCAGCTGGCCGCCCGGGTGGGGGTGGACCCGGTGGAGATCCGCCGGCGCAACGCGATGTCCACCGGCGACCCGCTGCCCACCGGACAGGCCGTCACCTGCCCGGCGCCGGTGCGCGCCCTGCTGGACGCCGTCGCCGACGAGCCGCTGCCGGCCCTGCCGGTGGACGACCCGGACGCCGAGTGGGTGCTGCCCGGCGGGCCCGGCGGCGCGGGCGACCCGGCCGCGGTGCGGCGCGGCATCGGCTACGCCGTCGGCATGGTGCACATGCTGGGCGCCGAGGGCGAGGACGAGGTCTCCACCGCGACCGTGCGGGTCAGCGGCGACCACGCCACGGTGATCTGCGCGGCCGTCGACGCCGGGCAGGGCTTCGCCACGCTGGCCCGGCAGATCGTGCAGACCGTACTGGGCGTCAGCGAGGTCTACATCGCGCCCGCCGACAGCGACCAGTCGATCGCCGGTCCCTCCGCGCGGGGCCGGCACACCTGGGTCTCCGGCGGCGCCGTCGAGCGGGCCGCGCTGATGGTCCGCCACCAGCTGCTGCAGCCGATCGCGGCCAACTTCGGGATGTCGGCGGAGCTGCTGCAGATCGCCGACGGCAAGATCACCTCGTACGACGGGGTGCTGGGCATGCCGGTCGCCGAGGCGCTGGAGGGCAAGGAGCTCTGGGCCACCGCGCAGTGCCGCCCGCACCCCACCGAGCCGCTGGACGAGTCCGGGCAGGGCGACGCCTTCGTCTCCATCTCGTTCTGCGCGATGCGCGCGGTGGTGGACGTGGACATCGAACTGGGCACCGTACGGGTGGTCGAGGTGACGGTCGCCCAGGACGTCGGCCGGGCGCTGAACCCGCGCCAGATCGAGGACCGGATCGAGGCGGGTGTGGCGCAGGGCGTGGGCCTGGCACTGCTGGAGGACCTGCGCACGGAGGGCGGCGTGCTGCAGAACCCCTCGCTGACCGGCTACCGGCTGCCGACCGCGCTGGACACCCCGCAGGTGCGGATCGCCACGCTGCTGGAGGAGCGCGACGTGGTCGCCCCCTTCGGGGCCAAGGCGGTCGGCGCGGTGCCCGCGGTGGTGGCCCCGGCGGCGGTCGCCGCAGCCGTCCGCGCCGCCACCGGCCTGCCGGTCGGCCGGCTGCCGATCCGGGCGGAGGACGCCGTCACGGCCTGAGGGGTCTCCCGCCGCGGGCCACCGTTTTCCCGCCGCGGACCGCGGCGAGAAAGCAGCCAGGAAACGGCGGGAAATGACGCAAAGGAATTGCCGGTCGACTTCACGAGTCGACCGGCAATTCCTTTTCCACGAGGCCATGGCGGGAATCGAACCCGCGTGCACCGCTTTGCAGACGGTCCCCTAAGCCACTCGGGCACACGGCCAGTGAATTCATGGTGGCGTATCCGGGGGAGGGGGGTCAATGCCGGTTTGTAAATTCTGTATGGCAGTGTGTGCTACGGTCGGAGGCAGGTGGCTTCATTCGCGCCACCCCGGACGAGCGCGTCGTACCCGGTGACGACAAGACGGCGCAGTTCAGCGGCAATTCGGCCGCTGTGGACTGCGGAGGCATCACCGTCATGGCCTGGCTCGTTCTGCTCGTCTCGGGTTTCCTGGAAACCGTGTGGGCGGTCGCCCTGGAGTCGTCCAAGGGCTTCACCCGTCCCGTCCCCAGCATCGTCTTCGGCGTCGCACTGCTGTTCAGCATGGGCGGCTTGGCGTACGCGATGCGCACCATTCCGATCGGTACCGGCTACGCGGTCTGGGTCGGCATCGGCGCGGTCGGCACCGCGCTCTACGGGATGGCCGTCCTGGGCGACGCGGTGACCATGGCCCGGATCGCCTGCCTGCTGCTGATCGTCTCCGGCGTGGTGGGCCTGAAGGTGCTGCACTGACCGGGGCGCGGCCCGCGGCGTGGGGCCCGTCCTAGGCCTCGGGACCGAGTCGGGCACCGACCCTGGTCAGGGGTCACCGAGGCCGACGGCTCTTACGATGTCTCGTATGACCACTGCCTCCCCCACCTCGGTCGACCCCGCACCGATACCCCTCGACGACGACTCCGGCGGCGGGGTGCTCAGCGGCCGCTACCGCGCGCTGACGCTGGGGATCGTCTCGGTGGTCCTGGTGATCGCCTTCGAGGCGACCGCCGTGAACACCGCGATGCCGACGGCGGCCCGCCAGCTGAACGGCCTCGGGCTGTACGCCTTCGCCTTCTCCGGCTACTTCACCACCACGCTGTTCGCCCTGGTCGTCTCCGGCCAGTGGTGCGACCGTCGCGGGCCGCTGCGGCCGCTGTTCACCGGCATCGCGGTGTTCGGCGTCGGCCTGCTGGTGGCCGGGACGGCGCCCGGGATGTGGGTGTTCGTGGCCGGGCGGGCCGTCCAGGGCCTGGGCGGCGGGCTGGTGATCGTCGCGCTGTACGTGGTGGTCGGCCGGGCCTATCCGGAGCGGTTGCGGCCGTCGGTGTTCGCGGCCTTCTCCTCGGCCTGGGTGCTGCCCTCGATCGTCGGCCCGCTGGTCGCCGGGGCGGTCACCCAGCACCTCGGCTGGCGCTGGGTGTTCCTGGCCGTCCCGGCGCTCATCCTGCTGCCGCTGGCCGTGATGGGCCCGGCGCTGGCGCGTTCCGAGCGCGAGCACCCGGCGCCCAGGGGCGCGGACTTCGACCGCCGCCGCACCGCCCTGGCGGCGATGGCCGCGCTCGGCGCCGGACTGCTGCAGTACGCGGGCCAGCGCCTCGACCCCGTCGGGCTGCTCCCCGGGGCGGCCGGGGCGGCGCTGCTGCTGCCCGCCGTCCTCGGGCTCCTGCCCGCGGGGACGCTGCGGGCGGTGCGCGGGCTGCCGACCGTGATCCTGCTGCGCGGGGTGGCGGCGGGGGCGTTCTTCTCCGCCGAGGTGTTCATCCCGCTGATGATGACCAGCCAGCGCGGGCTCTCGCCGACGCTGGCCGGCCTCACCCTGACCAGTGGCGGGCTGTCCTGGGCGCTGGGCTCGTGGCTGCAGGGGCGGCCGGGCGCCGAGCGCTACCGGGAGGCGATGATCCGGGGCGGCTTCGTGCTGACCGCGGTGGCGACCGCGGGGGCCGCACTGGTGCTCGTCCCGGCGGTGCCGACCTGGGTGGCCGCGGTGGCCTGGGGCGTCGGCGGCATCGGGATGGGCCTGGCCATCGCGAGCGTCAGCGTGCTGATGATGAAGCTCTCCGCGCCGCAGGACGCCGGTGCCAACTCGGCCGCGCTGCAGATGAGCGACGCGCTGGGGAACGTGCTGCTCACCGGCCTGGCCGGGGTGCTGTTCGCGGCGCTGGGCGGCGGCTCGGCGGCCGGCGCCCACACGGGCGAAGGCGCCGGTTCACCCGGCGCCTTCGCGGTGGTCCTCCTGACCAGTACCGGGGTGGCCCTGCTGGGGGCGCTGGTCTCCGGACGGGTCCGCGGCAAGGCCTGAGGTCAGCCGGCGGCGGCGGTGGAGGGGGCCGGCGCCGCCGCCGGGGTGCCGAGGAAGGCCTCCCAGCCGCCGGCCGGGGACTGGCCCGGGGCGAGGGTCTGCAGCTTGCGCAGCACCGCAGGGTCCTGGGCGTCCAGCCAGTCGACCAGCTGGCGGAACGAGACCAGGCGGACCTCCGGTCGGCCGGCGATGGTCCTGAGGACCTCCTCGACGGCGTTCATGTAGATGCCGCCGTTCCACTCCTCGAAGTGGTTGCCGATGACGTACGGTGCCCGGTTGCCGTTGTAGGTGCGGTCGAAGCCCATCAGGTAGGCGTCGCGGGCCTGGGTCTGGAAGCCCGGGTGGAGCGCCGGGTCGGCCTTGGTGTTGGGACCGCACTGGTTGTACATGATGTTGTAGTCCATCGAGAGCACCTGGAAGGTGTGCCCGGGGAAGGGGATGGACTGCAGCGGGAGGTCCCACAGGGCGCCGCCCTGGATCTTCTGCGGCCACACCTGGGTGCCATTGCCGCTGCTGTCGTAGCGCCAGCCGCGCTTGACCGCGGTGGGCAGCAGGTTGCGCTGGCCCTCCAGGCAGGGGGTGCGGCTGCCGATGAGCTCCTTGCGGTAGTCGAAGGGCAGCGCGGGGAGGTCGGTGAAGCCGGTGTTGGTGCGCCAGTTCGTCACGAAGTCCATGGCCTGCTGGATCTCGCTGTCCCACTCCTCGGGGGACCACTTGCCGACGCCGGTGGCGCCGCAGAAGTGGCCGTTGAAGTGGGTGCCGATCTCGTGGCCCTCCAGCCAGGCCGCGTGCACGTTCTCCAGGGTGTCGCGGATGTGCTGGTCGCTCAGGTAGCCGATGTCGGAGGCGCCGACCTTGTGCTGCGGCGGGCGGTAGAGGTCCTTCTTGGACTCGGGCAGCAGGTAGAGGCCGCTGAGGAAGAAGGTCATCTTCGCGTCGTGTTCCTGGGCCAGCCGGCGGAAGCGGGCGAACAGGCCGTTGTCGAGTTCGCCGGCGCCGTCCCAGGAGAAGACCACGAACTGCGGCGGGCGCTGCCCGGGCTGCAGCCGCTCGGGGACGGGCTGGTGCGGCTGGGCGCCGGTGTCGGCGGTGGAGCCGTCGCCGATCAGGACGGCCTGCGGCTTGGGGGCCGGGGCCGGGGTGGCGCTCTGCTCGACGGCCGCGCCGGTGGCGGGGGCGGCGGAACCGGTCGCCCGCTCCCCGCCGGTGGCGTGGTTGCTGCCGCAGCCCGCCGCCAGGGTGGCGGCGGTGGCGGCACCGGCCGCCAGCAGGGTGCGGCGGGAGAGCGCGTCCATGGTCACTCCGTTCGTGGGGCGTTCGGCAGCGTGCGGGAGTGCGGGGATCCGATCGGAAGGTCAGGTGATAGAACCCGTGACCGAGTCAGCATGGCATGAGGGCGTAAGTGGTCGAAGAGGCACAGCCGGTGGTCGCGAGTGATCGCCCGAACGCCGCAACCGGACCGAGCCGTAGAACCGTCGGTAGCTCGTGGCGGGCGTGGTCCTGCGGTGACCGCGCGCGGGGGGCGGTGGTCGCGCTGCGCGAGCGAGCGCGCACTCGGCGCAAGGAAAGGGGCGGAAGCCCTGCCGTTCGGCGGGTGCCGATACGACCATCGTATGGACGTGCTTTACAGTCCGATCCGGTTCAATTGTTTCCCAGGAAACTCCCAGGAAGTGGGATTCCGTCGGCAGAGGGGAGCGCCCGTGGGCGTCCAGCAGAACGGGAGCCCGTGGCCGGGCACCCTGGCGGCGGGGGCCGCGCTGGTGCTCGGTGCCTGGCTGCTGCACGGCGGCTCGCCCGTGCTGCCGCCCGCCCCGGGCGCCGGGCAGGGGCAGGCCGGCATCGCGCCCGTCTCCGTCGTCCCGCCACTGGGGGCGTCCACGCCGACCCGGATCCGCATTCCGGCGGTCCGGCTGGACGCCCCGGTCACCGCGCTCGGGCTGGACGCCGACGGCCACCTCCAGGCCCCGCCCGAAGCCGACCGCAACCTGGCAGGCTGGTACCGGGGCGGCGCCAGCCCCGGCCAGCGCGGCACCGCGATCCTCGCGGGGCACGTCGACAACAAGTCCGGTCCGGCCGTCTTCTACCATCTGGGAGCGCTCCGTCGCGGGGACCGGATCGAGATCGCCCGGGCCGACGGAGCCATTGCCGTCTACCAGCTGTACGCCATCGAAGTGCACGACCGAAAGGACTTCCCGGACGACCGGGTCTATCGCCAGGCCGCTGACGCGCAACTGCGGGTGATCACCTGCGGGGGCGCGTACAGCGAGGAACGCGGCTACGACGGCAACGTCGTGGCCTACGGGTTCCTGGCCGACACCACCCAGCCGGGCAAAGCAGCATGACCACGCTCACTCTCGCCTCCCGCTGGAACCCGATCGACTGGCCGCTCACCGAGGGCCTGATCCCGCACGCCGTGTTCGCGGTCGGCTGGGCGGCGCTGTTCGCGCTCGCCGTCGGCCGCGACCGGAGCTGGTGGCGGTTCCGCCTGCCCGCCGCGCTGTTCACCGCGGCCGCGCTCAGTCTGCTGCTGGACGTCGTGGTCGACGGCTGGTGGCACCCCTTCCCGGAGGGCACGCCGAAGTACGTCACCTGGTGGATAGCCGTCGCCCTGCTCGGCCTCTGCCTGGCGGGCTACCGGATGCGCCGGATCTCCTGGCGGCGCCGCGGCCTCGCGCTCGGCCTGAGCGGCCTGGTGCTGCTGATGGCCGCCTCCGAGGTCAACATCGGCTTCGGCCAGTTCCCGAGCGGCCGCGTGATGCTGGCGCCGTGGCTGACCAAGACCGACGGGCTGATCCCCAAGGTCGGGCAGACCCTGGCCGCCCCGCCGGACAAGGTGCTCGACGAGGTCTGGCGGCCGCCGGCCGACCTGCCCGAGAAGGGCACCGTCTCGGTGGTGCCGATCCCGGGCACCAAGTCGGGCTTCAAGGCCCGGGACGCGTACGTCTACCTCCCGCCCGCCTACCAGGCCACGCCGCGGCCGCTGCTGCCGGTGGTGGTCATGATCACCGGCCAGCCCGGGGTGCCGGGGGACTGGGTGCTCTCCGCGCAGATCAACGAGGCGATGGACGACTTCGCCGCGCAGCACGGCGGCCTCGCGCCGATCGTGGTGATGCCCGACCAGCTCGGCTCGACCTGGGCCAACACGCTCTGCCTGGACTCCAAGATCGCCAAGATGCAGACCTACCTGGCGGTGGACGTGCCCAACTGGATCCACCAGAATCTGCAGACCGCCACCGGACGGAAGGCCTGGGGGATCGGCGGCGCCTCGATGGGGGGCACCTGCGCGCTCCAGCTCGGCGTCAACGCGCCCGACGTGTACGGCACCGTCCTGGACATGTCCGGACAGGACGAGCCGACCCTGGGCACCCGGGAGGAGACCGTCAAGGCCGCGTTCGACGGCGACGAGAAGAAGTTCGACGCGGTCGACCCGGTGCAGGTGATGGCCCGCAAGAAGTTCCCGGACACCAGCGTCGCCATGGTCGTCGGCGAGACCGACGAGGAGTTCAGGCCGCAGATGGAGAAGGTCTACCAGGCCGTGCAGGGGGCCGGGATGAAGTCCAAGTTCGAACTGATGCCGGGCGGCCACGGCTGGGTCGTCTTCCGCCCCGGCATCGCCCAGCAGATCCCCTGGCTCGCCCAGCAGACCGGGCTGACCCGGTGACCGGGGCGGGGGCGGGGGCGACGGCCGTCGCCGTCGGCGAGGGCGAGCACCGGACGGCGCGGGTCGTCGCGCAGCGCGCGGCCGAGCGGGGCGCGGACCGCGCCCCCGTCACCCGTACGCCGGAGCCGCGCCCGCAGCGCGTCCGGCGGGCGGCCCGGGCGCTCGGCACCCGGCTGCGCTCGGCGCCGCTGACGCTGGTCCTGCTGGCCGGGCTCTGGCTGCTCGGCGCGGCCACCGGAAGCCTGGCCCACGGGCCGTCCGAGCGGCTGCTGGAGCGGGCCGGGGTCGGCCTGCCCACGCTCGCCGAGGGCCACTGGTGGGCGCCGTTCACCTCGATGTTCTGGTGCTCGGGCCGCGGCTCGTACGTGTTCACCAGCCTGCTGCTGCTCCTGGTCGGCCCGGCCGCCGAGCACCGGCTCGGCCGGCTGCGCACCCTCGCGGTGCTGGTCGGCGGGCAGGTCGCGGGCACCCTGCTGGGCGCCGGACTGGTCGCGTTCGGCTCCTCGGCCGGCGAGCAGTGGACCGCCTCGGTGGCCGACCAGATCTCGGTCGGCCCCGCCGTCGGCCTGTTCGCGCTGGCCGGGGTCCTCGGATACCGGCTCACCGTGCTCTGGCGCCGCCGGCTGCACCTGCTGGTGCTGCTGCTCCCGCTCGTCATGACGCTGTACGTCGGCCACCTGCAGAGCGTCCAGCGGTGCGCCGCCGCGCTGGCCGGGCTCGGCGTGGGCGCGCTGATCAGCCGCGGCCGCCCGTACCTGCGCTCGCACCGCTCCTCGCACTCCGAGACCCGGGTGCTGGTCGCGCTCTGCCTGGTCGCCGCCGCCTTCGGACCGCTGATCGCCTCGCTGTACGACAACGCCAGCGGGCCGTTCAACACCTTCTCCGAGCTCTACCTCTCCCACCGGCTAAGCCCCGACGAGGTGGCCGACTTCTGCGCGATCTCGGCGCACGACTGCGCCCGCGCGCACGCCGTCGTCCGGATCTTCGACACCCCCGGCCGGCTGATGGCGACGCTGTTCCCGGCGCTGCTGCTGGTGCTCGCCGAGGGGCTGCGCCGGGGGCTGCGGTTCGCCTGGCTGGTGACCGTCGCCACCGAACTGCTCTGGGGCGCGCTGCTGGGCTGGCTGTACCTGGACGCCGGGCCGGTCAGCCAGGACGTGGTGCAGTACTTCGTCGAGGCGATGCTGCTGCCGCTGCTGACCACCGGTCTGCTGCTGGCCACCCGCAAGCGGTTCCGGCTGCGGCTGTCCGGCCGGTCGGTGCGCCGGCTGGTCGCGGTGCTCGGCGGGGCCGCGCTCGTCTCCTCCGCCGTGTACGTGGGGCTCGGACGGCTGGTGGCCGACCAATTCGAGCCGGGGGCGACCGTCCGCCGGCTGCTGCACGGCCTGCCGGCGCAGTTCCTGCCGCCCGCGTACAACGACCTGCTGCCGGACTACCCGATCGCCGTCGGCCCGGTGGCGCGCCTCCTGGAGACGTACTGCGGGCTGGCGTTCTGGGTGGTGGCGCTGGCCGTGCTGCTGTCGGCCTTCCGCCGGCCGGTGCTGCACACCGACGCGGAGGCCGCCGCGCGGGCCCGGGCGCTGCTCACCGAGCACGGCGGCGGGACGCTGTCGTTCATCACCACCTGGGACGGCAACCACTACTGGTTCGACGAGCACGGCCGGGCGGCCGTCGCCTACCGGGTGGTGGGCACCGTCGCGCTGACCACCGGCGACCCGTTCGGCGCGCCGCAGGACCGGGCCGGGGCGGTGGCCGGCTTCGCCCGCTACTGCGATGCACGCGGCTGGACGCCGTGCTTCTACAGCGTCAGCGGGCAGACCAGGGAGGCCGCCGCGCAGCTCGGCTGGCGCTCGGTGCAGGTCGCCGAGGACACCGTCGTCGCGCTGCCCGAACTGGCCTTCACCGGCCGCAAGTGGCAGGACATCCGCACCGCGCTCAACAAGGCCGGCAAACAGGGCATCACCGCCGAGTGGTGGGCCTACCACGAGGCGCCGCTCGCGCTGCGGGACCAGATCCGGGCGATCTCCGAGGAATGGGTCTCCGAGAAGGGCCTGCCCGAGATGGGCTTCACGCTCGGCGGCCTGGAGGAGCTGGACGACCCGGACGTCCGGGTGCTGGTCGCGGTCGACGAACAGCGGGTCGTGCACGGGCTGACCAGCTGGATGCCGGTGTACGAGGACGGCGTGCCGGTCGGCTGGACGCTGGACTTCATGCGCCGGCGCTCCGACGGCTTCCGCGGCGTCAGCGAGTTCCTGATCGCCTCGGCCGCGCTCGGCTTCAAGGAGGAGGGCGCCCGCTTCCTGTCGCTGTCGGGCGCGCCGCTGGCCCGCGCCGGGCAGGGCGAGGAGCCCACCGGGCTGCAGCGGATGCTGGACTGGATGGGCAGGGTGCTGGAGCCGGTGTACGGCTTCCGCTCGCTGCTCGCGTTCAAGGCGAAGTTCCAGCCGGAGTACCGGCCGATGTACATGGCCTACCCCGACCCGGCCGCGCTGCCCGGCATCACCAGGGCGATCGGCAAGGCGTACCTGCCGCACCTGACGGCGGCGCAGGGCGTCCGGCTGATGCGCAAGCTGTCGGGCTGACGCGCGGGGCCGCCGGGCCTTCGCGGCCCGGGGCCGGGGGCCCGCCCCGGGCTTCCGGCGTCCGGCGTCCGGCGCCGCCGGGTGTCAGCCGAGCAGCTGGGCGAGCGCCCGGTCGGCGTCCAGGTGCAGGTGCTCCTCGCCCTCGGGCACGACCAGCCGGCTGCGCCACAGGAAGCGGCGCAGGTCGCCGGTGTCGAACCGGAGCAGCGCGGTGCCCTCCGGGGCCCGCAGCTCGACCATGGTGCACCGGCCGGGCGCGGGCCGGACGTGGACGTCGCCCACCCCGGTCGCCAGCTCGACGCCGGCCGACAGCAGCCGGCGCGCGAAGACCCAGACGATGTCCTCGGCGCCCTGCGGGTCCTCCGCGGCCTCGTCCAGCGAGAACTCGGCGGGAAAGGCCATCCGCACGGCGAGCGGGTCCTCCGGCCGGTAGGACAGGACCACCCGCAGCCGGACGGAGCGGTGGGAGGAGAGGATCAGGCGGGCCTGGACGGTCTCTTCGACGGTGCGCACGGGAGGTCCCTTCGGTTCGGTGCGGGGCCGCGCGGGGCAGGGGGGCGGTGCGGCCTCACCTTGGTGAGAGTCCTGGTGGCCGTGGTGATTACCGGATTTTCTGGGGCGATCGGATGTGATCCGCGTCACGTCGATTTCCGGCCGTCCGGGCCCGGCGCGGCGCCCCGTCTGGAGGCCCCAACCGCGTCGGCCCGGTAGGCTGGGCGGGTTGTCCGATCGCCGCCCGACCGCGGGACGAGGCCGCAAAACCGCCTCTGACCTGCGATGATCCCCCTCGGAGACCGTGAGTACTGCCGCCGCCTCCTCGATGCCGCTGTTCTCCGACGCCTCGGAGCCGCAGGCGCCCGCCCGGTCCGTCGGCCAAGCCGCGCCCGGCGGTTCGCACCACCTCTCCCCGGCCTTCCCCGGCCGTGCCCCCTGGGGCACCGCGGGCAAGCTGCGGGCCTGGCAGCAGGGTGCGCTGGACAAGTACATCGAGACCCAGCCGCGGGACTTCCTCGCGGTCGCGACCCCGGGCGCAGGCAAGACCACCTTCGCGCTGACCCTGGCCTCGTACCTGCTGCACAACCACCTGGTGCAGCAGGTGACCGTCGTCGCGCCGACCGAGCACCTGAAGAAGCAGTGGGCGGAGGCGGCCGCGCGGATAGGCATCAAGCTGGACCCTGCGTACTCCTCCGGTCCGCTGTCCCGGGAGTACCACGGCATCGTGGTCACCTACGCGGGCGTCGGGGTCAACCCGATGCTGCACCGCAACCGGACGGAAGCCCGCAAGACCCTCGTGATCATGGACGAGATCCACCACGCCGGTGACTCCAAGTCCTGGGGCGAGGCCTGCTTCGAGGCCTTCGAGCCGGCCGCCCGCCGGCTGGCGCTGACCGGTACGCCGTTCCGGTCGGACACCAACCCGATCCCGTTCGTGCAGTACGAGGCCGGCGGCGACGGCATCCGCAAGTCCGTCGCCGACTACACCTACGGCTACGGGCACGCGCTCGCCGACCACGTCGTCCGCCCGGTGATCTTCCTCAGCTACAGCGGCAACATGCGCTGGCGCACCAAGTCCGGCGACGAGCTGGAGGCCCGGCTCGGCGAGCCGATGACCAAGGACCTGATTGCCCAGGCCTGGCGCACCGCGCTGGCCCCCCAGGGCGAGTGGATCCCGGCCGTGCTGCAGGCCGCCGACCGGCGGCTGACCGAGGTCCGCAAGGCCATCCCGGACGCCGGCGGACTGGTCATCGCCACCGACCAGACCGTGGCCCGCGCCTACGCCAAGCTGCTGCGCGAGATCAGCGGCGAGAAGGTCACCCTGGTGCTCTCCGACGAGACCGAGGCCTCCAAGCGGATCTCCGACTTCGCGGCCGGCACCTCCCGCTGGATGGTCGCCGTCCGCATGGTGTCCGAGGGCGTCGACGTGCCCCGGCTCAGCGTCGGGGTGTACGCGACCTCGATCTCCACCCCGCTGTTCTTCGCCCAGGCCGTCGGCCGCTTCGTGCGCGCCCGCAAGCGCGGCGAGACCGCCTCGGTGTTCCTGCCGACCATCCCGATGCTGCTCGGCTTCGCCAACGAGATGGAAGTCCAGCGCGACCACGTCCTCGACCGGCCGAAGAAGGAGGGCGACGGCCTCTTCGACGAGGAGGACCGGCTGCTCGCCGAGGCCGAGCGGGCCAACGACGGGCCGGACGGCGCGGGCGGCGACGAGTTCTCCTACGAGGCGCTCGGCTCCGACGCGGTCTTCGACCGGGTGCTGTACAACGCCATGGAGTTCGGCATGCAGGCCCACCCGGGGAGCGAGGAGGAGGAGGACTACCTCGGCATCCCGGGCCTGCTGGAGCCCGACCAGGTGCAGATGCTGCTGCAGAAGCGCCAGCACCGCCAGATCCAGCGCAGCAAGACCAAGCCCGCCGACGAGGCCGACCTCCTGGAGATGCCGGCCGAACAGCGGCCGGTCGTCACCCACCAGGAGCTCCGCGAGCTGCGCAAGGAGCTGAACGCGCTGGTGGCCGCCTGGCACCACCGCACCAACCAGCCGCACGGCACCGTCCACAACGAGCTGCGCCGCCAGTGCGGCGGGCCGCTCACCGCGCAGGCCACCGCCAACCAGCTCAAGGCGCGGATCGCGAAGATCCGGGAGTGGGCGAAGTAGCGGTCCGGCGGGCCGCCGCGGGGCGGCCTGCGGGGAGGGGCGCGGGGAGGCGTTCGGGCGGGGGCGCGGGGAGGGGCGCGGGCGGGCGCGCGCGTGCCGGGGTGTCCGGAGTTCGGACCGGCGTCGGACCCATGCCCTGAGGTGACGGGCGAAATGGGATGGTTCGTCCGTAATTTTCGGCGCCGACGAAGTCGATCACGCCCGAATTTTGGACAACCACTTCCGCCGCGACCTTTCCTTCACTACCTTTCCCCCACGCTCTTCCGCCGGGCAACCCCCGCAGGACGGGCTCCGCAGGACCGTACGGGTCGAGGACGACACCGCACCGGTCCGAGCGCGGCCACCCCCACCTGCGCGCGACACCGACCTTGGACCGGCGCCGCCCGCCCTGCGAGCGCCGCGGAAAGGATTGCCCGTCGTGACTGCCGAGACCTCCCAGACCCTGGACCGCGGCGTCCGGGTCCTCAAACTCCTCGCCGACTCCGAACGAGGGCTCACCGTCACCGAACTGGCCGCCCGGCTGGCGGTCAACCGCACCGTCGTCTACCGGCTGCTGGCCACCCTCGAGCAGCACGGGCTGGTCCGCCGGGACATCGGCGGCCGGGCCCGGGTCGGCCTCGGCGTGCTCCGGCTCGCGCACCGGGTGCACCCGCTGCTGCGCGAGGCCGCGCTGCCCGCCCTGCGCAGCCTCGCCGAGGACCTCGGCGCCACCGCCCACCTGACCCTGGTGGACGGCAACGAGGCGCTGGCCGTCGCGGTGGTCGAACCGAGCTGGACCGACTTCCACGTCGCCTACCGGACCGGCCTGCGCCACCCCCTCACCGAGAGCGCGGCCGGCCGCGCGATCCTGGACGCCCGCACCTTCCCCAGCCAGCGCCGGCCCGAACAGGGCTTCGTCATCACCCGGGCGGAGGAGCAGTCCGGTGCGTGCGGAGCCGCCGCCGCACTGCTCGGGCTGACCGGGATCGAGGGCAGCGTCGGCGTGGTGATGCTGAACGGGATGGTCCCCGAGCGGGTCGGCCCCCGGGTCGTGGAGGCGGCGACCGAGGTGGCCGACGCCCTGAGGTAGCGCCCGCGCGGGGCGTCGGGTGTGTTTGGATTCCCCTTGTGTCCGACACCAAGCTGCCCACGGCCCTCACCTCCCCGCGGACCCGCGCGCTCGCGCTCTGCGGGGTGCTGGTCGCCGCACTGTTCGGCGTGGCCGCCTTCGTCCCGCTGCCGTACACCATCACCTGGCCGGGCCTGACGGCGGACACCCTGGGCACGTACCAGGACAAGCCGGTGCTCACCATCACCGGGGCGCCGCTGCGCACCACCCAGGGCGAGCTGCGGATGGTCACCATCACGGCCACCAACCCGGACCAGCGCAGCACCTTCCTGCGGTCGATGCGGGCCTGGTTCGACCCGCAGGAGGCCGTCCGCCCGACCGACACCGTGTACCCGCAGGGCGACCCGGCCAAGGCCGAGCAGGTGACGGCCCAGCAGATGGCCGAGTCGCAGGACAGCGCCACCGCGGCCGCGCTGGGCTACCTCCACCTCTCGCCGGACCAGGTGAAGGTCAAGGTCGACCTGGGCGACGTCGGCGGCCCGAGCGCCGGCCAGATGCTGGCCCTGGGCATCGTCGACAAGCTCGCCGGCGACGGCAAGGGCGGCGACCTCACCGGCGGGCTCACCATCGCGGGCACCGGCACGATCGACAAGGACGGCACCGTCGGCCCGGTGGGCGGCGTCCCGCTGAAGACGCAGGCGGCCGCGCGGGACGGCGCGACCGTGTTCCTGCTGCCCAGGGACGAGTGCACGGACGCCAAGGTGAACACGCCCAAGACGCTGCGACTGGTGCCGGTCGGCACCCTCGGCGAGGCGGTCTCGGTGCTGCAGGCGCTCAAGAGCGGCGGCAGCGTCCCCGCCTGCTGACTGGCCTGCTCGGCGGTGGCCCAGCCTGCTGACCGTCCTACTCGGCGGCGGCCTGGTCCACCAGTGGCAGGATCCGGTACGGCACCGGGTTCTCCAGCACGATCGCGGTGGACGAGCGGACGATCCCGTCGAAGCCCACCACCCGGTCGATCACCCGCTGCAGATCGGCGTTCGAACGGGCCACGATCCGCACCATCATGTCGCCGACCCCGGTGATGGTGTGCAGCTCCAGCACCTCCGGCACGCTCGCCAGGTGCGCCCGCACGTCCGTGCCCTGGCCCTGGGAGATTTCCAGGGTGGCGAAGGCCGTCACCGGGTAGCCGATCGCCGCCGGGTCCACCTCCGGGCCGAAGCCGCCGATCACGCCCTTGGCCTGCAACCGGTCCAGCCGGGCCTGCACGGTGCCCCGGGCGACCTGCAGCCGGCGCGAGCACTCCAGCACCCCGATCCGCGGCTCCTCGGCGAGCAGCCGGATCAGCCGGCCGTCCAGGGCGTCGATGGTGTCGTTCGCACCGACCGCCGGGGCGGCGGAAGCGCCGTGCGGGGCGGGAGAGCCGGGGGAACCGGGGGCGCCGGGGGAGGCGGGGGGCGTCGGGGAGCTCGGGGAGTGGGCGGGGGGCATCGCGGCACCGTCCTCCGGTGGGCATTCTGTACAGCGGTGCGGCCGATTCTCCCGCCCCGGGGCACAGCTTGACCAGGAGGAAACGGAACAGTTGCGCGCAGGTCGGCTCGGCGCCACCCTCCAGCCACCAGCCCCTGCCCGGGCCCCACCCGGTACCGGGGCGCAGCCCGCATGGTCCGCACGCCTACCGGGAGGCCCTCATGACCGACACCGCCGCCGAAACCGTTCCGCTCGGGGCAGGCTTCCCGCCGGACCTGGGCGAACCGGGTCCACTGCCCATCGGCCGCGCCGACGCGGTGGTCTTCGCGGTCGAAGACGCCGAGCGGGCGGCCCGCCGCTACTGCGCCGCGCTCGGACTGCGCTGCACCGCGTACGCGGGGCCCGAGACCGGCGAACCGGAGACAGCCTCGTACGTGCTCGCCGCGCCGGGGACGCGGATCGTGCTCACCTCGCTGGTACGGGCGATCGGCCCGCGCGGCCGGGACCTGGCCGCGTACCTGGACCGGTACGGGGACGGGGTGCTGGACGTCGCGGTGAGCGTGCCGGACGTCTACTACGCCTACGACTACGCGGTCGACCGCGGCGCGCTGTCGCTGGCCGAGCCGTACGAGACGCGGGACGCGTACGGCGTGGCGGTGCTCGCCACCATCGGGGTGCCGGGCGGGACCAGGCACACGCTGGTCGACCGGGCCGGCTACGCGGGGCCGTACCTGCCGGGGTACGTGCCGCACGGAGGGTTCTGACGCACGGAGGGTCCTGCCGCGGAGGGGCTGCCGCGTGGAAGGTTCTGACGCGCGGGGGGTTCTGGCGCCGGGGCGGCGCTAGCGGATGGCCGTCTCGACGATCGGGGGGTGGCCGTTCCAGGAGACGAAGACCGAGTTGGCCTGGTCGCCCCTGGTGAAGTCGATCCGCATCCACTGGGGGCCGTTCCACACCTGCATCTGCCAGCCCGGGTCGGGGGTGGCGGAGACCAGGGACGCCTGGTCGGCCTTCAGGTCCAGCGCGACCTTGCCGCCCGGGATCGGGTAGCTCTTCACCGTGGACGTCGCGGTGGCGGCGGGCGAGGGCCGGCGGCTGGGCGGCGGGGCGGTCGCGGAGGAGGCCGGACCGTGCGCGGTGGTCGCGGCGGGGGAGGCCGGCGGGGCCGGGGTGTCGACCTGGGTGGCCGAGTGGGCCTGCTCGGGGGTGGCGGCCGGGGTGTACGGCGTGCCGTCGGCCTTGGGGGACGGCAGCGGCAGCGCCGCGGGCTGCTCGAACGCGGCGCCGGTCAGCACCGCGTGCACGCCGAGCCAGGACAGCGCCACCGCCGCCCCGGTGGCCGCCGCCCAGGCGCCGAGCTGTACCAGTCCGTTCCGCATCGTGCGCACATCCTGCCGCATTTCCGTCCCGCCCGAGACCGGCAGCCCTGGTGTTCTCCGGGGCAGTTGCCCATGTCCGGACCGGGCCCTGAGGTACAGACCACTGCCGGCCGAGGTACAGACCACTGCGCGCCGATGGCGTACCGTGCAGGCCCATGGCAACAGTGCTCGTGGTCGAGGACGACCCCTTCGTACGTTCCGCCCTCATCCGCCACCTGACCGACACCGGCCACGCCGTCCGCAGTGTGGGCACCGCGCTCGAAGCGCTGCGGGAGGTCGCCCAGGTCGGCTGCGACCTGGTGATCCTCGACCTGGGCCTGCCCGACCTGGACGGCGGCGAGGCGCTCAAGATGATCCGTGGCCTGACCAACGTGCCGGTGATCATCTCCACCGCCCGGGACGACGAGGCCGAGATCGTCCGGCTGCTCAACGCCGGCGCCGACGACTACCTGGTGAAACCTTTCTCCGGCGAGCACCTCAGCGCCCGGATGGCCGCCGTGCTGCGCCGGCTCGGCAGCGGCGCCGCGCCCGTCGCCCGAATCCTGCGGGTCGGCGGGCTGGCCATCGACCTCCAGCGGCGCGAAGCCTCCCTGGACGGCCGGCCGCTCGACCTGACCCGCCGTGAATTCGACCTGCTGGCCTTCCTCGCCGCCCGGCCCGGCGTCGTCGTGCCGCGCAAGGAGATCCTCGCCGAGGTCTGGCAGCAGACCTACGGCGGCGACCAGACCATCGACGTCCACCTCTCCTGGCTGCGCCGCAAACTCGGCGAGACCGCCTCCAACCCGCGCTACCTGCACACCGTCCGGGGCGTCGGCGTCCGGCTGGAGGCCCCCGGGGGCGTCGCGGAGCACGGGACATGAGGAGGTTCGGACACTCGCTGCGCTGGGCCCTGATCAAGGCCGCCGTGGCCGGGACCACCATGGTCGCGCTGGCCTTCCTCATCCCGCTCGGCCTGATGGTCCAGCAGACCGCCCGGGACCGGGCGTTCACCGCCGCCGAGCGGCAGGCGGCGGCGCTCGGCCCCGCCCTGGCGATCACCACCGACCAGGACGCCGTCGACCGGGCCCTGGCCAGCACCGACGCGGGCGGCCAGGGCCGGATGGCCGTCCACCTGCCGGCGGCCGGGCAGCCCGCCGCCGGGACGGACGGCCCCGCCGGGCCGACCCTGGGAGAGGGCCGGGCCACCCTCGGCGACGTGGCCACCGCCGGGGGACAGGGCCGCTCCTTCACCGTGAAGGTGGCCGGCGGGTACGCGCTGCTCCAGCCCTTCGCCGTGGACACCGGGCGGACCGCCGTGGTCGAGGTGTTCGTGGCCGAGAGCGACCTCACCCGGGGCGTCTCCACCGCCTGGCTGGTGCTCTCCGCCGTCGCGCTCGGCCTGGTCGCCATCTCGGTGCTCGTCGCCGACCGGATGGGCACCCGGATCGTCGCCTCCGCGCGCAGACTCGCCGGCGCGGCCCGCTCGCTCGGCGCCGGGAACCTCGCGGTACGCGTCCCGGTGGAGGGCAGACAGGTCGACGGCAGCCCGGAGGAACTGCGCGAAGCCGGCCACGCGTTCAACACCATGGCCGACCGGGTCGTCCAACTCCTCGCCGCCGAACGCGAACTGGCGGCAGACCTGTCCCACCGGCTGCGCACCCCGCTGACCGTCCTACGGCTCAACGCCGCCTCGCTCGGCGACGGCGACGCGGCCGACGCCACCCGGCACGCGGTCGCCCAACTGGAGCGCGAGGTCGACCAGATCATCCACTCGGCCCGCCGCGCCCCCGAGGACGCACCCGCCGTCGCGGTCGGCTGCGACGCCGCCGAGGTGATCCGGGAACGAGTCGCCTTCTGGTCCGCCCTGGCCGAGGACGAAGGGCGCCGCTGGCAGCTGGCCGGCGCCGAACGGGCCGCGCCCGTACCCGTCCAGCGCGCGGACCTGGCCGCCGCCGTCGACGCCCTGCTCGGCAACGTCTTCCGGCACACCGCCATCGGCACCGCCTTCTCGGTGGACGTGCTGGCCACCGACTGCTCGGTGATCGTGCTGGTCGGCGACGCCGGACCGGGCTACAGCGACCCGGCCGCCGCCCTCAGACGCGGCGAGGGCCACGGCGGGGAGGGCTCCACCGGCCTCGGCCTGGACATCGTCCGCAAGCTCGCCGAGTCCACCGGCGGGGACCTCGCGCTCGGCCGCTCCGCCGTACTCGGCGGGGCCGAGACCCGGCTGCGGCTGCGGGCCCGCGCGGAGACGGCGGGGCCCGCGCGGGCCGGTCGGCGGCGCGGCCGGGGAGCGCTCTTCCAGCGGTGACCGGGGGCGACGGGGGCGTGCCGGTGCCGGACCGGGGCCGGGCGTGGGGCCGTCGTCGAGACGCCGCGGGGTCGGCTGCCGGGGTCTTCCTTGAGGGTCTTCCTTAACTGCGGCCTAAGGGAGTTCTACCCCTCGCTCAGCCCGCCGGTTCCGCCCCCGGGCCGCCGCTAGCGTCGGTCGCGCCGGTCACCTGACCGAGCCGGGCCGGCCGCCCGGACGTCCGTACGCACCCCTGCCCGGACGGCGGCCGACCGAAGGCACCCGCGGAGGTAACGCGCCATGACCACCCAGCCCACCCGCCGCTCCGGCCGCCGCAGGCGCAGCCGCAAGGGCACGATCGTCGGGGCCGCCGCGGTCGCCGCCGCCCTGGTCGCGGGCGGTACGGTCCTCCTCGCCTCCTCGGCCAGCGCCGCCTCGCTCGGCGCCGTCTACAGCCGCACCAGCGCGTGGGACTCCGGCTACACCGGCCAGTACCTGGTCACCAACCCGGACAGCAGCCCGATCGAGGACTGGACGCTCAGCTTCGACCTGCCGGCCGGGGCGACGATCGACTCCCTCTGGAACGCCTCCTTCACCGCCCAGGGCCGGCACATCACCGTCAAGCCGGAGGCCTGGAACAAGCGGCTGGAGCCCGGTACGAGCGTGGTGGTCGGCTTCGTCGCCCACGGCGCGGGCGCGGCGCAGGCCGAGCCGGCCGACTGCCTGATCAACAACGTCTCCTGCAAGGCCGGTGACGGCACCGCGCCCACCCCCTCGGGGCGCCCCTCCGGCACCGCCGCTCCGACGGCCACCGCCACGGCGACCACGACCGCCACCGCCGTACCGACCGCCAGCGCCACTGCGACCGCGACCGCCGGGCCCAGCCCCACTGCCACGGCGAAGCCGACCACCCCGGCGCCGACCGCCACCCCGACCGCCACCCCGACCGCCACCCCCACGGCGACCGGTGTGCCCGTTCCCCCGGTCGGCGCCGGGGCCGGCTTCGCCCCCTACGTGGACACCTCGCTCTACCCGCCGTACGACCTGGTCGCCACCGCCAAGGCGAGCGGCGTGAAGGACTACAACCTCGCCTTCGTGGTCTCCGGGGGCGGCTGCGTGCCCAAGTGGGGCGGCGTCAGCGACCTGTCCGTCGACGCGGTGGCCGCCCAAATCGGCGCGTTGCGGGCGATCGGCGGCGACGTCCGGCTCTCCTTCGGCGGCGCCAACGGCAGCGAACTGGCCCTCGCGTGCGGCTCCGCCGCTGACCTCACGGCCGCCTACCAGAAGGCCGTCGACGCCTACGGCGCGACCAAGCTGGACTTCGACGTCGAAGGCGGCGCGATCGCCGACCGGGCCGCCAACACCCGCCGCGCCCAGGCCATCGCCCAGCTGCAGAGGAACGCGGCCGCCAAGGGCAAGGCCCTCGACGTCTCCTTCACCCTGCCCGCGCTGCCCTCCGGCCTGACCCAGGAGGGCGTCGACCTGGTCGCCGGCGCCAAGGCCGACGGCGTCACGATCGGCGCCGTCAACATCATGGCGATGGACTTCGGCGACGGCGTCGCCCCCGACCCGCAGGGCCGGATGGGCACGTACGCGATCGCCGCGGCCACCGCCACCCAGGCCCAGGTCAAGAGCGTGCTGGCGCTGGACGACGCGGCCGCCTGGCGCAGGGTCGCGGTCACCCCGATGATCGGCGTCAACGACGTGGCCGACGAGGTCTTCACCGTGGCCGACGCCAAGCAGCTCGCCGACTTCGCGACGGCCAAGCACCTCGCCTGGCTCGCCATGTGGTCCGGTACCCGGGACAAGGCCTGCGACGGCGGCGCCAAGGGCTACGCCGACGCGACCTGCAGCAGCATCGTCCAGCAGCCGCTGGACTTCACCCGGGCCCTCGGGGCGTACCGGGGCTGAGGCCGGCCTGGGGCGCCCGCCCGAAGCCGAGGAACGCGGGCGGACGGACCTGTTCGTCACTGTGAGTAGTTGATCGTGTCCAGGCCCGTTCGGGTGGCATCCGGTATCGTCGCTGGTTGGCCGAGCGGTGGACGGAGTGGACAGTGACAGCGGTGCAAGACGAGCGCAGCCCGGTGGGGACCGCACCCGACCCCGCGCCCGCCCCCCTGTCGGACCGGCTGCGCCGAACGCTCGGCGCCCCCGTCCAGGCCCTGCGCGAGGCGCCCCGCCGCCCGCTGCTGGCCGCCTCCGCGCTGGCGCTGCTGTCCCTGGTCGGGTACGCGGTGGTGCGCCACTTCGTCCACACCTCGATGGTGGACATGGTCGTCTACCGGGCCGAGGGCGCCGCCGTCGCCAACGGCACCGACCTGTACGCGCTGCGCGTCACCGAGTGGAACCTGCCCGCGACCTACCCGCCGTTCGCGGCCATGCTGTTCGTCCCGACCACCTGGTTCCCGATCCCCGTCCTCCGGGTCGCGATCACTCTCGGCAACGTCGGCCTGCTCGCCCTGCTGACCCACCTGTCCTTCAAGCTGGTGGGCTGGCCGCGCCGGGAACTGCGGCCGATCGGCGTGATCCTGGTGACCGGCCTCGGGGTCTGGCTCGAACCCGTGTTCACCACGCTCCGTTACGGCCAGATCAACCTCGCGCTCGCCTGCCTGATCCTCTGGGACCTCACCCGCCCGGACGGACGCCGCAGCAAGGGCGTGGCGATCGGCATCGCCGCGGGCATCAAGCTCACCCCCGGCCTGTTCGCGGTCTACCTGCTGGTCACCGGCCGGATCCGGGCCGCCTTCGTGGCCGGCTTCACCTTCCTCGGCACGTTCCTGCTCGGCGCCCTGGTCCTGCCCGACGCCACTCGGGGCTTCTGGACCACGTACCTCTACGACTCCTCCCGGGTCGGCAAGACGTACATCGTCGACAACCAGTCGCTGCGCGGCGCCGTCGCCCGCCTGCTGCACCTGGCCGAACCCGGCACCGTCGCCACCCTCGCGGCCGGCCTGGTCGCGCTGGCCGGCCTCGCCGTCGCCGCCTGGGCCGCCCGCAGCGGACGCTGGCTGCCCCGGGCCGAGGCCTGGGGCGTCTGCTGCGCGGCCGTCACCGCCGTGCTGATCTCGCCGATCAGCTGGACCCACCACTGGATCTGGTGCGTGCCGATGCTCGTCCTGCTCGCCGCCGAGGCTTCCACCGAGCACGCCCGCCCGGCCGGCATCCGCCGGGTGCGCTGGCGGGCCGCCTTCTGGGCCACCCTGGCCGCCTTCCTCTCCTTCGCGATGTGGGCGGCGAAGCCGCTCGGCACGGCCGTCCTCCACATGCCGCCGTGGCGCCAGCTGCCGACCTCGGTCTACCCGTGGGTCGGGCTCTGCTTCCTGCTCGCCGCCGCCATCCGGATAAGGGCCCGGCGGCGCTCCGGTGGGGCCCCACTGGTCCGGCTGCCCGGCCAGCGCGACGGCGGTCCGGACGCCGCCCGCGGTCGTCAGCAGGCCCCCGCGGCCCGCTGAGCCGGCGGGGGCGCCGCTCCTGCTTCCCTCTGGTCGTGCCGTGCTGGTCGTACAGGCTGGGGTACGGGCTGGCCGGCCCTGTTGGTCGTTACGGGCTGGTCGTACACGTGCCCTGTGCACGCCGGGGCGCACGCCTATGCGAGCAGCTCGGCGAGCGAGCCGTCCATGTCCAGCGCGGCCAGCTCGCTGCCCGGGGGCACCAGCCGGTGCGCCCGCTCCAGCCAGGCCGCGACGGCCGGCAGCGGCGCCTCCAGCAGCGCGTCCCCGGCGGGCGAGCTCAGCGCCAGGCACAGCACGCTGCGCCGGCCCTTGGGGGTGCCCCCGGCCGAAGTCTGGGAGAGGGTCGGCCAGATCCGCACGTCGCCCTGGCCGCACGGGCGGAAGGTGCCCTCGACCAGCAGCTCGCGGGCGAACACCCAGGTCACCGGCGAACCGGTGTCCAGGTGGAAGGTGATGTAGACCGCGTACGGGTCGTGGCTGCCGTAGGACAGCCGCGCCGGGACGGGGACGCTGTGCTCCGGCGAGAGCACCAGGTTGAGCTCCAGCTCGTGCTCGACGACGCTGACGGGGCGTTCCATGATCGTCTTCCTCTCTGCCTTCGGGTCGTGCCCGGTTTCGGGCCCTGTGACCTGTGAGAGGGCGGTCCGCACCGGCTCTTACACACGTTTCCGGGATTTCTTCGGGAAGTTCGGCGAGGGGTGGTGAGCGGGCGACCGCGGGGCGCGCGAGTACCTGCCGCACGCCTGGTTCCATACCGCGAGCGGCCCTCCGCTGTCCGGGGATTCGCGAACTTCCCGTCATGGGTTCGGCGAGGTACTACTCTTTGTGACTGTCCGGCGACTTTCCGCCCATCGGCGGCACCCCCATGCGCGCCGAGCGCCGGGCGTGCGCCGGGGTGTGTGCGCGGGCGGCTGCGTCGCGCCGGCTCCCGTCGGCGTTCACCGGCCCTGATCGGCCCTCGCCGGTCGGGCCTCGCCGGTCGGATTCCCCGGCGGCCCGCGCCGCCGTCCACCGTCCTTCCTTGCCCGCGTCAGGACCTGCCAGGAAAGAAGACCCCCATGACGGACCGCCCCTTCGCCGACGGCGGCGACCCGGCCGTCGCGCCGGAGCCGGGCTACTACCCCGACCCCTCCATCCCCGGCTTCATCCGGTACTGGGGCGGCTCGGCCTGGGTGCCCGGCACCAGCCGACCCGCACCCGCCGAGGGCGAGGTACCGCCGCCGCCCCGCTACCCGACCCGGCGGCCCACCCCGGGTGGGCCACCCGCGCGGACGGTGCCGCCTCCGGTGGCGCGGGCGACCGCGGTGCCGGCCGCCGCAGTGCCGGTGTCCGGGCCCCAGTCGGTGCCGGTGCCGGAGGCCGTGCCGCCGGCGGGCGGGGGCGACACCGGGCCGGTGTACTTCGACCAGACTTCGGGTGGGGCGTCCTTCGTGTTCGGGCCGCGGGTGGCGGAGGTGATCGGCGGTCCGGTGTTCCGGACGGTCGGGCCGGCAGGGGCCGCTCCGGTCGCTCCGGCCTCCGCGGTGTCCGAGCTGGCCGCGGTGTCCGAGGCGTCCGCGGTGTCCGAGGTCCGGGTGGGAGCCCGGGTGCCGGCGGGTGCCGGGATTCCTGCGGGGAGCGTCGACGAGTGGCCGGTGACCGGCGCGGTGTCCGGGGAGTCCGAGGAACCCGGCTGGCACGCTGATCCACGGGCGCAGCGGGGCCTGATGGAGACGGGCGGTGCACAGCGCTGGGTCTCCTGGGGGGTGCTTCCGGGGGCGCCCGATGCAGAGGAGGGGCTTGCGGAGTCCGACCGCACTACGGCTGTCGCGGAGGTGGCCGCCGTCGCCGCACCGGCCCGGGCGATGGCGGTGCGGGATGCCCCGGTGCCCTCCGTCGAGGCCTCCGGCGCGATGCCGCTGATCGAGGAGGCGGAGGAGGCTGAGGAGGCCGAGGCGGCGGAGTCCGCAGCGGCTGATGCACCGGCTGGCGCCCCGGCCGCCGCGCCCGTGGGGCCGCCTCGCACGCCCGTTGCGGTCGCCGCGGTAGCCCCCACCACTCCACTGCCCGCCGTGCGGCCGGCCCAGCCGGTCCGGCCGTCCGCCGTCCGCCGCCGTGCCGCCTCCGGGGCGGCTGCTGCCGTGCCCGCCGGCCTGGGGCGCCGGCTGGCAGCCCGGGTGGTGGACACCGTCGTACTGCTGGTCGTCGCCGTCGCGGCCGGGATCCCCCTCGGCCGCTCGGTGTCCGACCACCTCCAGCAGAAGCTCGACCAGGCCCGGATGGCCAGCGCCCTCACCCACCGCCAGGTCCAGGTCTGGCTGGTGGACGACGTGGTGGTGGGCAAGATCGCTGTGCTGATCGGCATCCTGCTGTTCGTCGGCCTCCTCTACGAGGTGCTGCCGACCGCCCGCACCGGCCAGACCTTCGGCAAGCGCCTGGCCCGGATCCGCGTGGTGGACGCCGCCGCCCCCGCCGCCCGCGGCAGGCTGAACCTCGGCCGGTCGCTGCTCCGGTGGGCCGTCCGGCAGGCGGGCGCGGTGCTGCTGCTCGGCCTGGTCTGGCCGGTGCTCGACCGCCCGCTGCGGCGCGGCTGGCAGGACCGCGCGGCCCGCACCCGGGTGGTGCGCGGCTGAGCCGACGGACCCCGCACCCTTTCCGCGGCCGCCGGCGGCAAAACGGACAAAATGTCCCGAACGTCAAGAATGTGCGATGTTCTACTCGGGGGCATGAGCACCCACGACCCCTCAGGCCCCCAGCCGGAGGGGGGCGGCAAGCCCTCCTTCGACAAGCAGTCCCCGCAGCCGGGCGGCGGCACGCCGGAAGGCGAGCCGCCGGGCCCGACCCCGTCCAACGAGCCGTCAGGAGACCCGGCGCACGGCCCCTCGGGCGGCCCGTCGGATGGCCCGGGCGCATACCAAGGCACCTACGGTGGCACCTCGCAGCCAGGACCGGCCTACGGCCAGAACCCGTACGGCCAGCCGCCCCACGGCCAGCCGCCGTACGACCAGCCGCCGTACGACCAACCGCCGTACGACCGGACGCCACCCGGCTACGGCCCCGGCCCCGGCGGGTACGGAAGCCCCGGCGCCGGACCCGTCCCCGGCATGCCGCCCATCGGCACGTGGCCCAAACGGATCCTCGCCCGGCTGATCGACTACCTCATCGTGCAGGCCATCGGCATCCTCATCGTGGCGCCCTTCGTCGACCTCGGCGAGCGCAACGGCTCCACCGAGGCGTTCTGGCTCGGCTGCGCCATCTACCTCGTCTACGAGGCCCTGATGCTCACCCGGGACGGCCAGACCCTCGGCATGAAGGCGATGAACATCCGCGTCGCCATGCTCCTCGACGGCAACACCCCCACCCCGGCCGCCGCCTGGACCCGCACCGCGGTCTTCATCCTCCCCGCCGTGCTCTGCTGCGCCGCGATCTGGTGGATCGTCGACGGGCTCTTCGGCGTCTTCGACAAGCCGTACCGGCAGTGCCTCCACGACAAGGCCGCCAAGACCGTCGTGGTCACCACGGAGGTCTGAGCGGCGGCGTCGAACGCGCCCGCGCCCGGCGGCGGATCAGCGCTGCCGGGCGTACGCCTGTCCGGCGGCAGCCGGGGCGCTCGCGGTGGCGGGGCCGCTCGCGGAAGCAGGGGACTCCTGAGGAGCCGCGGCGCCTGCGCGGCCCGGCTGCGCGGCGGACAGCGAAAGCATCGTCACCACGGTGCCCAGCGCCAGCGCGAACACCACCAGCCCCGCCACCGCCAGGACGCCCGAGGCGCCCGAAACGGCCAGCAGCGCCACCGTGGCAGCGACGACGGTGAACGAACCGAGGCAGACCTGGGCAGCGGACGGACGCGGCATGACGGGAGGCCCTTCGCACGTCGGGGAAGGTGGACGGGAGCACCACTGGCCCCAGAAGCCCTACCCCGCAAGGAAGTTCGACGCCTCCAGGGTAGCCGTCCCATCCGGGGGCACAGGGGGCGCACAGGCTCACCCGGGGGTCGTCCGCCCCGGTCTGTACGGTGAACCGGAACCAGCCACCACGCACCACCGCACACCGGGGGAACCGACCTTGCCCATTCCCGCCGACTGGCCCACCACCCAGGCCCGGGCGCTCGCCGAACAGGAACGGCTGCGCCCACTCGTCCAGACCCACGACGACACCGAACCCCCCGGCCGCCTGATCGCCGGCGTCGACGTCGCCTACGACGACGACCACGACCTCGTCGCCGCCGCAGCCGTCCTCCTCGACCAGGACACCCTGCAAGTGGTCGAACAAGCCACCGCCGTCGGCCGCATCGCCTTCCCCTACATCCCAGGACTGCTCGCCTTCCGCGAACTACCCGCCGTCCTCGACGCCCTGGCCGCCCTCACCCACACCCCCGACACCGTCGTCTGTGACGGCTACGGCCTCGCCCACCCCCGCCGCCTCGGCCTCGCCAGCCACCTCGGCGTCCTCACCGGACTCCGCACCCTCGGCGTCGCCAAGACCCCCTTCATCTTCGACCACCACCAACCCGACACACCCCGCGGCGCCTCCACCCCCCTCACCGACCCCGCCACCGGCGAAGAGGTCGGCCGCGCCCTGCGCACCCAGCCCGGCATCAAACCCGTCTTCGTCTCCATCGGCCACCGGACCAGCCTCGACACCGCCGTCCGCACCACCCTCGACCTCGCCCGCCACTACCGCCTCCCCGAAACCACCCGGCACGCCGACTCCCTCTGCCGCCGCGCCCTCACCGAAGCCCTCCACGGCAGGACGACCGCGAACTGACCATGTCCCCGGCGGGATTCACGCCCCGTGTGTTAGACATGAGACACCGGGGCCCCGCCCCGACCTGCCAGGAACGGACGCACGGGGGAGGCGCCGACATGGGATCAGGAACCGGTACCGGATCCACCGGCGGAGCCGGACAGGGCTACCGCGTCGAAATCGAACAACTTCGCACCTTCGCCGGCCAAGTACGGCTCATGCTCGCCGACTTCCAGAAGCACGCCGACGGCACCGACACCCACGGACGCAGCGGCATCGGCAAGAACGCCTTCGGCACCTTCGCCGAAGCCACCGAGATCCACGGCCGCTACGCCACCATGCGGGACGCGCTGCGCGACGTCCTCAACCAGCTCCAGGAAGCCGTGAACGAGGCCCAGCAGAAAGCCGAACTCACCGCCACCAACTACGAAGAACAAGACCAGCACACCGCCCGGAAACTCAAACTCGGCGGCGACGGCTGGTCCGTCCAACAACCCTCCGCGAGCAGCCAAGCCGCGTACGAGAAGAACCTCACCCCGTCCAACCGCGGCAACGCCACCATCTAGCCGCCCAGCCCGCCCGTCAGCCCGCCAGCCTGCCCGGACCCGAACGGAGGCGAACCGCCCATGGCCTACACCGACTTCACCAAATACAGCCACGCCCAACTCCGCACCATGGCGCAAGCCCTCGACCCCGGCGCGGTGATGGCCGCCGGCGACCCCTGGCGAAACGCCGCCGACACCCTCAAACAGATCCGCCTCACCCTCACCAAAGTCAGCACCGAAGCCGCCACCTCCTGGGAAGGCACCACCAGCGACGCCTTCCACACCCGCATGCTCAACCTCGCCGCCAGCATCAACAACGCCGCCGCCTACGCCAACGACGCGGCCAACATCCTCCACAACGTCTCCGACGCCATGGCCAAGGCCAAACGCGACATGCCTGAAGAACCCGGCAACTGGGACAAGGTCAAGGACACCGTCAGCGACGGCGTCACCGCCGTCTTCGGTGACAGCGACGACGAACACATCCCCATCGCCGACCGCAAAAAAGCCGAAGCCGCCACCATCATGCAAACCCTCGCCATGCACTACCGCATCGCAACCCCGGCACTGAAGGCCCCGCCGCCGTATCGTTCCGTGGGGAAGGAAGACTCCCGTGATGTATCGACGCAGGACGACACGGGCGCCGCGGCGGCGATGACAGCCACCGTGATGATGTCGGGTACTCCACTCGGAACCGGGGGAGCCTCTGCGCGAACGGCACCGGCTCCCGGGACACAGCGACAGAAGCCCTCCCAGACGCCGACGGCCGTTGGCTCCACGCCCGAGAAGGCAGCCGTACAGAGCGACTCCGGGATCAAGGGCGGTAAGGCGCAGGCTCCTCCGAAGCTGTCGACAATGGCGAGCTCTGGACCCGATGCGGGCATTTACGGTAACCCGGTGTCCCGTCCGACCGGGAGCATGCCGAGCCCCCCTACCTCAGGAACCCAGACTTCTGGCCTGGGTGGCGTACCGCCCACAGGCCCTCCGAGCGCACCGGTCTCAGGTGGAGGTGGACAGGCGATCACCAGCCCTGCGGGGTCGACCACGCAGAACCCATCAGCGCTCCCGGGATTCGGCCAGAGTAAGACCGGAATCGGCGACAAGGGATCTTTCAGCAGAGAGATTCCGGTGGAGGGCTCAAGCCCACGCGGGGGTCGCGCTGTCAGCACCGGGGGCGGTGGTGAGGTCTATCCAGGCATCGGCGGCGGAGGTCGTGGAGCGTCCGGTTCGAAGCAGGTCGGTGGGGTTCCGGCGCGGTCTGGTGGGGTCGCCGAAGGGCCGCCGAAGCCAGGTGCCGGACCGCACGGCAAGGAGGCTTTCACGGAGGGCGGCTCCGGGCTGGGTGGGCGAAACCGACTCAGGAGCGAGCCGGGTGTCACAGGCACGAACGGCGTTTCTCCCGGTATCTCGATGAATGGGTCACAGGGACGCAAGAAGGAACGGGAGAAGAGCGGCAAGCGGCCGGACTACCTCGTCGAGGATGAGGAGACCTGGGCGTCGGACAAGCCGACCAATCCGAACGTGGTGGAATGAGGCCGGTCCGTAAACGGACGGGTGATCTGATCGCATCCCGCAGATCGGCGATCTGCGGGATGCCTCGTTGAGTGGGGTGACCGGGTTTGACGAGCCGTCGGTTGTTGCGTGGTACGACGGTCCTTGCCGTCGGGGCATTGGTCTGGGGCGTCGTCGCACCGGCAGCATCGGCCGATCAGATCAGGGACCAGCAGTGGGCGCTGAAGACCTTCGAGGCTGAGACGAAGGTCTGGCCGGTCAGTCAGGGTGAGGGTGTCGTCGTTGCGGTGATCGACAGCGGGGTGGATGCGAACCACCAGGATCTGACCGGGCAGGTCCTTCCGGGGGCGGACTTCTCCGGTACCCAATCGGACGGCCGCATTGACGCCGACGGCCATGGCACGGGCATGGCGAGTCTGATCGTAGGGCACGGGCACGGCGGGCAGGCCGGGGTGATGGGCCTGGCTCCGAAGGCAAAGATCCTCCCGGTGAAAGTGAAGACCACGGATGGCGGCCCTGAACCTCAGGTGAACGATCTCGCGGAGGCAATCCGCTTCGCTGCGGATCACGGTGCGACAGTCGTCAACATGTCCATCGGAGGGCTTCTTCGGTTCGACACGAAAACGCGCAAGGCCGTTGCGTACGCGGTGTCGAAAGACGTCGTGCTGGTCGCCAGCGCCGGCAACAGTGGTTCGGACTTGGGTGTCAACTATCCGGCTGCCTTCCCCGGGGTGGTGGCAGTGGGAGCTGCGGACTCCAAGGGGGTCGTGTGGGAGAGCTCGACACCGGGCCCTGAGACCACGCTGATCGCACCTGGTGTGGAGGTCTATCACGCGACCGCCAAGTCCCCGACGAGTTACGGAGTCGGGAATGGCACCTCCGATTCCACCGCCTACGTCTCCGCGACTGCGGCGCTCATCCGTTCCAAGTACCCGAACTTGTCCGCCGGGCAGGTGATCAATCGGATGATCAAGACCGCCACCCCGCCGGCCGACGGGACGGTGACACCCAACAGCCATTACGGCTTCGGGGTTCTCAGCCCCGCGAAGGCGTTGGAGGCGAATCCGGCTGTGGACAACGGGCCTCGCGAGAATCCGCTCGTGAACCGGCCGGAGTCGCGGGGGGCGCCGCCGTCCGATGATCCGAGTGGCGAGGCGGACCAGTCGTCCGTGGAGCCCGTGGTTCCCGAGGCCGACAGCGGTGGGGGCAGTGACGTCACCGGGCTGGTGATCGGCGCGGTGGCGGTTGGTGCGATGGTGCTGGGGCTGTCGGTTTTCGCGGTGCTGCGGGCGCGGCGGCGGAGGGCGGGGGGCGGGGTGGACGGGCAGTCGCCGGATGGGGGGATGTACCGGTAGGTGCCCAGCTGCCCGTCGTGTGGGCTGGCAGTATTTCGGCGGTTGGTGGCGTCATTGGCGCTGGTGGGGGTGTGTGGTGGCCGCCATGCTGGGGCCATGAGCACTTCTGAGATTGCCGTGGGCGTTGTTGCGGTGGAGATCGTTCCCGATACCAAGGACTGGACCTGGGTGCTGGAACGCCCGTGTGTCGACTGCGGGTTGGACACCCCCGGGGTGGTGCGCGAGGACGTCGCCGGGATGATCCGGGCCAATGCGGAGGGCTGGCTGGCGGTGCTGGCCGGCGACGAGGACGGGCTGCGCCGTCGGCCGGAGCCGGGGGTCTGGTCGGACCTGGAGTACGCGTGCCACGTCCGGGACGTGTTCCGGCTGTTCCGCGTCCGCCTGGGCCTGATGCTCGACGGGGACGACCCGCTGTTCCCGAACTGGGACCAGGACGAGACGGCCGTCGCCGAGCGCTACGACGAGCAGCTGCCGCGGGTGGTGGCCGGGGAGTTGGCGGAGGCCGCGGAGACGTTGGCGGTGGCGTTCGAGGGGGTGGCGGGCGAGCGGTGGCGGCGGACGGGGAGCCGTAGTGACGGGGCGCGGTTCACGGTCGAGTCGTTCGCCCGGTACTTGATCCACGACCCGGTGCACCATCTGTTCGACGTGACGGGCGAGCGGGTCTGAGGCGGTTCCGGGGGCGGTCGGGGCGCGGGGTCACCAGCCGGAGGCCTCGTGCAGCATGGTGCGCCGCAGTCGTCCGGCCACGCTGGCGGCGTCGGTGCCGATGACGTCGGCGATCTCGGGGGCGGCGAGGCCGACGACGTAGTGCAGGATCGCGAGGTCGTCGTCGGCGGGGTGGCGGTCCGGGGCGGCCGGTTGGCGCCGGGTGTGTTCGGCGACGGTGCCGCGCAGGATTTCCCAGGCGTGTGCGGTCGGGTTGGAGCTCCCCATCAAGTCCCGCCAGCGGGCCGCGATTTCGGCGAACGCCGTCTGGACGGCGGTGGCCGCGGCGCTGTGTTCGGTCAGCCACACCCGGGCGTAGCTGAGGTACCGGGGGCGGTGGAGTTCGCAGAACGCGGTGAACTCCAGTGGTACGTCCTCCGGCTCGCCGAGCCCCGGGGGTGGCTCGGTGGAAGTCGCGTGACGGTTGGTCATCTCGTCTTCTCGGAAAGGGAGATGGGTTTCTGACGGTCGATCGTCTGTGCTCACTCTACGGTAGGCCCTCGGTGCGCTGGGTGACCAATCCGATGGAATGCCCAGAACCTGCCGCCGCCCGGCCGGTTCCGGTGTCGACGGGGTGCGGCGAGGGTGGCGGAGCGGCCGGGCGGGAGGCCGGCGAGGTGCCGGTGGGGCGGTGCTGCGCAGTGGCGTGGGGGGCGTAGTTGCGAGCGCGTCGCAGCTGGTCAGAGGGTGTAGGACGGCTATGGCTGCAAGGCAGTTGATGTGTCACCGTAGGGCTTATGGAGGCTGACGTCCACGCCCACGGCGCGAACCCGCGCCCGCACAACCACCCGCACAACCGCACTCACGACCGCACTCCCGACCGCACTCACGACCGTGGCGACGATCACTCCGCTCGCGGAACCGGACACCGCTCGGGGCATCACCACGACCACACGCATGGCCGCACCGAAGACCACCGGCACGGCCAGGAGCACGAGCACGAGCACGAGCACGGCCACGGGCACGGCCGCGCCCGGTCCCGCGCCGCCGTCCTGCGCCACCGCCTCGCCCACGTCCTGCGGCCGCACTCGCACGACGCCGCGGACCGGGTGGACGCCGCCATGGAGGCCTCCGCCGAGGGGCTGCGCACCCTGTGGATCTCGCTCCTCGTGCTCGGCGCCACCGCGCTGCTGCAGGGCGCGATCGTGGCGCTGTCCGGCTCGGTGGCCCTGCTGGGTGACACGGTGCACAACCTCGCCGACGCGCTGACCGCGGTGCCGCTCGGCCTGGCCTTCCTGCTCGGCCGCCGGGCCGCCAACCGGCGCTACACCTACGGCTACGGACGGGCGGAGGACCTGGCGGGGGTGGCGATCGTCCTGGCCGTCGCCGCCTCGGGGGTGTTCACGGCGGTGACGGCGGTGGACCGGCTGCTGCATCCGCGGCCGGTGGACCACCTGGCCGCGGTGGCCGCCGCCGCGCTGCTCGGCTGCCTGGGCAACGAGTGGGTGGCCCGGTACCGGATCCGTACCGGGCGCCGGATCGGTTCGGCGGCGCTGGTCGCGGACGGGGTGCACGCCCGGACGGACGGGTTGGCCTCGCTCGCGGTGCTGGTCGGCGCGGCCGGGGCCGGACTGGGGCTGCCGTGGGCGGATCCGCTGGTCGGTCTGGTGATCACGGCGGCGATCCTGACGGTGCTGCGCGGCTCGGTGCGCGAGGTGGGCCGCCGGCTGATGGACGGGGTGGATCCGGGCCTGATGGACGCCGCCGAGGGCGCGTTGCGCGGGGTGGACGGCGTGCGCGGGGTGGGCGCGCTGCGGATGCGGTGGATCGGGCACTCGCTGCGCGCCGAGGCGGACCTGGTGGTGGACGGTGCGCTCACGGTGGTGGCGGCGCACCGGGTGGCCGAGGCGGCGGAGCAGGCGCTGATCCGGGCGGTCCCGCGCCTGCTGGCCGCCACCGTGCACATCGACCACGCCCCGGTGGCCTGAACCTCTCGCGGCGACCGGGGCGGAGGGGCGGGCGGCGTGCCCGCGGGTCAGGAGGTCGTCCGGGCCTCCGACGGGGAGATCCGGTCGACGGCGGTGTCCCGTTCGACCTGGGTGGGGAAGGCGTCGACGGCCCGCCGCCGGGCCGCCTGCGCGGCGGTCGCGGCCACCCCGTGAGCAGCGGGCCCATGCGGCCCGGCCCCGTGAGCCGCGGTCCCGTGCGACCCGGTCGTATGCGATCCCGGGGGTCGCCCCGCGGCGCGCCGTCGGCGGCCGAGCGCGGTCCGGGCGGCGTGTTCCTCGGCCGCCTGTCTGGCCTCCAGGTAGGCCTGCACCGCGGCCATGCCGTAGACCGGCTGGATGAGCTGGTGGCCTTTGAAGAAGGGTCTGGCCGGGGCGAATCCGGCGGCGACCACCAGGTCGCGGATCTCTGCTATCTCGGCTTCACTGCGGGCGGTGAAGCGGACCTCCCAGCCCTTCTTGTACGTATGGCCCTTCTCGCCGCTGCGGCGGGCCGGGTCCGGGCGGCGGACGTATCCGGGCAGGCGGCCGAGGCGTAGCTGGGCCGCGCGGAGGCCGGCGGTCTCGTCACGTGACATGACGTAAGCCTAGGCAATCCCCGGGGTGCGATTGACGCCTGGAGGGTTCCTCGCCGTATGCCTTTGATCACTCTGGGTCAGACGGGCTGGTCTCCGTTCGTTCGTGATCAGGTATGACAACCGCATGGGCGTCAATTACTCCAAATGAGTGAGGGTATGAGGACTTTAGTGCGGGCTGGTCCCGGTTTCGCGACGGTTGGGTAACAGTGCGTCAGGCTCCCGGTCGCCGGTCCGGGCGGTTGGGGATGGTGTCGGCATGAGCTACCGGATCCCCTCGCCGCCGCCGTCCCTGGAGGAACTGGCGCAGCGTCAGCAGAACGTCGTCACCGCGAGCCAGCTGCGCGCCCGGGGCGTGCCGGCCCGGGTCGTCACCGGGCACTGCCGCCGGGGCGGGCCCTGGCAGCGGCTGCTGCCCAGGGTCTACCTGCTGCAGTCCGACGAACCCACCGCGGAGCAGCGGATGTGGGCGGCGCTGCTGTACGCCGCGCAGAACGGCCGGGAGGAGGGCCGGCGCGAGGGCGCGGTGATCACCGGCGCGGCCGCGCTCGCCCTGTACGGCTTCGCCGCCGTGCCCCGGCTGCCCGCGGTGACGGGGGTGGACGTCCTGGTGCCCCGGCAGCGTCGGCTGAAGGACGTCGGCGAGGTGCGGATCCGGCGCACCGAACGGGAGTTGGTGGCCCGCTCGGTGCACGGCCTGGCCTGCGCGCCGGTGGCCCGGGCGGTCGCGGACGCGCTGGGCGAGTGGACGGCGGACCCGGCCGTCCCGGCGCCGGTGCGCGAGGTGCTGCGGGAGGCGGTCTCGCTCCCCGAGGGCCGTTGTACGGTGCGGGAGTTGGCGGCCGAGCTGATCGATTCCGGGCTGACCGTCGAACCCCGGGTGCGGGCCGCGCTGGACGAACTCCTCGCCGCCGAACGGGACTCGGTACTGGAGCGGCTCGGCCACCTGGTGGACGAGTGGCTGCTGCCCACCCCGCTGAACGCCCCCGAGCTGCGGATGCGCGGCGGCACGTACATCGCCGTGCCGGACTTCTACTGGCCGGAGCGCGGCGTCGCGGTGGAGGTGGACTCGGACCTGCGCTGCGTCAGCGAGGGCGAGGCCGCCTGGGTGCGCGGCGGCCAGCACCGGATGGAGTACCTGGGCATCCGGGTGGTGTACGTCTCCGGGGCCCGGCTGGCCGCCGACCCGGACGCGGTCGGCGGCGAGCTGCGTGAGGCCTTCCGGGCCGGCGGCACGGACGTGGTGGATCTGCTGGTGGTCTGAGCGGAGAGCGAGGGGAGTTGAGGAGAACGAGCGGAGTTACAGGGGAGTGCGGGGACTCGGGGGAGCGGCGGGGGTCTGAAGACGGGCGCTAGGAGCGGACCACCGGTGTGCCGACCAGCTCGACCCCGGCCGCCCGCAGTTCCTCCAACGCGGCGGCGGTGGTCTCCGGAGCGACGCCGGCGGTGAGGTCCAACAGGACGCGGGTGGCGAAGCCCGCCCGGGCCGCGTCGAGCGCGGTCGCCCGGACGCAGTGGTCGGTGGCGAGGCCCACCACGTCGACCTCGTCGACCTGCCGCTCGCGCAGCCACTCCACCGGCCCGCGGTTGTTCTCGTCCAGCCCCTCGAAGCCGCTGTACGCCGCCGAGTAGGCGCCCTTGTCGAAGACCGCCTCGACCGCGCCGGAGATCACGGAGGGCGCGAAGTTGGGGTGGAAGCCCACGCCCTCGGTGCCGGCCACGCAGTGCTTCGGCCAGCTGGTGACGTAGTCCGGCTCGGCGGAGAAGTGGTCGCCCGGGTCGATGTGGTGGTCGCGGGTGGCGAGGATGTGCCGGTAGCCGGGGGCGGATTCGGCGATCAGGTCGGTGATGGCGGCGGCCACCTCGGCACCGCCGGCGACGGCCAGGCTGCCGCCCTCGCAGAAGTCGTTCTGCACGTCGACGACGATCAGTGCCCGGTGCATGACTCGCATCCTCGGATGTCGGGGGCCCGCGGGTGGCGGCGCCCCGGTGGGGGGAGCCCTCGGGAGTACTCGGTCCGGCGGTGCGGGACGCGGGGGGTTCTCGGGGAGCTCCGGGGAACTCTACGGCTGACTCTAGGGAGTGCCGCGCGGGGGCGGAAGCCCCGGGGACCGGCCCGGTGGCCGGGCGGGGCTTCCGCGGGAGGGCGGGGCGGGGTCAGTGGACCGCGTCGGCCGACAGGACCAGTTCGGTCGGCAGCACCGGGTCGCCCTTGGAGAGCTGGGTGGCCGACAGCGGCAGTGCGGCGCGGGCCCGGACGTGCCGGTCGCGGGCGGCGCTGAGCGGCTCCCGGCCGACGGTCTCGCCGCCCAGTACCAGCGGCACCTGCACCAGGTGCGGCCGCAGTTCGTCCGGGACCGGCCCGGTGCCGACCACCTCGGCCTCGGCGACGCCGTCGGCGTCGGGCCGGCGGGCCGCCCACTTGCGGCCCCCGATGCTGGTCTTGCCGCCCGCGGCGCGCTTGGCCACCGGAATCAGCGGCCCGTCCTCGGTCTCGGCCCGGGCGACCAGCTTGTAGACCATCGCGCAGGTCGGGTGTCCGCTGCCGGTGACCAGGCTGGTGCCGACGCCGTATCCGTTCACGGGGGCGGCGGCCAGGGCCGCGATCGCGTACTCGTCGAGGTCGGAGGTGACGATGATCCGGGTCCTGTCGGCGCCCAGCTCGTCCAGTTGGCGGCGGACCCGGTGGGCCAGCAGGGTGAGGTCACCGGAGTCGATCCGGACGGCGCCCAGCTCGGGGCCGGCCACCTCGACGGCGGTGCGCACCGCCTCGCGCAGGTCGAAGGTGTCGACCAGCAGGGTGGTGCCCTTGCCCATCGAGGCGATCTGGGCCCGGAAGGCGTCCCGTTCGCTGTCGTGCACCAGGGTGAAGGCGTGCGCGGCGGTGCCGGTGGTCGGGATGCCGTGGGTGAAGCCGGCCTCCAGGTCGGAGGTGGCGGCGAACCCGGCCACGTACGCGGCCCGGGCGGCGGCGACGGCGGCCTGCTCGTGGGCCCGGCGGGCGCCCATCTCGATCACCGGGCGGCCGCCGGCGGCGGCGGTCATCCGGGAGGCGGCGGCCGCGATCGCGGAGTCGTGGTTGAGGATCGACAGGATCACGGTCTCCAGGATCACCGCCTCGGCGAAGCTGCCCTCGACGGTGAGCAGCGGCGAGCCGGGGAAGTAGATCTCGCCTTCGGGGTAGCCGTGGATGTCGCCGCGGAAGCGGTAGTCGGCGAGGTAGCGCAGGGTGTCCTCGTCGACCACGCCCTGGCCGGCCAGCCAGTCCAGTTGGGCGGTGGAGAAGCGGAAGTTCTCGACGGCGTCGAGCACCCGGCCGGTGCCGGCCAGGACGCCGTAGCGGCGGCCGCTCGGCAGGCGGCGGGTGAACACCTCGAACACGGAGCGGCGGTGCGCGGCCCCGCTGCGCAGGGCGGCCTGCAGCATGGTGAGCTCGTAGCGGTCGGTGAGCAGCGCGGTCGAGTGGACTGCGCGCACTGAAGTGGCGTCCATGGGGATGATGCTACTACCACTTAACGTCAGAGTGACGATTTCTCTTCGAAGAGGGCCGGGTCGGAATCGCCCGGCTGTCCCCCGGATGGCAGCATGGGGCGTGAGGGGTTACGGACGAGCGTGCAGCGAGGAGGACCCGGCGTTGAGTGTCGCGCCTGCGGAGATCGAGCGCCCAGAGGTCGAGGGGCTGCCGGTGACGGAACCGGACACGCCCTGGGTGACCATCGTGCACAACGACCCGGTCAACCTGATGAGCTACGTCCAGTACGTCTTCCAGGCCTACTTCGGCTACCCGAAGGACAAGGCCCGGAAGCTGATGATGGACGTCCACAGCAAGGGGCGGGCGGTGGTCTCCAGCGGATCCCGCGAGGAGATGGAGCGCGACGTCCAGGCGATGCACGGCTACGGCCTCTGGGCGACGCTGCAGCACGACTGACGCCGGGCCGCCGGCCGTACGACCGATGACGACGAAGACGGGCTGACCGATACAGATGGCTGGGTTGTTCGAGAGCGCCGGCGGTGGTGGCGCGGCGATCGCGCTGGACGAGTGGGAGACCTCCATCCTGCGCTCGCTGGAAGTGCAGTTGCTGGAGCTGATCGGGCCCGGTCCGGGCGACGACGGCGGTGACCCGCTGGCCGCCCTGTTCGCCGAGGGACCGACCGAGGCGCCGGCCGATCCGGTGCTGGCCCGCTTCTTCCCGGACGCCTACGGCGACCCGCAGGGGACGGACGGCGAGGAGGCCAGGGCCGCGTCCGAGGAGTTCCGCCGCTTCACCGAGCTGGACCTGCGGGCCCGCAAGCGGGACGACGCGCTGTTCGTCATCCGGGCACTGGACGGCCTCGCCGGCGGCGGGGTGCTCAAGGTGGGCACTGACGACTGCCCGCACTGGCTGGGCGCGCTGAACGACCTGCGGCTGGCCTTCGGCGTCCGACTGGAGGTCACGGAAGAGGACGAGGGCGGCCTCTACGAGCTGCCGGACGGCGACGAGCGCAAGCCGCTGGTGGTGGCGTACCTGTGGCTGGGGGCGCTGCAGGAGTCGCTGCTGGAGGCGATGGCCGGGTGAACACCGGCTGAACCCGGGACTGACTCCGCGTGAACGTGGAGCGGCTGCTTCCACTTCTCTCCCGGCTTCCCGGGGGATCCTGCCCGGTTTCGGGCAAGCCCCGGCGGTTTCGTCCAACATGTGGACGATCCGTCGGGGCTTTTCCGTTCAAAATCAGACAAACTATGCCAGGTCATGCTCAAATATCGCTCAGATGAACACCGCTATCCGGATGGTGCGTGGTACGACTTCTCCACTCCCGAGACCGACCAGGACGGTGGACCATGGCCGAGAAGCTGTACGACGAAGTGGCCGACACCCAACCGGACGAGGAGGGCTACGAGCGGGGACTCGGCAGCCGCCAGATCCAGATGATCGCGATCGGCGGCGCCATCGGCACCGGCCTCTTCCTCGGCGCCGGCACCGCGATCTCCAAGTCCGGCCCGAGCCTGATCCTGTCCTACGCCGTCGCCGGCGTGGTGATCTTCGTGATCATGCGGGCCCTCGGCGAACTGCTCACCTACCGCCCGGTCTCCGGCAGCTTCGCCGAGTACGCGCGGGAGTTCCTCGGCCCCTTCGCCGGCTACGTGACCGGCTGGACGTACTGGCTGTTCTGGGTCGTCACCGGCATGGCGGAGACCACCGCCGCCGCCGTGTACGTGAAGTTCTGGGCGCCCGGCATACCGCAGTGGCTCAGCGCGCTGACCTTCCTGGTCATCCTCTACGCGGCCAACCTGATCTCGGTGAAGGTGTTCGGCGAGATCGAGTTCTGGTTCTCCATGGTCAAGGTCACCGCCATCATCGGCATGATCCTGATCGGCATCGGCGTCCTCACCCTGGGCTTCAGCAAGGCCGGTGACACCGCGTCAATCTCCCACCTGTGGCAGAACGGCGGCTTCTTCCCCAAGGGCATCGGCGCCACCGTGATGACCCTGCAGATCGTCATGTTCGCCTACCTGGGCGTCGAACTCGTCGGCGTCACCGCGGGCGAGAGCGAGAACCCCGAGAAGACCCTGCCGCGGGCCATCAACACCCTGCCCTGGCGCATCGCCCTGTTCTACATCGGCGCCCTGGTCGTCATCCTGTCGCTCGTCCCGTGGACCGAATTCCAGCCCGGCGTCAGCCCGTTCGTCGCCGCGTTCGGCAAGATCGGCATCCCGGCGGCGGCCGGCATCATCAACTTCGTGGTGCTCACCGCCGCGCTCTCCTCCTGCAACTCCGGGATGTACTCCACCGGCCGGATGCTGCGCGACCTCGCGCTGCGCGGCCAGGCCCCCGGACAGCTCACCAGGCTCAACACCCGCCGCAGCCCGGCCTACGCGATCACCGTCTCCAGCCTGCTGATGGGCGTCGGCGTGGTGCTCAACTACCTCGTCCCGGCGCGGGCGTTCGAGTACATCACCTCCGTCGCCACGGTCTGCGGCCTGTGGACCTGGGCGATGATCCTGATCTCCCAGATCCGCTACCGCCGCGCCTGGAAGGGCGGCCACCTGCCGCCGCCCACCTTCAAGGCGCCCGGCGGCACCTGGGTCAGCTGGGCCGCGCTCGCCTTCCTCGCCCTCGTCGTGGTGCTGATCGCCCTGGACGAGGACAACCGGATCTCGCTGTACGTCTTCCCCGCCTGGGCCCTGCTGCTGGTGATCGGCTACCGCTTCCTGGAGCGCCGCAACCCGCAGGCCGTCCACGGCGCCGACCACGACCACCTGCACGCCCGCGACGCCGGCTGATCCGGGCCCGCGCGGGAGCGCCGAGGACCGCCCTGCGGACGCCCCCCGACCGCGCTTCGGACGCCCCCGCCGGGGCGTCCGAGGCGTGGCTATCCTGACCGGATGCTGACCATCACCCGAGAACTCCGCGACCGGATCGTGGCCCACGCCCGCGCCGACCACCCGGACGAGGCCTGCGGCGTGGTCGCCGGACCGGCCGGCAGCGGACGGCCCGAGCGGTTCATCCCGATGCTCAACGCCGCCCGCTCGCCCACCTTCTACGAGTTCGACTCGGGCGACCTGTTCAAGCTCTACCGCGAGATGGACGACGGCGACGAGGAACCGGTGATCGTCTACCACTCGCACACCGCCACCGAGGCCTACCCCTCGCGCACCGACGTGAGCTACGCCTCCGAGCCGTTCGCCCACTACGTCCTGATCTCCACCGCCGAGGGCAACGGCGAGGACGACCCCTACCAGTTCCGCTCGTTCCGCATCGTGGACGGCGAGATCACGGAGGAAGACGTCCAGGTCGTCGAGGCCTACGACGCCTGACCGGTACCCGCCCGGACCCGGCCCGTCGACCCCGCGAACAGTCGGCGGCCCGGGGTCGTCTCAGCCCTGGGAACGAGAACATCCGGATCCCGAGACGGGCATGTCGGAGCGGGCCCGGGAATCTATACGATGAGCCCATGCGTTCCGTCGATGTGAGCAACCAGGCCCCGGGCACCCGCCTCGTGGCGCGCCTGCACATCGACCTGTGCCGGCACGCCGGCGCGATCTGTCCCGGTACGCCCGCGCGCTCGCGCTGAGAGCCGCCCCGCCCCACCCGGGCCCGCCGCCCTGCCGCGACGCCGAGCCCCGGGCACCCTCCGCCCCGGCCGCGCCGGCTGCGGCCCACCCACTCCACGACTCGCACAGGAGCGCACACCCATGGCCATCAAGGTCCGGATCCCGACCATCCTCCGCACCTACACCGACGGCGCCAAGGCCGTCGAGGGCAACGGCAGCAACCTCGGGGAGCTCTTCACCGACCTCGAGGCCCGGCACCCGGGCATCGCCGCCCGCCTGGTCGAGGGCGGCGAGCTGCGCCGCTTCGTCAACGTCTACCTGAACGACGAGGACGTCCGGTTCCTGGAGGGCATCTCCACCGCCCTCACCGACGGCGACAACGTCACCATCCTGCCCGCCGTGGCCGGCGGCGCCCGCTGACCCAGCGGCTCCCCCGCCACCGGTGGGGGAGCCCCCCGTGACCCTCACCGCCGTGTGACCCCCACCGCCGTGGCCGGAGGCCTCCCTTGCGTTACGACAGTCCGCTCGAAGCCGTCGGCAACACCCCGCTGGTCCGCCTGCCCCGGCTGTCCGCGGCCGTCCCCGGCAACACCGAGGGCCTGGTCACGCTGTGGGCCAAGCTGGAGGACCGCAACCCGACCGGCTCGATCAAGGACCGCCCGGCGCTGCACATGATCGAGCGCGCCGAGGCCGACGGCCGGCTCACCCCCGGCTGCACCATCCTGGAGCCCACCAGCGGCAACACCGGCATCTCGCTCGCCATGGCGGCCAAGCTCAAGGGCTACCGGATGGTCTGCGTGATGCCCGAGAACACCAGCGAGGAACGGCGCGAACTGCTCCGCATGTGGGGCGCCGAGATCATCCCCTCCCCGGCGGCCGGCGGCTCCAACACCGCCGTCCGGATCGCCAAGGAGATCGCCGCCGAGCACCCCGACTGGGTCATGCTCTACCAGTACGGCAACCCCGACAACGCGGGCGCCCACTACACCGGCACCGGCCCCGAGATCCTCGCCGACCTGCCGACCGTCACCCACTTCGTGGCCGGCCTCGGCACCACCGGCACCCTGATGGGCGTCGGCCGCTACCTGCGCGAGAAGGCCCCCGGCGTGAAGATCGTCGCGGCCGAACCGCGCTACGACGACCTGGTCTACGGACTGCGCAACCTCGACGAGGGCTTCGTACCCGAGCTGTACGACGCCGCGGTGCTCACCACCCGCTTCTCGGTCGGCTCCGCGGACGCCGTCCGCCGCACCCGCGAACTCCTGCAGCAGGAAGGCATCTTCGCGGGTGTCTCCACCGGCGCCATCCTGCACGCGGCGATCGGCGTCGGCCGCAAGGCGGCCGCCGCGGGGGAGCGCGCGGACATCGTCTTCGTGGTCGCCGACGGCGGCTGGAAGTACCTGTCCACCGGCATCTACACCGCCGAGTCCACCGAGGCGGCGGTCGAGGCGCTGCAGGGCCAGCTCTGGGCGTAGCCCGGCGCCGCTCCCGGGGCCATTCCCTGCGCGACCGACTCGGCCGGGCCGGCGCCAGCTAGCCGTTCAGCACCCGCTGCGCCCGGGCCCAGACCTGACGGTCCACCGTGCCCGCCCGGCGGCGGAAGGCCGACAGCGGCACCTCGCGCAGCTCGTCGGTCTCCAGCCAACTGGCCCGGCCCTGCCGGTCGCCCACCGAACCGGGCGGCAGCGGCAGCACGCCCGGGCGGTCGGCGTGGTGCTTGCTGGTGATCTTCGCAATGGTGGCGGTCCTGCCGTGCACCCGCAGCACCAGGCACGGGCGGTCCTTGGCGCCGGGGCCGTCCTCGAACGGCACCTCCGCCCACCAGATCTCCTGCGGCGCCGGGCGGCCCCTGGTGTCCGGGCGGGGCCGCGGGCCGGTCGGCCCGGCCGGGCGCGGAGCCGGACGGGTGCGCCGCACCAGCGCCACCGCGGCGGCCGCCAACAGCGCGACGCCGACCGCAGCCAGGACGACCCAGGTACCAGTCATGCCGTTCATGCGGCGAACCGTACCGGCCCGGGGGCGGACGCCACCACCGTGGCGGCTGTGACAGTTGAGTATTTGTCCGGGTGTTGCTCCCGGTTCGTCACGGAACAGCCACGGTGCCCGTTCTGTGCCGAAGGACCGCCCGCACCCGGACAGGCTGCGTCACGAACGTCCGCCCCGCCCCGGAGGTGCCTCGTGAGTGACCGAAGCGAGCGAACAGTCCTGACGTGCGCACGGGCGAACGCCCCAGCCGAGCGCCGAGGCGCCCCGGGGTCGGAGGCCGGAGGAGGGGTGAGCGCATGAGCCGTAGCGCCGAACTGTGGTCCTACGCCGAGATCGCCCGGCACATCAACGTCCAGCCCGAGACCGTCCGCAACTACCGCAGGCACGGGCTGCTGCCCGACCCGGACGTCCTCGACGGCAGCGGCCACCCCCGCTGGTACCCCGAGACCATCCGCGCCTGGGCCCGCAACCGGCCCCGGCACCGCTGACACCGCCCCCACCACCGGCCCCGCTCCCGGCCCCCGCGCCAGCCCCGTTCCTGCCCCCGCTCCCGTCCCCGGCGTTCTGGTGATTCCAGCCACAGCCCGGCACGGGGACGGGGGCAAAGTGCCGCTCCACCCTTACCCTCGACACACCAATGCAGTGCTACCGGCCGGTTCACCGGCCCGGCCTGCCGTTTTTCATGCTGTTCCCATGCTGTTTTCCATGCCGTTTTCCAGCAGCAGCCAGGACGTGTCGGGGCGGAGGGGCTCGGATGAAACTGACCGTGGTGGGGTGCTCGGGGAGCTTCCCGTCCGCCGACTCGCCCTGCTCCAGCTACCTGGTCGAGGCCGAGGGCTACCGCGTCGTCCTCGACCTCGGCAACGGAGCGCTCGGCGCCCTGCAGAAGTACACCGGCCTCTACGACGTCGACGCCGTCCTGCTCAGCCACCTGCACGCCGACCACTGCGTCGACCTGTGCGCCTACTGGGTGGCCCGCAACTACCGCGCCGAAGGCTGCCCCGAACTGCTGCCCGTCTACGGGCCGGCCGGCACCCCCGAACGGCTCGCCCGCGCCTACGACATGCCGGAGAACCCGGGGATGAAGGAGGTGTTCGAGTTCCGCACCCTCACTCCTGGCAGCTTCGGACTCGGCCCGTTCCGGATCACCGTCGCCCAGGTCAACCACCCCGTCGACGCCTTCGCCTTCCGCCTCGAACACGGTGACCGGTCCCTGGTCTACAGCGGCGACACCGGCGAGAGCGCCGAACTCGTCGAACTCGCGCGCGACGCCGACCTCTTCCTCTGCGAGGCCGCGTACATCGACGGCCGCGACACCTACCAGGCCGTCCACCTCAACGGCCGGGAAGCCGGCGAGCACGCCACCGCCGCCGGCGCCCACCGGCTCGTCCTCACCCACATCCCCCCGTGGACCGACGCCGAGCACAACCGCCGCGACGCCGCCGCCGCCTACGCCGGGCCGGTCGAGATCGCCCGGGCGGGCGCGGTCTACGAGATCTGACCGGGCTGCCTCAGGCCACCGGCGTCAGCCAGTGCCGGTAGCGCGGATCGGCGCCCGTCACCGCCGCCAGGTAGGCCTCGTCCAGGAGCGCGGTGACCGGCCCGGGCGCGGTGGGCAGGGCCCGGCCGTCCAGGGCGCGGACCGGGATGATGCCGGCGGCCGTGCCGCAGACGAAGACCTCGTCCGCCGCGTACAGGTCCGACCGCAGGAGGCTCTCGACGCGGACCTCGATGCCCCGGTCCCGGGCCAGGGTGAGCACGGTGTCCTGGGTGATGCCCTCCAGGGCGCCGGCACTCGACGGGGGCGTGCGCAGCACCCCGTCGCGGACGGCGAACACGTTCTCCCCGGTGCACTCGCTCACCGTGCCGTCCGCGCCGAGCAGCAGCGCCTCGTCGTAGCCCGCGTCATTGGCCTCCCGACGGGCGAGCACCGAGTTCAGGTACGGGCCGGTGGCCTTCGCGGCGGGCGGCACCGCGTCCGGGTCGTTCCGCCGCCAGCTGCTGGTCTTCAGCGTGATCCCGCCCTCGGCGTGCGTGAGTTGGCCCCGCCACTCCCAGCTCGCGATCGACACGCCGACCGGCGCGTGCCGCATGTCGATGCCCATCGTGCCGTAGCCGAGGAAGGCGAAGTGCCGCAGGTAGCAGTCCCGGTGGCCGTTGGTACGCACCAGGTCCACCGTCGCCTTCGTCAAGTCGGCGATTTTGTAGGGGAGTTCCATCCGGATCATCCGGGCACTGCGGTCCAGCCGGCGCAGGTGCTCGGGCAGCCGGAACACCGCCGGACCGTCCGCGGTGGCGAACACCCGGGTGCCCTCCAACACCCCCGTGCCGTAGTGCAGGCCGTGCGTGAGGACGTGCACCCGGGCCTCCTGCCAGGGCACCAGGGCGCCGTCCAACCAGATCGTGGAAGCTTCGGGAAGAGCCATGCCGCTCATCCTGCGCCCCGCCGCACCCCGGGTCAGCCCGCCCGAGCCGACCGGAACCGGCCATGACCGGGAGCGGAAGCGCCGTACCGGAAGCCGGACTTCACCGGATCCCGCCGCCGTCTCGCGGAGCGGAAACCTCCGACCGGCCCCGCCCGCCCTCACTAGGCTGCGCCGATGGAGAGCCCGACCGGCACCGACGCCACCCAGCTCTACGCCCGCCTGCTCGCCGAACCAGGCCGCCCGCCCGAAGCCCTCGGCCTCGACTGGGACGGACCCCGGCTCGGCGCCGCCACCGCCGAACTGCGCGCGCTGGGACTCCTCCAGCCCACCGCCGGCCACCGGGCCGGCGCCTCAGTAGCCCTCGACGCCAGCACCGATACCGCCGACGCCGCCGACACCGCCGTGTCGGTCGACACCGCGGTCCGCCAACTCCTCCTCGGCACCGACACCCGGGTCACCGCCTTGGTCGCCCAACTGATCGCCGGCCTGGGCGCGGAGAGCCGCTTCCAGGCCGGCGTGCATGCCGCTCAGCGGGGGTGGATCTAGCGGACTCACCGGGGCCCCCGCCCGGAGCCCTCACCCCCGCCCGGGGATCGGCAGCCCGAGGTGGTCCCGGAGGGTGGTGCCGGTGTAGTCGGTGCGGAACACGCCGCGTTCCTGGAGCAGCGGCACCACCCGGTCGACGAACTCGTCCAGGCCGCCCGGGGTGAGGTGCGGGACGAGGATGAAGCCGTCGGCCGCGTCGTTCTGCACGAAGTGGTCGATCTGGGCGGCGACGGTGGCGGGGGAGCCGACGAAGGACTGCCGGCCGGTCAGTTCGATCACCAGTTCCCGGCTGGTCAGCTTCTTCTCCGCCGCCACCGCCCGCCAGCGTTCGGCGACGGCCACCGGGTCGCCGTGCCGGACCCGGCCCTGGACCAGGGCGCTGTCCGGGTCGGGGTCGACGGCCGGCAGCGGCCCGTCCGGATCGTGGCCGGACAGGTCGATGCCCCAGACCTGCTCCAGGAAGGCGATCGTGGTCTGCGGGCCGACCTGCGCCCGCCGGACCTCGGCGGCGCGCTCGGCGGCCTCGGCGTCGGTGTCCCCGAGGCCGAAGGTGACGCCGGGCATGATCTTCAACTCGTCCGGCTTGCGCCCGTACGCGGCGAGCCGGCGCTTGACGTCCGCGTGGAAGGCCTGACCGTCGGCGAGGGTGGAGTGCCGGCTGAAGACCACGTCGGCGGTGGCGGCGGCGAACTCCCGTCCTTCGGCGGAGTCCCCGGCCTGGATCACCACCGGGTGGCCCTGCGGCGGGCGCGGCAGCGAGAGCCGGCCCTCGACCGCGAACTGCGGGCCGTCGTGCCGGACAACCTCCTTCCCGGCGTCCCAGAACGCCCGCGCCAGCTGCACGAATTCGGCGGCCCGGGTGTAGCGGTCGGCGCGGTCCAGGTAGCCGCCGCGGCGGAAGTTCTCCCCGGTGAAGGCGTCCGAGGAGGTGACCACGTTCCAGGCCGCGCGCCCGCCGGAGAGGTGGTCCAACGAGGCGAAGCGGCGGGCCAGTTCGTACGGTTCGTTGAACGTCGCGTTGACGGTGGCGGCCAGTCCCAGCCGCTCGGTGACGGCGGCCAGCGCGTTCAGCACGGTGATCGACTCGGGGCGGCCGACGACGTCCAGGTCGTGGATGCGGCCCTTGGACTCGCGCAGCCGCAGGCCCTCGGCGAGGAAGAAGAAGTCGAACTTCCCGCGTTCGGCGGTCTGCGCGAGGTGGCGGAAGGAGTCGAACTCGATGTGGCTGCCCGAGGCCGGGTCGCTCCACACCGTGGTGTTGTTGACGCCGGGGAAGTGGGCGGCGAGGTGGATCTGCTTGAGCGGACGGTCCGTCATCGGGTCACCTCGGAGAGGGCGGGGGAAGCGGCGTCGGAGACGGCGGGAACGGCGGTGGCGGCGGGGCGGACGGCGTAGCGGCTGGCCGGGCGGCCCAGGCCCAGGTGGTCGCGCAGGGTGCGGCCGGTGTACTCGGTGCGCAGCAGACCGGCGGCGCGCAGGGCCGGGGCGATCCGGTCGGCCAGCGCGGCCAGGTCGCGCGGCGGGTCGGCGGGGAGGAGGTGGAAGCCGTCGACACCCGTGCCGGTCGCGGTGAGTTCGGCGAGCAGGCGCTCGTCGGCGGCCCGGTCCGGCTGGGCGGACAGCGAGGCGTCGAGGCGGGCGAGGATCCGCAGGTTCTCGCCGGCGCGCAGTCGCAGCTCGGTGGCGGCGGCCAGTCGGGCGGCGCGGTCGGGGGCGTCGAGCAGGACGACGTCGGCGTGCCGGATCGCGGCGGCGGCCCGGGCGCGCCCGCCGGGGGAGGCGTCCGGCGCGAGGTCGGCCGCGGCCACCGGCACCGCGACCACCGGGCGGCCCTGCGGCGGGCGCGGGGTGATGGACGGGCCGCGGACCGAGAAGTGGCGGCCCTCGAAGTCGATGTAGTGCAGCTTGTCGCGGTCGATGAAGCGCCCGGTGGCGGTGTCGCGGATCTCCGCGTCGTCCTCCCAGCTGTCCCAGAGCCGGGCGGCGACCTCGACGGCGTCGGCCGCCTCGGCCCACAGCTCGTCCTCGGGGGCGACGGTGCGGCGGCCGAAGGCCCGGGCCTCGGCCTCGGTCGTGGAGACGCCGACCAGCCAGCCGGCCCGGCCCTTGCTCACCCAGTCCAGGGTGTTGACGGAGATCGAGGTGTGGAAGGGCTCGGTGTGGGTGGTGGTGACGGTCGGCACGAGCCCGACCCGGCCGGTCAGCGGTGCGGTGCGGGTGAGGGCGGCGAGCGCGTCGGGGCGGCCCGGCCCGGCGGCGAAGGAGTCGTCGAGGGTGACGAAGTCCAGGGTGGCCCGCTCGGCGAGGCGGGCCAGGGCGGTGTAGTGCCCGGCGTCGAAGCGGCCGGGGCTGTCGAGGGCGGCGGACAGGTGCAACTGGCGGGGCATGGCGAGCCTGACTTTCCTCGTGCGGACGCGTGCGCGCACCGGCGGACCCGTACGGGGGGCGGGGCGGGGCGCGCGGTTGCGCGGTGACGGCCCGTGGGCGGAGCCCGGACGGGCGGGAGGGGAGGACCGGCGCCGGGCGGAACGTCAGCCGGGCGGCGGCGGGGGAACGGTCAGCTCAGCCGCGACACGCCGCGGACCACACGCGACCGAAGTCGATGTGGCTGCGGGTGACCAGCGGGCACGAGGCGTTCACCGCTTCAGTTGACCAGGGCTTCCGTCGGTTCGTCAACCGCCGTTTCCCGCGCTCGGCGTGCTCGGGCACGCCGAAGGCCCCGCCCCCGCCGCCGGGTGAGCGGCGGTGGGGGCGGGGCCTCGGGGGAGGGCCGGGCGCGGGCGTCAGGCCTTGGTGACGTCCTCGATCTCGTTGTCGTCCTCGCGACCGGGGGTCTTGAGGTCGAACTTGGTGATCGCGAAGCGGAAGAGGAAGTAGTACAGCGCGGCGAAGACCAGGCCGAGCGGGATGATCATCCACGGGTCGGTGGCCTTGTTCCAGGCCAGCAGGTAGTCGATCAGGCCGCCGGAGAAGGTGAAGCCGTCGTGCACGCCGAGCGCCCAGGTGACGGCCATGGAGACGGCGGTGAGCAGCGCGTGGATGACGTACAGGGCCGGGGCGATGAAGACGAAGGCGAACTCGATCGGCTCGGTGACACCGGTGACGAAGGAGGTCAGGGCCAGCGACACCATCATGCCGGTGACGGCCTTGCGGCGGTGCGGCTTGGCGGCGTGGGCTATGGCCAGTGCGGCGGCGGGCAGCGCGAACATCATGATCGGGTAGAAGCCCGACATGAACTGCCCGGCGCTCGGGTCGCCGGCGAAGAAGCGGGTCAGGTCGCCGTGCACGACGGTGCCGTCGGGCTTCGTGAAGTCACCGGTCTGGAACCAGGCGAACGAGTTCACGAACTGGTGCATGCCGACCGGCAGCAGACCGCGGTTGATCAGGCCGAACGCCCCCGCACCGAACGCGCCGGCACCGATCAGGCTGTCGTTCAGGCTCTTGATGGCGTCACCGATCGGGCCCCAGGCCAGGCCGAAGAACACGCCGACGCCGGTGCCGACGAAGGCCATCAGGATCGGCACCAGGCGGCGGCCGTTGAAGAAGCCGAGCCAGTCGACGAGCCGCGTGCGGTGGTACTTCTGCCAGAGCACCGCGGCCAGCAGACCGATCACGATGCCGCCCAGCACGCCGGGGTTCTGGTAGGTGGCGGCCTCGTCCTTGCCGGGGAGGATCTTGTACTCGGTGATCGGGAACGCGGTCAGCACGTTCTTGTAGACCAGGTAACCGACCAGCGCGGCGAGGGCGGTGGAGCCGTCCGCCTTCTTGGCGAAGCCGATCGCGATGCCCACCGCGAACAGCAGCGGCAGCGCGTCGAAGACCGAGGTGCCGGCGGTGTTGAACACCGCTGCGACCTTGTCCCAGCCGAGGCCGTCCTTGCCGAACACGTCGTCCTGGCCGAGGCGCATCAGGAGACCGGCGGCGGGGAGCACCGCGATGGGCAGCTGGAGGCTGCGGCCGATCTTCTGCAGACCCTGGAGGAGGTTCTGACCGAACTTCTTGGCGGGGCTTGGCGTGGCCGGAGCCGTGGCGGGCGCCGGTGCCTGCGCAGACTGACTCATGGGGGTGGGTTCCTAACGGCATGGCGGTCGGTCGGGGGATGGGCACAGGGGGCCGAACCGCGAACTGGTCTACACCACGGGTGGTGTAGACCAGTTTGTAGCACGGGCGGAGAAGGCGGGGAACCCGAAAAGCGCCGTCGCCCGGAAGTGCTATGAAATCGAAACCTACTCGCGGAACGACGATCATGATTGCGGCCGCGATTGGTATTTTGGATATTTGCGCAACAAAAAGCGCGGCGCCTCGGGCGGGGCGTTGGGGCGGCTCGGCGGGGCGGGTGCCGGAGTCGCCGCAGGGGTGGCGGCAGGGACGGCGGCAGAGCGATCCCGCCGCTCGCGGAGGTGCCCGGTGGCTGCTGAGAGTGATCGCGACGTCGCGGACGTGCGCGATGTGGCGTCCCCCACTCGCGGCGCGTCCCCGTCCGGAGCGGCGTCGGCGCGGCCGGATCGCAGCCGAACTGTCTTTTCGGTGTTCACCGGGTGAGGGAATTGGTCCTTTCCCGAAATGCCGAAGGCCCTCGGACCGGTGGGTCCGAGGGCCTTTGCGGGCGGATGGCCGGAGGTCGCGGGATTCAGGCCTTGGTGACGTCCTCGACTTCCGTCTCGTCCTCCCGCCCCGGTGTTTTCAGGTCGAATTTGACGATGATGAACCGGAAGAGCGCGTAGTACACCGCGGCGAAGCAGAGGCCGATGACGATGATCAGCCACGGTTTGGTGGCCAGTCCCCAGTTGATCACGTAGTCGATCAGACCGGCCGAGAAGCTGAACCCGTCGTGCACCCCGAGCCCCCAGGTCACCGCCATCGAGGCGCCGGTCAGCAGGGCGTGCACGGCGTACAGGGCCGGGGCGATGTAGGCGAAGGAGTACTCGATCGGCTCGGTGACGCCGGTGACGAAGGAGGTCAGGCCGACCGAGAGCATCAGGCCGTAGATCTCCTTGCGGCGGTGCAGCTTGGCGGAGTGCGCGATCGCGAGTGCGGCGGCGGGCAGCGCGAACATCATGATCGGGAAGAAACCGGACTGGAACTGGCCGGCCGTCGGGTCGCCCGCCAGGAAACGCGGGATGTCGCCGTGCACGATCGTGCCGTCGGCCTTCGTGAACTCGCCGAACTGGAACCAGACGAAGGTGTTCAGCAACTGGTGCATGCCGATCAGCAGCAGCGCCCGGTTGAACAGGCCGAAGATGCCGGAGCCCCCCGCGCCGAGATCGGCCAGGTACTGCGAGAAGTCGTTGAGGCCGCGGCCGATCGGCGGCCAGACCCAGAGGGCGAGAACGGCGGTCAGCATGCCGACCAGGGCGGTGATCATCGGCACCAGGCGGCGGCCGTTGAAGAAGCCCAGCCAGTCGACCAGCTTGGTGCGGTGGAACCGCACCCACAGCCAGGCCGACATCAGGCCGATCAGGATGCCGCCGAGCACCCCCGGGTTCTGGTACGTCGCGATGGCCGCCTTCGCCGAGGCGTAGTCCACGCACTGGTCGCTGACCAGCACCGTCGGCGGCTTGCAGCTCTCCGGGAACGCGTGCAGGACCTTGTAGAAGACGAGGAAGCCGACCACGGCCGCCAGGGCCGTCGAGCCGTCCGCCTTCTTGGCCATGCCGATCGCCACGCCGATGCAGAACAGCATCGGCAGGCCGAGCGAGGAGTCGAGCAGCGCGCCGCCGGCCGCGGCGAAGACCTTGGCGACGTTGTTCCAGCCGAGGCCGTCCTTGCCGAACACATCCGGTTGGCCGAGCCGGTTGAGGATGCCCGCGGCCGGGAGCACCGCCACCGGCAGCTGCAGCGAGCGGCCCATCTTCTGGAGGCCGCCGTAGAAGGTGTGCCACCACGCGGTCTGCGGGGCCGTGGCGCCTGCCGAACTCATCCTTCGCCCTCCGGAAGCAGTTGCCGGCCGGTGGCCCCCTGTAGGACCCTCGGGCGGGGCCCAGGAACACCCGGGGCCGGTCCCGCGTTCCTCGGAGTACACATATATTGGTGTAGACCACCTTGGGACACAGGTCGCACTCCGGGACGCCGGCCCCGCTGATCGTCATCCTCGGGCGGCGATCGGGAGCCTGCCCGCCGGAATGGGCCAAAAGTGGCCTAACGTGACAGACCGGACCGAAGCGGGTGATGCTGGTCGCGCTGCCCGGCAGCACGGCCGCAGCTGAACCCGCGTCAGCCACCGGCACGGCCCCCGCCCGCACCACGGCCGAGGGCCGCACCCCCACAAGCACAGCGCACGACGGCACCCGGCAGAGCGGCCGGCGGGCCGACACAGAGGGAGAAATCAGATGGCCAGCAAGGCTGAGAAGATCGTCGCCGGTCTGGGCGGCATCGACAACATCGAAGAGGTCGAAGGCTGCATCACCCGCCTGCGCACCGAGGTCAAGGACGCCGCCCTGGTCGACGAGGCCGCCCTCAAGGCCGCCGGCGCCCACGGCGTCGTGAAGATGGGCACCGCGATCCAGGTCGTCATCGGCACCGACGCCGACCCGATCGCCGCCGACATCGAGGACATGATGTGAGCTGAGCCACCCGGGCTCACCCGCACCACCCGCACCACCCGGGCCGCCCGGTCCCCCCGGACCACGCAGCCCCACCCGCCCGGCCCGCCGCCCACCCAGGAGGACGGCGGGCCGCGGCGCACCCGGACGGCCCCGCCGACCCGAACCACTACGCTCAATGCCTATGTCACGCATCGACGGCCGCACCCCCGAACAGCTCCGCCCGATCACCATCGAACGGGGCTGGAGCAAGCACGCCGAAGGCTCCGTCCTCATCTCCTACGGCGACACCAAGGTGCTGTGCACCGCCAGCGTCACCGAAGGCGTCCCGCGCTGGCGCAAAGGCAGCGGCGAAGGCTGGGTCACCGCCGAGTACTCCATGCTCCCGCGCGCCACCAACACCCGCGGCGACCGAGAATCCGTCAAGGGCCGCATCGGCGGCCGCACCCACGAGATCAGCCGGCTCATCGGCCGCTCGCTGCGCGCCGTCGTGGACCACCGGGCCCTCGCCGAGAACACCATCGTCCTCGACTGCGACGTCCTCCAGGCCGACGGCGGCACCCGCACCGCCGCCATCACCGGCGCCTACGTCGCCCTCGTCGACGCCGTCGCCTGGGCCCGCGACAAGAAGATCCTGCGCGCCAAGGGCCAGCCCATCACCGGTGGCGTCAGCGCCGTCAGCGTCGGCATCATCGACGGCACCCCGATGCTCGACCTCCAGTACGAGGAGGACGTGCGCGCCGAAACCGACATGAACATCGTCTGCACCGCCGACGGCCGCTTCGTCGAGGTCCAGGGCACCGCCGAAGGCGCGCCGTTCGACCGCGAACTGCTCGACCGGCTGCTCGACCTCGGCAGCCTCGGCTGCGCCGAACTCGACGAGATCCAGCGCAAGGCCCTCGAAGGCTGAACCCCACCGGGCCGCCACGCCGTGGATACCGACGAACGCGCGTACGGCCTGCTGTACAGGCCGGGCCCGGAGACCGTACGGTTCCCGCAGCACTCCCGCTGCGGGAACCGCGCACCCGTCGGCGCGCGTCCCACACCACGGAACCCGCGCCCCACAGGAGGACCGGATGCCGTCGAGCATCGCCCGCCCCGCCGCCCTCGCCGTGGCCGGACTGATCGCGATCCTCCCCCTCAGCATGGTGAGCTGCTCCGCCGCGCAGAAGGCGATCGACTGCGGCAACACCGCCGTGAAGATCACCGGCGACATCGCCGACGTCACCAAGGCCTACGACAACTCCAGCAACGACTCGGCCGCCGCCGGGAAGGCGCTGCAGAAGCTCAAGACCGACCTCGACCAGGTCGGGAAGAACTCCAAGAACACCGACGTCGCCAAAGCCGTCACCGACCTGCAGAAGCAGGTCGAGAACGTGCAGCACGCCGTCGACAAGAACCAGGCCCCCGACCTCAAGCCACTCGGGGACGCGGCCGGCAACCTCACCTCGGTCTGCACCGGCTGACCGCCCCCGGCCTCTGGATAGGGTGGGCGATATGTCCACCCGCCTGATCCTCGCCACCCGCAACCAGCACAAGGTCGCCGAACTCCGCGCCATCCTGGGCGACGCCGGCCTCGACGTCGAACTCGTCGGCGCCGACGCCTACCCCGAGATCCCGGACGTCCCCGAAACCGGCATCACCTTCGCCGAGAACGCCCTGCTCAAGGCCCACGCCCTGGCCCGCGCCACCGGCCTTCCCGCCGTCGCCGACGACTCCGGCCTCTGCGTGGACGTGCTGAACGGCGCACCCGGCATCCTCTCCGCCCGCTGGTCCGGCAAGCACGGCGACGACCGTGCCAACCTCGACCTGCTGCTCGCCCAGCTCTCCGACATCGCGGAACCGCACCGAGGCGCCCACTTCTTCTGCGCCGCCGCCCTCGCCCTCCCCGACGGCACCGAACGCGTCGTCGAGGGCCGCCTCCTCGGCACCCTCCGCACCACCCCGGCCGGCACCGGCGGCTTCGGCTACGACCCGATCCTCCAGCCCCTCGGCGAGACGCGTACCTGCGCGGAGCTGACGCCGGACGAGAAGAACGCCATCAGCCACCGCGGCAAGGCGTTCCGGGAGCTGGTGCCGGTGGTGAAGGAGCTCCTGGGCTGACGGGAAGTCGGAATTGCCGAAGGCCCGCCCTGGAGTTCCTCCGGGGCGGGCCTTCGATTTGAAGGTGTAAGGCTAGTGCGGCCTGAGGGATTCGAACCCTCACGGGGTTTCCCCCACCGGATCCTAAGTCCGGCGCGGCTGCCGTTACGCCAAGGCCGCATGGCCTCTAGTTTAGGGCTTCGATTCCCGTGGGAACACCGCGATTCCGTGCGGCGCTTTGCGCTTGGTCTTGTTCCGCCTGCCGTAGGTCGGAGTGACGGAGTGGCAGTTCGGGCAGAGCGGCCGGAGGTTATCCGGCCGGTTGTCCGACCGGTCGCCGTTGATGTGGTCGACCTCCAGCGTCATCGGCTGTCCGCACCACTCGGGGCCGGTGCTGCAGCCCTCGCAGAGTTCCGGCCGGCCGAGTTCGGCCAAGGCGCTGCGGATTCGCTTGCCAGGGATGCGCTTACCCTCCTGCGGGCGCTGGGCCAGGAGCTGATCAGCAGGGATTCTGGTGGGCGCGTGCTTGCCGCGGCCGTGGGCCTGTCCCGTGAAGTGAGAGGTATCGATAGCGAGGGCCTTGATCCGCCGTCCGATGTGGGTTCGGGTGCCCCCGGCCTGACGCTGCTGGAGGTGGCGCACAACTACCCGGACTACGTCAACATCATGTCGTACGACCTGCACGGCGCCTGGAACAAGTACGTCGGCCCGAACGCCTCGCTGTTCGACGACGGCAAGGACGGCGAACTGGCGGCGGCCAACGTCTATGGCACCGGCCAGTACGGCGGGATCGGCTACCTGAACGCCGACTGGTCGTACCACTACTTCCGCGGTGCGATGCCCGGCGGCCGGATCAACGTCGGACTGCCGTACTACACCCGCGGGTTCAAGAACGTCCAGGGCGGCACCAGCGGCCTGTGGGGCACGGCGTCCGCGACGAGCTGCCCGGTCGGCTCCGGTCTGACCTCCTGCGGTGACGGCGCGGTCGGCGTCGACAACATCTGGAACGACAAGGACGGGGCCGGCAAGGAGTCCCCGGCCGGGTCCAACCCGATGTGGCACGCCAAGAACCTGGAGAAGGGCATCCTGCCCGACTACCTCGCCAAGTACGGGGTGGGCGACACCGCGCTGCAGGGCACCTACGCCCGCAACTACAGCTCCGCCCTGGTGGCGCCGTGGCTGTGGAACGACACCAAGAAGGTGTTCCTGTCCACCGAGGACGAGCAGTCGGTGGGCGCCAAGGCGGACTACGTCGTCAACCAGGGCGCCGGCGGCACGATGGTCTGGGAGCTCGCAGGCGACTACAAGTGGGACGCGGCCGCCAACGGCGGCACGGGCGAGTACGTCCCCGGCTCGACGCTGACCTCGCTGATGTACGACAGGTTCAAGTCGGCGGCCCCGTACGGTGCGACCCGGTCGACGACCGCGCTGCCGCAGCAGACCCTGCCGATCGACGTGTCGTTCACCAACTTCGCGCTGGGCGACTCGAACTACCCGATCAACCCGAAGCTGCACATCGTCAACAACTCGACGCTGACGCTGCCGGGCGGCACCGAGTTCCAGTTCGACCAGTACATCTTTGGACGTAACCTGGATGCATGAGCGATGACTTGGTGCAGCGCGCACACTGGGGTGACCTGACAGGGCTCAATCTGGCGGGGCTGGTACGCCTCTCGTTCGAGCCGGATTACGACGGCGACGAGGACGAAGCCGCCGAGCAGCAGGGCAAGTTCACCCCTTTCACCGGTCGTGACATCAAGGGCCGGGACGAGCAGGAGAAGGACGCCCGGGGCTTCGTGGAGCACCGGCGCGGAAACTACGTCTACACCTACGAAGAGCCGGACACGAGCGCGTGGAAGCGCAAGCGCGTCCGTCTGCCGGACGGCCGGATTACCTATCGGGTCGTCCGTCCCGTGTTTGAGGGCGCGTTGGAGGACTTGAAGAAGGGCCGCACACCTGACGGTCACCGCCTTGACGGCCTGATCGTGTACGACATCGACCGGCTCACGCGAGACAACCGCCACCTGGAAGACGCCATCGAGGTGGTGCAGAACTTCCGACGCCCGATCATCGACATCACCGGCACCCTCGATCTTCTGACGGACAACGGGCGGACAGTCGCCCGGATCATGGTGGCGACGAACAACAAGCAGTCGGCCGACACCGCCCGCCGGGTGAAGCGGAAGCACCAGGCGTTGCAGCAGGCGGGCATCCCCGCCGGTGGGCGGCGCCCCTACGGGTGGCAGGCCGACAAGCGGTCGCTGGAACCGGCGGAGGCCAAGAACATCCGTGACGCTGTCGAGCGGCTGATCAAAGGGGCGGGGGTCCGGGCGATCGTGGCTGACTGGAACCGCAAGGGATTTACCACGCCCGCCGGAAGCCAGTGGACGAACGCCAACCTCAAGAACGTCCTCCGTAACCCTCGAATCTGCGGCTACCGGTCGCGCTGGGTTTCCGACATCGACCCGGAGACCGGCCAGGAGAACAAGCGCTGTGAGATCGTGCTTGACGACAAGGGCAAGCCGGTCCGAGGCCAGTTCGAGCCGATCATCTCGGTCACGGAGTGGGAGGCACTGACCGACGCCATCGGCACCGGTCCAGCGCCGGGCAGTGGCCACAACGCGCGCAAGTACCTGCTCTCCGGCATCCTGCGCTGTGACAAGAACGGTTGCGGCGCGCCGCTCCGGGCTCAGAAGTCGCCGCCGAGCCGCAACAAGGCGCCCGGCTACTTCTACTACGTGTGCCCCGGGAAGGGCGAAGGGCACGGGTGCGGTGGGACCAGGCTCGCCGGCCCGGAGACCGACGAGCTCGTGATCAAGCTTGTCATCAGCAAGTACGAGGAAGAGGCGGCGCAGAGGCAGGCCGAGACCGTTCCGGCGGAGTGGGACAAGGAGGAGGAACTTGCGCGCGTCCGTGAGGACCGTGACGAGTTGAAGAAGGCGCGGCGGGCCCGACAGGTCACCGCAGAGCGCTACTACAAGGATCTCGCCGAGTACGACGCGGACGAGCGTCGACTGGTGAGCGAGCGGAACAAGTGGCTGCGTGCGACCTTCGTCGCCCAGGGCGAGCCCGTGAACCTCGGGAAGGACTGGAAGACCCTGACGTTCCCCGAGAAGCGCGGCTACATGGAGAAGGCGCTACTCGGCGTGCTGGTCGCCCCCGCAGCCGGGCCCAACAGGCCCATCCGGGACCGCATCAACCCGTTGTTCCGAGAGCGGATCGCCGGGCTCTGATCCCGTTGCCCGCCACCGTGCCGCATTCTCACGGTGGCGGGCAGCAGGCGTGACTACACGTTTGCCGAGAAGCGCGTTGACGGCCTCCCAGTCGGCGTCAGACCAGCGCGGCGCACGGCGCGCCTGTTCACGTGCCCAGGCCCAGTCAGCCTCTTCGTCAGCTGAGGTTGCCACGGCCCAACCTTCCTCGCTCAATGGACAGCTGCTCCCGGGCGATCTCCCGGTTCGTGGCGAGGTCTTCGGCGATTCCGGCGGCGATGAGTGCTTCGGCGGGAGTGTGGCCGATCCCGGCGAAGCGCCAGGAGGATTCGGTGGAGGTCTCGTTGGCCCAGTCCGAATACAGGGGCGTCGCGCCGGCGAGGGCGCGGGCGTGTTCGGTGCGGTCGGCCCGGAGCCGGGTGTAGGTAGTGGAGTAGGCGTGGGTCTTGGTGAGGCAGTGGCCCCGGTAGCCGAGCATGTGGGCCCAGGTGCGCAGGCGCAGGTGTTCCAGTTCGGGCAGGCCGCCGAGGCGCCAGGCGGTGGCGATGAGGGCGCGGACGTGCGGGTTGACGCGTAGCGCTCGGATGTCGGCGAGGGAGGTGATGCGGCGGTCGACGGCGCCGGCGGTCTCGGCGCTCTTGCTGGTGTATTTGGCGACGTAGGCGGCTACGGCGTCGTCCGTGAGTCGTCCGCCGTCCCCGTTGGCTATGGGGTGGGCGTCGAGCTGGGTGCCGAACCGCAGCCGCCCGCCGTTGTAGGCCGCCGAGTCGGGGCACGGCAGCGCCACGGCAGCCGCCGCCGAATGGACCGTCTCCATCAGGAGGTCCGCTGTTGCCCAGGACGGGGGCGGGGAGGTCGGTCCGGCGGGGCCGTCGAAGCGGATGACGGCGTGGAAGTGGACGGCGCCGCGCTTCTGGTATTCGGCGACCTTGGTTGCGGACACCCGGACCAGGGTGCGCACCTGTGACCGGCCGACGCCCGCCCGGGTGGCGACGTGGTGGTAGAGGTTGTCCCGGAAGGCCTTCCACAGGGCCGGGGCCGTGGCGTTCCAGAGGATGTGGCCCGGGTAGTCGTAGCAGTCGGCGCAGAGCGGCTGTCCGATGAGCGGGTCCGTGTCCGGGTGGGTCCGGCCGCAGCCGGGCAGCCTGCCGTGTTCGCAGCGTCGGCGCCGGACCCGGTGGGATTCGCCCGCACGGTGGACCGGCCCGAAGGAAGGGGCGGTCAGGGTGACGAACAGCCGCGGGTGCGTCCGGACCGTGTCGGGGACGCCTTTGCCGCCGATGAGGCCGGAGCGGACGAGGTGGAAGGTGTCGCCGCTGTGCTCACGGGAGCAGGACGGGCACCGGGTGGCACGGCGGTTGCGGCAGCGGACGGCGAGCCGACCGCCGGGTTCGGTGGCGGTCGAGTAGTGCCGCAGGACCTCTCCGGTCTCGCCGTCCAGGGTGGTGGTGTGCCCGGTGAGGTAGACGGGTTCGGTGCAGCCGCCGGTGCCACGGATCTGGTCAAGCCAGCGGTTCAAGTCCGGCATCTCGCCGAGGCGGACGAAGTCCCGATCGATAGGCGGTAGTTGGCGCAGCCGCGCCTCCCGGGAGAGGTAGGCGCGGCGTGCGGTGGGGTCGTTGTACGGGTTGGTGCTGGCGGTCATGGCGGGTGTCTCCAGGGCCAGGGTTCGCCGGGCCCCGGCCGGGCCTGGCAGGTGCTGGCGCGGCCGGGGGTGGCGTGGGGGCGGGTGGAGGGGGACCGGCGGCCGGGGGTGCGGCCGCCGGTGTGGGTTGGGTGGGTTGGCACGGTGATCACGTCTTTCAGGTGGTGTGGGTGAGGCCTTGGACGGCCCAGGTGACGACGTAGACGATCGGGTCGGCCCAGCCGATGCGGTCGAGGTAGATGGCGAGCACGCTGATCAACAGGACCTGCCAGACCTTGAGTTCGCCGGCGCGGACCAGGAGGAAGGTGGTGAGGGCGAGGAAGCCGATCAGGAGGAGGGCGGCGCCGTTGCTCATCAGCGGTAGACCCCTTCGGTCGGCTCGTCCACGTGGAGTCCGGGCCAGGCCGGGGCGAGGCGGGCGTACTTCCGCGCGGCGCGTCGGGCCTGTTCGGGAGTGACGTGGATCGATCGGGCGCGGAGCCATTGGCCGTCGGTGTCGGCGGTGATGGCGACGCCCTGTTCGGCGAGGGTGATGCGCTGGGCTGCGGCAAGGGCGTCCTTGTTGAGGTCGCCGAGTGCCATTTCAGCTGTGCCCGCGTCGCTCACCCGGTGGCAGATGCGGCCGGCCAACTGCGCCCGCAGGGCCGTGACCCCGGGGCCGAGGTCGGAGCCGACCCGCTGTCCGGCGATTACCAGGTGGATGCCGAGGGCCGCGCCGAGCTGCGCCAAGCGCAGGAGGTTGGTGGAGATCTCCCCGACCTCCGCCTTGTCCTCTCGCGTTGCCATCAGGTACAGCTCCGCGACCTCGTCGACGATCAGCACGACGGGCAGCTTGCGGAGCTTGGTCGGGAGGTCCCAGATCGAGCGGACCCCGACCGAGCGGCACAGCTGCATCCGCGCTTCGGTCTCCGCCACCAGTTCCGCGAGCAGCCGGGCCGCTTCCGCCCGCGTCGACGCGAGGGCCGAGAGCCGGTCTTCGAACAAGGAGAGTTCCATGCCGCCCTTGAGGTCGATGCCGAACAGGGCGACGCGTTGCGGGGCGAGTTCCTTCACCAAGGCGGCGATCAGGGTGGACTTGCCGGAGCGAGTCGCGCCGACGATCAGCCAGTGTGGCGCCCGTCGGAAGTCGATCACCCAGGCCCGGCCGTCCTCCAGCAGGCCGACCACCGCTCGCAGCACGCGCTGTTTCAGTTGGTAGGGGACGACGGGTCCCCGGAGCGGGTCCCAGGCGAGGGCGGACAGGGTGACGAATCCGCGTTCGTCGGTGGAGAGGCGGACCGCGTGGACTCGCCAGGCGTGGGTGAGTGCTTCGACGGCGGACAGGAAGTGGTCCGGCACCTGCCCGGGGTGGAGCCGAACCCGCACGTCCAGGCCGCCGCGCCGCAGCTTCGGCGCCCTCAGGCGGGGCGGGACCGGCTTGAGGGGATCGCCCCTGACGACCAGGTCGCCGAGCAGGGCCCGGCCGGGGCGCTTGGCGACCGCCAGGCCGAGGTTGGTGGTCAGCCGCCGCCAGGTCACCCGGACCTGGATCGCGGTGATCGGGTAGCCGAGCAGGTACCACCACACGTAGGGGTAGTTGCGGCGCAGCCCCGGGCCGGTGATCAGCAGAAGGAGCACCACAGCGAGCACCGCCAGCCAGAGGAGCTGGAGAACGGTCACGACCCGCCCCCGTTCTCGATCGCGGTGTTGTGGGCTTCGGTCTCCAGGTCGCGGGCCTGGCCGGCGGCCTTGGTCGCGGTGGTGGCGATGTGGTCGAAGAGCTGGGCGCCTTCGTCGTCCGGGGCGAACGGGTCGACCTCTTCGGCCAGGTCGCCGAGTTCGCGCAGCAGGCCGCGCAGCTTCACGCGGGTTGCGCCGCTCATCAGGCGTCGCCGCCCTTGCGCGAGGCGGTGACGGCGGGGGCGGGGACGGGGGTGATGGCGTCGGCGCGGAAGGACAGGCCGTGCCGGTCCCCCATGGCCCAGGAGAAGGCGGTCAGGTCGGTGACGTGCACCCGCACGCCCTCCACGACGCCAGCCGGTTCGCCGGACACGCTGATCTCGATGATCGAGGCCCGCCGGCCGTCCTGCCGGACCGCGACCCCGACCGTGTACACGGTCTGACCCTCCCGGTCCTTGCGCACCTCTCCGGTCTCGCGGTTCGCGATCCGCACTTCGGGGGCGACGATGCAGGTCATCGTGCCGAGCCGGGTTCCGTCCACGGGAATGGACTGCATGAGTACACGCTCCTTGGCCAACAGAGGCCGCCTGACGTATGTCGTCAAACGTACTTACCTTTGATGTCGCCGATGATGCGCGTCTTGACGGCCCAGCGCAAGCCATTCATGCTTACGTTTAACGGCTAGCGACTGATGACAGACCTGAATATGCCGCCCGAGCTGGGCAAACGATCACAGATAACGACTCGATAACCACACGACACAGGCGAAGCGGGCCTCCCCCGGCGCCCGCACCAAGGGGTTCGACACCATGGCGATCATCCGGAACGAGGCACTGCACAAGCAGGTGGCGGCGGCGATGCGGCAGGCGATCGCCGCCGGCGAATGGCCCCCCGGCGCCCAACTGCCCACGGAAACCGAGCTCGCCGAGACGTACGGCGTCTCCCGACCAACCGTCAGGCTCGCGGTCGCGGCCCTGCGCAGTGAAGGCCAGCTGGACGTGAAGCAGGGGCGTGGGACCTTCGTCCGCCCCGCCGTCCACGGCCCCACCGGCACCATGGAGCGCACCGTCACCCTCCGGGGCGGCCAGTACGAGACGCCCGCCGACGCGTGGTTCGGCCACGGCGAGGAGCCGACCGTCTACCGCGCCCGCACGGACTTCATCACCGCGCCACTGCTGGATCTGGACGAGGGCGAAGCGATGTTTGCATGCGACCGCCTGATTACCGACCCGTCCGGCGACGGCCGCGCCCTGCACCGCCTGCTACTCCCGATGGAGCGCATCGCGGGCACCCTGTTGGCAACGGAGCCCGGCGTGACACCGGTCAAGGCCTACGCGACGCTGGCCGCCGCCGGGCACGATGTGGCTTGGCGGGAGCGGGTCAGCGCGCGGATCCCCCAGCCCGACGAGCGGGAAGCGCTGCGCCTGTCCGAGGCCGCCGTCCTGCTGGTCGTCCACCGCGTCACCTACGACCGGCCCTCAGGTATGCCCCTGATCCTCGAAGAGACCCGGATCGGCGCCGAGACCACCGCCGTGACCTACGACATCGGGGCCACCAGGCCCAAGCGCGGCGCCCGTCAGGCAAAGGCAAGCTACTGAGGCCGACCTCGGTGGCGATCTCGTTGTTGGACAAGCTGATGGATTTCAGGATTTTGGACTAGTCGGTTCCGGTTGGCGCCTGAGCCTGCCCGCAGGGTGCCTGGGGGTCAAGATATCAAAAGCTCAACATTTGCTCAAGTTGTGGCCGTCGGATGACGCTTCGTGCGAGACTCTTGAATGTTCCCGAACAAGGAACATTACGGAGGGGAAAGAAAATGCGTGTACGTCGAGTGGTAGCGGCTGCGGTTATTTCGGCAGCGGCCGCGCTGGGGGGCGCGACGAGCGCCAGTGCGGCGCAGACGGTCACCGAGGGGCATTGCGACTACGACGGTCCGGCCGGTTGCACCACCTACTTCCAGCCCACCCGCGAGGCCTGCGAAGGGGTCATGTCGTGGTGGAACTCGGGCTACCGGGGTGATGACTACTTCGCCTACAAGGTCCGTACGTGTGCGGTGACGTTCGCGGGCGGCCTGGGCGGCCGAGGCTGATGTCCCAGCCGGGGGAAGGGCCCGGCTTCTTCGCTGGGCCCTTCCCCCGGGTTCGCCCGATAAATGACGACTTCACTCAGACGCACTCCGTCTCGCTCAATTACCCCGCTGTTGGATTACGTTTATCGATCAAGGAGGCGATAAGACTTGGGCACCGTCATTGCGCTATTGGCTGGGCTTGTGGCCGCAGTCATTGCAGCTGTCGTTTTCCTGGCCCGCCGGGACAGGTTGCGCAGCTCCCATTCTGATGGTGCCGGGGTGCTGATCGAACAGCAGCGCGCTGGTCAGGCCGCCCAAATGCGTAGAACCTATTCCAGCGGTGCGATCCACCATGGAACCGGGTTGGTTTCCGACGACCTGCACAAGTATTACTCCTAGAAGGCGCTCGAACGTGACACGAGGGACGACCCGCGTCCTTGCGCTGGCAGCCCTTGTGGCCGCGCTATGCCCCGCTTCCTCTCCCGCGTCACCGGACACCACCCAGCTCCCCTGGCCGTTGCGAGCCATGAACGCCACCGCCGCCTGGAAGAACTCCACAGGAGCGGGAGTGATCGTCGCTCTGGTCGACAGCGGGGTGCAGGCCGACGCCGCGTTGACCGGACCGCGCCTGCCGGCCGTGGACTTCACTGATTCGGGAACCCCCCAGACCGACGACGACCAGCTGCTGTCACACGGGACCATGATGGCCGCACTGATCAATGGCGCCCGAGGCCTGCCGGGCCTCGCACCCCGCGCGACCCTCATGCCCCTCAAGGCCGTCACCCCGAGCCCCAAGGTCAGCGCTCAGGGCGACGCCGAAGCGATCCGATACGCCGCTGACCACGGTGCGAAGGTTCTTAACCTCTCGTTCGGCCTCCCCGGTCCACTCGACCCGTGGCAGGAAGCAGTGCGGTACGCCCTGAGCAAAGACGTCGTCGTCGTCGCAGCTGCCGGCAACTCGGGCGCCCACAGCGACCCCATCAGCTACCCGGCCGCTTACCCGGGCGTGCTGGCCGTCAGCGCCACCGGACCCGACAGTCAACTGTCGCCTTCATCTACCTGGGGCCCCGGCCTCGGCATCTCCGCGCCAGGCGCGCACATGCCGCTCTACAGCCGAGGATGCACCAAGTCCACCACGGCCTTTGCGGTCTGCATCGGAGACGGCGGCACCAGCGCGGCCACCGCGTACACCTCCGCCGCCGTTGCACTGCTCCGCTCCGCACACCCGGACTGGGACGCCCAGCGCGTGATCGCCCAGCTGCGAAACACGGCGCGGCCGCCGCACAACGACACCGAGAGGTACGGATCGGGCATCCTTGCTCCCGATCTTGCCCTCACCCAGCCGGACTCTTGACGTTGGTGGTGACGGTTACTGGCCGCCACCCGCACTGGCATCTTCCGCGCCCAAGGAGTCAGGGCGTGGGGGCTGTCGCAACTCTCCTTCACTTACTCAAGCGGCGGCGCATCCGCGCCGCCGGGCGGCCCCAGCCGCCCCGGCCGGGCATGCGGCCTTGCGGCCGTTCCGGGCCGGGCGGCTGGCCCGCCCACCGAGGCACAGCCCGCACACGTGAAGGCGCTCAGGCCCGTTCGCTGACACCGGTGGCTGGGGTGGCCGGCCGAGGGAGGCTTTACGCACCTTGCCGGGCCGGGGCCCGCGTCGGGCAAGGACGGGGGGCCACTCGGCCCAATTGCGGTCAGGCCCAAAAGCCCTGACCGAGTTCGCAGCAGCTTACGGCCCCCCGACCATGCCCGACCCCAACCCGGCAAGGACACCGCCCAAAGCCTCCCCCAACCGGCCACGCGCACCCGTCCCCCGCCAACCGCGGACTGCTCAGGCCGACTCACGGCGCACGAACGCAGCCAGGCACAGTAACTCCTCCAGCCGCAGCCACCCTTGCGCCATGCCCTCCAGTCGCACCACCGGCCCGCCCATGGCGTCGGTGTCGGCGATCGCCCGCAGCTGAGAGCGTTCCACACCGCCCGCCGCCAGCAGCGCGTTCAGCTCGTCCGCCGTCTGGCGCGCCACCCGCCACCCGGCCGCGTAGTCCACCCCCGGCAGCCACACCCATGTATCCGGGTCGAGGCCCGCCGTCAACTCCGCACTGAAGTCGTCGTCCCCGTCCAACAGCCCATCAACTCCCCTGATCAGCAACCGAACCGGCCATCCGTGCACAGACATGCCGATGAGCCCGATACCATCGGCATCGGGTTCCGACCCACCGGACCACCCCACGTTCCCGCCAAGGTCACGGGGTGGTCCGGCACGTCTTCAGTTGTCCCTGATCAGGTCAAGTGCAGTCCCGAGTCGCCTCCTCGCAGCCGAAGATCCGCCGGAACAGCTCCGCCTCGGTCAAGTCGAGCAGCGGGTCATCAATGTCGGCCATCTCCCGCCAGATCTGCCGCATGAGCAGCAACCGCTGCTCTTCGGTAAATCCCGGCTCGGCGTACCACGCCACTGCGTCACGGTGCGCGGCCCGCCGACTCGGCGAGACAGCCCGCACCGGCCAGGAGAACTGGCCGTCCAGCAGCCACCAGGTAGAGGCTCGGTCCCACCAGGCCCGCAGGTGCCGGATCACGAGGGCTCCCCGGGGTCAGCCGGGTACACCCTGACCACGTGCGGCGTCAGGCCCAGGAAGGCCAGCGATCGCACCTCCCCGTACATCGCCAGGCGATGTCCGATCGTCTGCACCGCCGACGGCCCGATCAGCTCCTCGAAGTAATCCAGCTGCTCCGAACTGAGCGGCAGCGCCCGCAGCGAGCCCAGGAGCGCGGCCAAGGCGTCCGCCAGCTTGGAGAACTGCGCAGGCCCGGTGACTCCGCGGACCTCCACCACCACCGGGAACGGGTACGGTGCGGCTCCCGCCGAGGCCCCACCTCCGCCGGCCAGGACCAGGCCCGCCGCCGACTCCCCGTACTCTCGAAGCGTCATCACTTCGCCGACACCTCCCCCGCACGGCGCGGGTGCCGCGTGTGGACGCCCACCACCTGCCCGTTGACCACGATGAACCGGGTCACCGCCTGCCGCAGCCCCGCACCGCAGTAGAAGCACCGCGTTCCCGCCGTCCCGGACGCCCGCCTCGCTCTCACCGCACACCGCCTTCCGGGCCCACCAGAGCCCAAGTGATCTTCCCGATACCTTCCGGCCGGGGCAGACAACCCCACTCCACGGACAAGGCCTCCACCAGGCACAGCCCCCGGCCCGACACGTCATGCAGCCCGGCGGACCGCCGGATCACGGGCCTCACGCTGCTCGCGTCGTGCACCTCGATGCGCAGGTGCCCACACACGACGTCGAGCCGCACCGCGATCCGCCGCCCCTTTGGCACCCGCGCGTGCACCACCGAGTTCGTCACCAACTCGGAGAGCACGAGCTCACCGGGCTCCGCGAGATCGGCCCCGCCCGGGACGCCCCGGAGGAAGTTCCGCAGCAGCGAGCGCGCCGCGCCGACCGACGACCGATGGCGCGGGAGCCAGAAGAACGCCCACGAGGCGGGCGGAGATGCCGAAGCCCCTGCCGATGTACCTGATCTGTTCACCACATCCGCCCCAACCCGCGCCGAACTCAGTCGGCCACGAAGCAGCCGTGCCAACCTTCCATTTCAGACAACACCGTCAGGCCGGGTCGGAGTACTCTCGTAAGGGGTGTTGAACCATTGTGAATGGTCGTCAGGCCACCGACAGGGGAACGATCTTGAAGACTCCGAACGTTCAACTCGCCGGCTGGTTGCGACGAACCGGCTGGTCTCTCGGCGAACTCGCCCGGCGCGTCAGGGCGAAGGCAGCCGAAGGCGGGCACCCGCACATCAAGTCGGACCCGTCCAGCGTCAAGCGCTGGCTCGACGGCCAGTCCCCGCGCTGGCCGGTGCCGGACATCCTGTCGGACGTGTTCTCGGCACACTTCGGCTACCGGGTCACCGCCTACGACCTCGGGCTTGAGACGTCATCCGTTGCGGACCGGGCCCTTGTCTACAACCAGTCCTACCCCGCTACGGTGGAGGCTGTTGCAGACCTTGGGAGGGCCGACGTGGATCGACGGAAGTTCCTGACCGGATCGACATTCGCTGTTGCCGCAGCAGTCGGGCCGTCTCGTGACTGGCTGCTCCAGACCTTTGACCAGGCCCCGAAGCCCGGCCGGCGGGTCCAGCTGGAAGACGTGACCGCCGTCAAGAACATGTTCGGCGCGTTCCAGCAGATGGACATCTTCCAGGGCGGCGGATCGGGCCGTCTGGCCCTCGCCGCGTACATGAACGAGCACGTGTTCCCGCTGCTACGGCAGACCCACACCGAAGATGTCCGCCGCGCGCTGTGCGAGGCAGCCGCGGAGCAGACCTACCTGCTCGGATGGATGGCGTACGACAACGGCGAGCACGGACCGGCACAGCGCTACCTGATCCAGTCCCTCCGCCTCGCCGTGGAGTCCGGGAACGCGGCGCTCGGGGCCCACGTGCTCGCAGGCATGGCCGACCAGGCGACGCTACTCGGCCACCCCGACGAGGGACGCAGGCTTGCCCAGGCCGGGCGGGCAGGGCTGTCCAGGAGCCCGGAGTCCCATGCCTGCCTGGCCGACCTCTGGGCACTCGAAGGCCGCGCGCTGGCCAGGCTGCGCGAGAAGCGCGCAGCCGCTCAGGCGGTCGCAGCGTCGGAGCAGGCGTACGGCAACGTCCAGCTCGACAACGAAGCCGAGTGGGCCCGGTTCATCGATCCCGCCTACCTGAACGGCGAGCACGCCCAGACGTTCCAGGACATCGGCGACGCCGCCGAGTCCGAACGGTACGCCCGCCTGTCCATCGACCACGCCCGAGCCCAGAAGCGCGCCAGGCGCGGCGCCATGTCGCAAGCGGCTCTTGCTGTTTCCCACCTCCAGCGCCGGGACCTGGAGGCAGCCCACGCGGCCGGCCTGCGGACGCTCACGCTCACGGGTCAGGTCAAGTCGTCCCGTGCCGTCGAGGCGGTTCAGAACCTTCAGCGTCAGATGGTGCCGTTCGGCCGCCACGCCCTTGTGGCCGACTTCAACGACCGGGCGCGCGAACTGCTCGCAGCCTGATCACTGGCTGCACCTGTCGGGCCCTTCCCGTGCGGGGAGGGCCCGACCCATGTGCGGAGGCAGGTGCGCTGAAAGTCCGTGTTACATCTACGAATGTGTTGCGACTACGGCAACTCGGCCCCGGGCAACGCCAAGGACCAGTCCGGCTTCGGCCTGCAGGTCATCAGGCAGGACAACCCGGGCCCGGGCAACGTGGGCGGGCTGAAGGGCACCTACAACCGGGTGTCGGTGAAGCTGCCGGGCTGGCAGTCGCTGGCGCCGGGGGCCTCAGTCGACATGGACTTCGTCTACTACCTGCCGGTGAGCACGCCGTCGAACTGGACGGTCAACGTGGGCGGCACGCTGTACGGGATCAAGGGCGACCTGACCCGCGGCGCGGTGGACGGCGGCACGACGCCGCCCACGACGCCGCCGACCACTCCGCCCACGACCCCGCCGGCCGGTTGCGCGGGTGCGCCGAGCTGGGACGCGGGCACCACCTACGCGACCCCCACCAAGGTCGCGTGGAAGGGCCACTACTACCAGAACAAGTGGTGGACCAAGGGCGACGACCCCACGGCCGGCGGCGCGTGGGGAGTCTGGAACGACCTCGGGGCCTGCTGACGTGACGGCGGCCCGCTGAGGTGGGAGACGCGGTGACGGTGCACCCGGTCGGGGGGGTGTGCCGCCACCGCTCCGTCGCCGGTCGGCAGGGCTCAGGCGTCGATCTTGAGGTCGCGCAGCAGCTTGGCGACGTGGCCGGTGGCCTTGACGTTGTACAGCGCCTGCTCGACCTTGCCCTGCTCGTCGACGATCACCGTGGAGCGGATCACGCCGACGTAGGTGCGGCCGTAGTTCAGCTTCTCGCCGTAGGCGCCGTACGCCTCCAGGACCTTGTTGTCCGGGTCGGACAGCAGGGTGACCTTGAGGTTCTCGGTCTCGCGGAACTTCCCGAGCTTCTCCGGCTGGTCGGGCGAGATGCCGATGACGTCGTACCCGGCGCCCGCGAACACCTCCAGGTTGTCGGTGAAGTCGCAGGCCTGCTTGGTGCATCCCGGCGTGAGCGCCTTGGGGTAGAAGTAGACGATGACCTTGCGGCCCGCGTGGTCGGCGAGGGAGACCTGGTTGCCGTCGGCGTCGGACAGGCTGAAGGCGGGTGCGGTGTCGCCGGGCTGGAGACGCTCAGTCATGGGTGGACTCTCCTGGTGCGTGCTGCTGTGACGGGCGGTCGTACCACGGCAAACTTACCTCCGATGGTGGGTGGGGCCGCGCGGCCCTGCACGGCAGCTGACACACTGGGTCAGTCGCACGGATGGCAACGGATCGCACAGATCGACATCGGCAAGTGAATGGGGTGGCCCGAGTGGGCGAGGCGAGCACGCAGGACAAGTCGGCGCGGACGACCGCCCAGATCGAGGCGGACATCGAGAGCGCGCGTGGCCGGCTGGCGGCGACCCTGGACGAGCTGGCCGTCCGCGTTCACCCGAGCACGATCTCCGCCCAGGTCAAGGCCAGGGCGGCGGCCGCCGTCGAGGAGAAGGCCGGCCGGGCGTACGTGGCCGCCAGCGGCATGGTGGACAAGGTCAAGGCGCAGTTCGTGGACGAGAAGGGGCAGCCGCGCAAGGAGCGGATCGTCCCGGCCGCGCTGGTCGGCGTGGGCCTGGTGCTGCTGGTCGCCTCCTCCCGCAAGCGCCGCAAGGACTGATCCGCACGACGGGTGGGGCCGGGCGCGGTGCGCGCCCGGCCTTCCGCATGCCGGGCCCGCGTCACGTTCCGCGCCCGGGGGCGGTACCTTCGGGACCGTGAGTACGAACGACGAGACCCACTCCGACCACCCGCACGATCTCACCCGCCACGACCGGCTGGGCGAGAAACTGCCGATCCGCATGCTGCACGACCGCGTCCTGGTGCGCATCGAGGGCGCCGAGGGCGAGCGCCGCTCGACCGGCGGCATCCTCATCCCGGCGACCGCGGAGCTGAGCAAGAGGTGCACCTGGGCCGAGGCGGTCGCGGTGGGCCAGAGCGTGCGCTCGGTGGAGCCCGGCGACCGGGTGCTGTACGACCCGGAGGACAAGCTGGAGGTCGAGGTGCGCGGCGCCACCTACGTGCTGCTGCGGGAGCGCGACCTGCACGCGGTGGCCGCGACCCGGTTCGGGGACACGGAGGGCTCGACCGGGCTGTACCTCTGAGCGCTTCCTGGGTGGGGGTGGTCAGGCCAGTAGGGTGCCGCCGTCCACGGTGACGATCGTGCCGGTGGCGTAGCGCTGTTCCATCAGGTAGGCGTAGGCCTGGGCGGCGTCCTCGGGGTCGCCGATCCGGCCGAGGGGGAGGCCGGCGGCGGCCTGGGTGTAGAGCTGTTCGCGGTCGGTGTCGGGCAGGCCGGACCAGAGCGGGGTGCGGAGCATGCCGGCTCGGACGGCGTTGACCCGGATCGGCGCGAGTTCCACGGCGAGGGCCCGGACCAGGGACTCGGTCGCTCCGCAGATGCTCGCGGCGACGCTCCAGCCCGGTCCGGGGCGCAGGCCGGCGGTGCCGGAGGTGAGGGTGACGGAGCCGCCGGGGCGGAGCCGGGGTGCGGCGGCTCGGACGGCGTCGAGGGCGCCGAAGTAGCGCAGGGTGAAGAACCGGCGGGCGGCGTCGAGGTCCAGCTCGTCCAGTGGCATGAGGGCGAGTGGTTCGCCGGCGGTGAAGACCAGGTGGTCGATGGGGCCGACGCGGTCGAAGAGGGCGGCGACCTGGTCGCTGTCGGTGAGGTCGGCGACTTCGGCGGTGGCGCCGGCGGGCAGGGTGGCGAGGGCGCGTTCGGCGTTGTCGGCCCGGCTGGAGGCGACGACGACCCGGGCGCCGCGTCGGGCGGCGAGGTCGGCGGTGGCGAGTCCGATGCCGGAGGTGCCGCCGAGGACGATGACGCGCTGGTCGGTGAGGGGCATGGTGGTGCCTTTCGGGCTGCGGGCTGCGGGCTGCGGGCTGCGGGCTGCGGAGCGCGGTTCGTGTGCGGTTCGGGGAGGTGTCTCGATCCTGGGTCGCGCGGGCGGGTGCCGTCCAAGACTTGTTCCGTCCGCTGTCATACCCTCGGGGTATCAGTCGAGGTGGGGAGCCGGAGGAGGCGGGCGATGGACGTCGATCTGCGGAAGCTGCGGTACTTCGTGGCGGTGGCGCGGCAGCTGCATTTCGGGCGGGCGGCCGCCGAGTTGCACATCGCGCAGCCGGTGCTGTCGCGGCAGATCCGGGCGTTGGAGGCGGAGTTCGGTGCGCAGCTGTTCCGGCGTGACCGGCGGTCCACCGAACTGACGTGTGCCGGGCGTCAGTTGATGGAGGACGCGCCGCAGCTGCTGGCGGCGGCGGAGGCGCTGCGGCGCCGGGTGGGGCGGTCGGCGGACGACCGGGCGCGGTTCGTGGTGGGGTTCATGCCGGGGATCACGGTGACCGCCGTGGCGCGGGCGATGTGCGGGCGGCACCAGGGCCTGGCGGTGGAGGTGGTCCGGACGTCCTGGCGGGACCAGGCCCAGGTGGTGCTGGACGGCCGGGTGGACGTGTCGTTCGTGCGGTTGCCGGTCGACCAGCGGGGTCTGGCGTTGCGCCCGTTGTTCGCCGAGCCGCGGGTGGTGGCGTTGCCGGCGGGGCACCGCCTGGCGGGTGAACCGTCCGTGACGATGGCCGAGTTGGGCGGGGAGCGGCTGCTGCAGGATCCGGACGCGGTGCCCGAGTGGCGGGACCTGCCGGTGCCGGCCGGGCGGCGGCCGGAGCGGGCGCGGCCGAGCGCGGACACCGTCGAGGAGAAGCTGGAGTACGTGGCGGCGCACGAGGGCATGGTGGTGCTGCCGCTGTCGGTGGCCGCCTTCTACACCCGTTCGGACGTGGTGCACGTCCGGATCTCCGACATCGCGCCGAACCGGGTCTGTCTGGCGTGGGCGGCCGGGCGGACCTCGCCGCTGCTCGCGGAGTTCGCGGAGCTCGCGGCCGAACTGGCCGCGGAGGGCGCGGAGGCCGCCGGGGCCGCCGAGGGCGCCGAGCGCGCCGAGGGTGCGGGCGTCGGGCCGGAGTTGTCGGTGGCGGGCGCTATGGTCCGGGCATGACGAGGGGTGTGCCGGTGATCGGTGACGGGGAGCGGCGGGCCCGGTTGGGCCGGCGGCAGTTGTTGGCGCCGTCGGCGCGGGCGGCGTGCGTGGAGGACGTGGCCGACGCGGTGGTCGGGCTGCACGCGACGGACGCGGCCACGGTGTACCTGTCGGCGTGCGCGCGGTTGGCGGAGCCCTCGGCGGCGGAGGTGGACCGGGCGCTGTACGGGGACGTGTCGCTGGTGAAGCTGCTGTCGATGCGGCGGACGATCTTCGCGGTGACGGAGGGCTTCGCCCCGTACGTGAGTGCGGCGGCGGCCCGGGCGATCGCGGCCAAGGAGCGGGCGACGCTGCTGAAGCACCTGCGGGACCACGCCGAAGGGTGGAGCGAGGCCCGGCTGGCCGTGACCGAGCGCGAGGTGTTGGCCGCGCTGGCGCTGCGCGGCGAGGCGACGACCGGTGAACTCGCGGACGATGTGCCGCAGTTGCGCGAGACGATGCTGATGTCGGCGGGCAAGCCGTACGAGGCGCGGCAGAGCGTGGGCAGTCGGCTGCTACGGCTGCTGGCCTCGGACGGGCACGTGCGCCGCTGCCGTCCGCGCGGCTCGTGGCTGAGCAGCAGCTACCCGTGGGCGCTGGTGCCGCAGTGGCCGGAGGTGCCGGTGCGGGAGGCGAAGGCGGAGGTGGTGCGGCGCTGGCTGGCCGCGTACGGGCCGGCGACGGTCGAGGACGTGAAGTGGTGGACGGGTTGGACGTTGGGGGACGTCCGCAAGGCGCTGGGGGACGTGGGCGCGCAGGCGGTGGAGCTGGCGGGGGGTGTGGCCGGGCTGGTGCTGCCGGGGGACGACGAGCCGGTGGCGGAGCCCGAGCCGTGGGCGGCGCTGCTGCCCGCGCTGGACCCGGCGGTGATGGGCTGGCGGGGGCGGGACTGGTACCTGCGGCCGGAGGACGTGCCGGCGCTGTTCGACCGGGCGGGCAACGCCGGGCCGACGGTGTGGTGGTGCGGCGAGGTGGTGGGCGGCTGGGCGCAGCGGGCCGACGGCGAGGTGGTGTGGCGGCTGTTCCGGGACGTCGGGGCGGCGGCGGGTGCGGCCGTGGGGGCGGAGGCGGAGCGGCTGGCGGGCTGGCTGGGGGAGGTGCGGGTGACGCCGCGGTTCCGGACGCCGCTGGAGCGGGAGTTGGTGGCCGTGCGGTAGTCCCCGGCGCGAGCGGTGTCCCCGGCCACGTGAGCTGCCGCCCGCCGCGTGGCCGAAGCCGGCCCCTACGGTGTGGGCGTCGCCGCCGGGCGGGTGGCGGGGCCGCCGGTGGGGGTGGCGATGGGCGGGTCGGTGGGTTTGGGGGGCCGGGTCTGGGTGGGCCGGGCGGTGGGGCTGGGCTGGTCCTGGCTGGATGTGGGCTGGGGGGCTTGCGGGCTGGGCGCGGTCGGGCCGGGGGCGGGTTCGCGGGTGGCGGGGGGTGCGCTGGGTTCGTGGGTGGGGGCTTCGCTGGTGGTGGCGGGCGGTTCGGTGGGCCGGCTGCCGGTGGTGGGGGTGGTGCCGGCGGTGGGGGTCGTCGTGCCGGTGGGGGTGGGCCAGGTGGTGGTGCCGGGGTCGGGGTGGCCGGTTTCCAGGTCGAACGGCCGGGTGGGGGTGCCGTCGAGGGCGGCGGTCATGTAGGCGGTCCAGATCTTGGTGGGGAAGGTGCCCCCGTTGATCCGGGTGAGTCCGGCGGTGCCGGCCAGCGGCTCCTTGGCATGGGTCTTCGGGTGTTCCCGGAACAGGCCGACGGTGGTGGCGAGTTCGGGGGTGTAGCCGGCGAACCAGGCGGAGAGGTTGGAGTCGGTGGTGCCGGTCTTGCCGGCGGCGGGGCGGCCGAGGTCGAGGGCGGCGGCGCCGGTGCCGCGGGGGCTGACGACGTCGCGCAGCACGTCGGTGACGGAGTCGGCGATGCTGCGGTCCACGGCGTCGGTGGGGTTGTGGCCGGGCATCGCGGGGACGTCGATGGCGCCGCCGGGGTTGACGCGTTCGAGTTTGCTGACGGACCACGGGGTGTGGGCCTGGCCGTGGTCGGCGAGGGTGGCGTAGGCGCCGGCGAGGTCGAGGGCGCTGGGGGTGGCGGTGCCCAGGGTCATCGAGGTGTTGGCCGGGTCCATGCCGCGGACGCTGTCGGGGATGCCGAGTTTGACGGCGGTCTCCCGGACGCGGTCGAGTCCGGCGTCCACGCCTTCCTGGGCGTAGACGGAGTTGACGGACTTCACCATGGCGTAGCGCAGGGTGATGTCGCCGTAGTCGGTGCCGTCCTCGTTGGGCGGCGCGTACGGGGTGGGGCCGCCGGTGACGGGGCGTTCGCTGGTGCCGTCGTAGCGGGACTCGGTGGTGATCGGGCGGCCGTCGAGGGTGTGCCGGGCGATCAGGCCGGCCGTGAGGTCGACCGGTTTGAAGGTGGAGCCGATCTGGTTGTCCTGGCGCAGCGCGTCGTTGTAGGGCTGCTTGGCGTAGTCGGGGCCGCCGTAGACGGCGACGACGCGGCCGGTGGCGGGTTCGACGGAGGCGCCGGCGACCCGGACGTCGGTGTCGGTGGTGGGGCGGGCCCGGGGGTCGAGGTCGCCGGTGAGTTCGTCCTGGACCGCCTTGACGAAGGCGTCCTGCCTGGGCTTGTCGAAGGTGGTGGTGATCCGCCAGCCGCCGGCCTTGAGGGTGGCGGCGTCGATGGTGCCGGAGGAGATCAGGTAGTCGTCGGCGACGCCGACCAGGTAGCCGGCCTGGCCGGAGAGGCCGGTGGCGGGCTGGGGGTCGATCGGGTCGGGGAAGGTCGCGGCGGTGCGGTCGGCGGTGGTGAGGAAGCCGAGTTGGACCATGCCGTCGAGGGTGTAGTTCCAGCGGGCGACGGCCTTCTCGCGGTTGGCGGGGGTGGCCGTCTTGACGTCGTAGAGGCTGGGGGCCTGGAGCAGTGAGGCGAGGTAGGCGCCCTGGGTGAGGGTGAGCGCGGAGGCGTCGACGCCGTAGTAGGCGTGGGCGGCGCTCTGGATGCCGTAGGCGCCGCGGCCGAAGTAGCTGCTGTTGAGGTATCCGGCGAGGATGTCCTTCTTGTCGCGCTGCTGGTCGACCTTGAGGGCGATGAGGAGTTCGCGGCCCTTCCGCTCGATGGTCCGGTCCTGGGTCAGGTAGTAGTTCTTGACGTACTGCTGGGTGATGGTGGAGCCGCCCTGCATGCCCTTGCCGAGCAGGGTGTTCCAGCCGGCCCGGAGCATGCCCTTCAGGTCGATGCCGCGGTTCTGGTAGAAGCTGCGGTCCTCGGCGGAGACGACGGCCTGCTGGGTCTGCAGCGGGATCTGGTCGATGGTGACGTCGGTGCGGTTGACGGCGCCGGTGCGGGCGATCTCGGTGGTGCCGTCGGCGTAGAGGTAGATGTTGTTCTGGGCGACGGCGTGGGCGTTGGGGTCGGGCACCGGGACGATGACGTAGAGCACGGCGAAGCCGCCGACGGCGAGCAGGAGCAGGGCGGTGAGGGTGCCGAGGGTGACCCGCCAGGTGGGCAGGAGCCGGCGCCAGAGCGGGAGGGCGCGGCGGGCATCGCGGCGGGCGGCCCGTTTGGCCTGGCGTCGGGTGCTCAAGGTCATGGCGCGATTATGTGCTATTTGACGTCGGATCAGGGGCGGGCGGCGGGCTGACGTGCGCGGTCGTGTGCTTCTTGGCGACCGTGCGGGTGCGTCCCGGGCGGCCGCGTGCGCGCGTCCCCGGCGGCCCCGTGCGTGCGTCCCGGGCGGGTGCCGGAAAACCGGGTGCAGGGCGGGAGGGGCGGCGGTACGGTGCAAGGTGCGATCTACATAGCGCACCCACTTCGGCAGCTCCGCCCGCCTGGCCCGGCACCCCCGGGTACGGCCGGTCGGAGCCGCTGGGGCGTGCGCGGACTCCTGGTGCGGGCAGCCCTCTGCCCGTATTTGTCGATAAGGAGACAATATGCTGAATGCTGCTCCGGCCGAGACGAGGCCTCCCGATCCCCCGGCGGCCCCGGCCGCCTCCCTCCGGCTGTACGCGGCCGTCGCCCGTGGCGCCTTCCGCCGCTACTCCACCTACCGCGCCGCCACCCTGGCCGGCGCCTTCACCAACACCGTCTTCGGCGTCATCCTCGCCTCCTCCTTCCTCGCCCTCTGGCAGGCCCGCCCCCACCTCGGCGGCTACGACCAGAGCCAGGCCGTCACCTACATCTGGGTCAGCCAGGGCCTGCTGGTCACCGTCGCCGTGTGGGGCGGCGGCTTCCAGGACGACGTCCAGGACCGCTTCCGCAGCGGGGACATCGCCGTCGACCTCTACCGACCGGTCGACTTCCAGGGCTGGTGGCTGGCCACCGACCTCGGCCGGGCCGCCTTCCACCTGCTGGCCCGCGGCACCGTGCCGATGCTGGTGGGCGCGCTGGTGTTCCGCACCCGGCTGCCCCACCATCCGCTGACCTGGGTGTTCTTCCTGCTCTCGGTGCTGCTCGCGGTGGTGGTCAGCTTCGGGCTGCGCTTCCTGGTCTCGATCACCGGCTTCTGGCTGCACGACTCGGAGGGCGTGCGCTCGGTGATGCTGGTCGTCTCGATGTTCTTCTCCGGGATGCTGCTGCCGATCGCACTGTTCCCCGGCCTGCTCGGGGACCTCGGCCGGGTACTGCCCTGGGCGGCGCTGATCAAGGTGCCGACGGACGTCTTCCTGGAGCGCGCGAGCGGCGGCGCGCTGCCCGGGGCGCTCGGCTTCCAACTCGGCTGGGCGGCCGCCCTGCTGGCCGCCGGCCGGGGCGCGCAGTGGCTGGCGACCCGCCGGGTGGTGGTGCAGGGTGGCTGAGCAGCTCCTGGGGCCCCGCCGTGAGCCCCTCGCCGCGCGCACGGCCTGGGCGGTGCGCTCCTGGTGGCTCTGCGCCCGGATGTGGATGCGCTCGATGATGGCCTACCGGGCCTCCTTCGCGCTGAACCTGCTGGCGAGCCTGGTCACCCACTCCCTCGACTTCGTGGTGCTGGTGATCATGTTCCGGCACACCGACCGGCTCGGCGGCTGGAACCTGCCGGAGATCGCCTTCCTGTACGCCACCGCGACCTTCTCCCTCGGCGTCGCCAACCTGCTGGTCGGCTCCGCCGACGGCCTCGGCGCGCGGATCGTCAGCGGCTCGCTGGACACCATGCTGATCCGGCCCGCGCCCGCGCTCTCCCAACTGTGCGCCGAACGCTTCACGCTGCGCCGGCTCGGCCGCCCGCTCCAGGCCGCGGCGGTGCTCGCCTGGTCGCTGCCCGCCCTGGACGTGCACTGGACCTGGGACCGGATGCTGCTGGTGCCCGTCCTGCTGGTGTGCGGCAGCGTCATCTTCGGCGCGATCTACGTCGGCGGCGCCACCGTCCAGTTCTGGTGGGGCGAGTCCAAGGAGATCCAGAACTCCTTCACCTACGGCGGCGCGACCCTGCTGCACTACCCGCCGACCATCTTCGCCAAGGAACTGGTGGCCGGGGTGGTCTTCGGCGTCCCGCTGGCCTTCGTCAACTGGCTGCCCGCCCTGCACATCCTCGACCGGCCCGACCCGCTCGGCCTGCCCACCGCCTTCCAGTACGCATCCCCGGTCGCCGCCGCCCTCTGCGTGGCCGCCGCCGGGTTCGCCTGGCGGGCCGGACTGCGCGCCTACCGCGGCACCGGCAGCTGAACCCGCCGGCGCCCCCGAGGCCCCAGAGGCTCCCGAGGAAGCTGCTGATGAACCCGCTGATGAACCCCCCCCGATCCGCGTGAGGAACACCCATGGCTCTGATCGAACTCCAGGACGTCCGACGCAACTTCACCGTACGGGCCCGCACCGGCCGGTTCAGCCGGACCAAGCGCGAAGTGCGGGCGGTGGACGGCCTCAGCTTCACCATCGAGGCCGGTGAGTGCGTCGGCTACATCGGGCCCAACGGCGCCGGCAAGTCCACCACCATCAAGATGCTCACCGGCATCCTCGTCCCCAGCTCCGGACGGCTGCGGGTGGCCGGGGTCGACCCGGCCCGCGAACGCGTCGCGCTGGCCCGCCGGATCGGCGTCGTCTTCGGCCAGCGCACCACCCTCTGGTGGGACCTCCCGCTGCGCGACTCCTTCGAACTCGCCCGCCGGATCTACCGGATCCCCGACGCCCGGTACCGCGAGAACCTCGACCGCTGCGTCGAACTGCTCGACCTGGCAAGCCTGCTGGACACGCCGGTCCGCCAGCTCTCGCTCGGCCAGCGGATGCGCGGCGACCTCGCGGCAGCCCTGCTGCACGACCCGCAGGTGCTCTACCTGGACGAGCCGACCATCGGCCTGGACGTGATCAGCAAGGGGAAGGTCCGCGAGTTCCTGCGCGAGGTCAACCGGGACCGGGGCACCACCGTGCTGCTCACCACGCACGACCTGACCGACATCGAGCAGCTCTGCGGCCGGGTGATGGTGATCGACCACGGCCGGGTGGTGTACGACGGCGGGCTGGACGGCCTGCACACCACCGGACGCAGCGAGCGGACCCTGGTGGTGGACCTCGCCGAGACCGGCCCCCCGATCGAGGTCGCCGGTGCCCGGGTGGTCAAGGTGGAGGGCCCGCGCCAGTGGCTGTCCTTCCCGGCGCAGCAGAGCGCCGCGCCGATCGTGGCGGCGGTCGCGGAGCGCTACCCCCTGGTGGACCTGTCGGTCCGCGAGCCGGCCATCGAGGACGTGATCGCCCGGATGTACGCGGAGGTCGCGATCGGTTGAGCGGCCGGCCGCCTGGTGAGGTCGGGCGCCCTGCGTACGTGCGCGCGTGCGGCGGGGCGGCCGGCCGCCTGGTGAGGTCGGGCGCCCTGCGTACGTGCGCGCGTGCGGCGGCCGGAGGCGTGTTCTGGCCGCCGTCCCCGGTGCGGGTGATGGTCGTGACTCCGGGCTCTCACACCGAGTTGACCCTGCGTCACTCGCCCAGATCAGGACCGGAGGCCCGCCGCCCGATGACCGTCCCCGACGTGACCGTGGTGGTCGCGGTCTACAACACCATGCCGTACCTCACCGCCTGCCTGGACTCGCTGGTCGGGCAGTCCCTGGCACCGGGGCGGCTGGAGGTGGTGGCCGTGGACGACGGCTCCACGGACGGCGGCGGGGAACTGCTGGACGCGTACGCGGCCCGCCACCCCGGGCTGTTCCGGGTGGTGCACCAGCCCAACTCGGGCGGCCCGGCGGCCCCGACCAACCGCGGCCTGGCGCTGGCCCGCGGCCGCTACGTGCTGTTCCTCGGCGCGGACGACTGGCTCGGCCCGGAGGCGCTGGAGCGGCTGGTCGCGGCCGCCGACGCCTGGGGGTCGGACGTGGTCGTGCCCAAGCAGGTCGGGGTGAACGGGCGGCTGGTGCCGCAGGGGATCTTCCACGCCGACGCCGAGTCCGTCGGCTTCGCCGACTCCGCGCTGGCCTGGGCGCTCGCCGACACCAAGCTGTTCCGCCTCGACCTCATCCGGCGCCACGGGCTACGCCGCAACGAGGAGTTGAAGGTCTTCTCGGACCAGCCGTTCACCCTGGAGGCCTGCCTGCGGGCGGCCCGGGTGTCCGTCCTCGCCGACTACGACTGCTACTTCCTGGTGCTGCGCGAGGACCTGGGCAACGTCACCGAGCGCGCCGGGGTGCTGGACCGGCTGCGCGGGATCGCCGCGCTCCAGCAGGTGGCCGCCGAACTAGCAGAGCGCGGCGAGGAGTTGGACGCCATCCGGGTGCGCAGCTTCGCCTGGGACGTGCCGCGCCTGCTGCAGGGCGGCTTCCTGCTGCTGGACGACGTCCTGCAGGAGCGGGTGTGCGTCGAAGTCGGCGGCCTGGTCGAGCGGTTCGGCGCCCGCGAGGTGTACCACCGGCTGCCGGTGGCCGCACGGGTGCGCCTCGAACTCGCCGCAGCCGTACGGCCGGAGGCGCTGCGCGACCAGATCCGGTACGAGGCCGCGCACGGCGAGCCGCCGCCGTTCGCGGACGGCCGGCGCTGCTACGCGGCCTACCCGGCGTTCCGGGACGGCCGGCTCGGACTGCCGGACGAGCTGTTCCTGCTGCGCGATGAGCCGGCCGTCGAGAAGGCCCGGCCGCTGAACGTCGCCCAGCAGCTGTGGCGCGGCGTCGTCCCGGCGCAGGTGCGGCGCGGGCTGCGGCGCCACCCGGCGTGGCGCCGGCTCGCCAACTCGGTGAACGGAGGGCAGGGATGAGCGGAGGACCGGAGGGGTGGGGGCCGGGGACGGGCCTGGACGTCTGCGTGGTCGGACTGGGCAAGCTGGGCCTGCCGCTGGCGGTGCAGTTCGCGCTGAAGGGCCACCGGGTGACCGGCGCGGACATCGCCCCCAGGGTGGTGGACAGCGTCAACCGGGGCGTGCCGCCGTTCCCCCGGGAGGAGGGGCTGGACGAGGCGCTCAAGCGGGTCGTCGCCGAAGGCCGGCTGCGGGCCACCACCGACACCACCGCCGCCGTGGCCGCCTGCGAGGCCGTCGTGCTGGTCGTCCCGCTGGTCACCGCCGCCGACGGCACCCCGGACTTCGCCCTGCTCGACGCGGCCACCGGCGCCGTCGCGGCCGGGCTGCGCCGGGGCGCCCTGGTCAGCTACGAGACCACCCTGCCGGTCGGCACCACCCGGGAGCGGTGGGCGCCCCGGTTGGCGGCCGGGTCCGGGCTGGTCGCCGGGGCGGACTTCGCGCTGGTGTTCAGCCCGGAGCGGGTCCGCACCGGGCGGGTCTTCGCCGACCTGCGGCGCTACCCCAAGCTGGTCGGCGGCGTCGACGAGGCCTCCACCCGGCGCGGCGCCGAGTTCTACCGGGCGGTGCTGGACTTCGACCCGCGCCCGGACCTGCCCCGGCCCAACGGCGTGTGGGAGCTGGCCTCGGTGGAGACAGCGGAGTTCAGCAAGCTCGCCGAGACCACCTACCGGGACGTCAACATCGCGCTGGCCAACCAGTTCGCCCGGTACTCGGACCGGGTGGGGGTGGACTTCGCGGAGGTCGCCGACGCCTGCAACTCGCAGCCGTACAGCCACCTGCACCGGCCCGGCATCGCGGTCGGCGGGCACTGCATCCCGGTCTACCCGCGGCTGTACCTGTGGAACGACCCGCAGGCGACGGTGGTCCGGGCGGCGCGCGAGGCCAACCTGGAGGTGCCGGGCTACGCGGTGGGCGTGCTGGCGGGCGCGGTGCCGGGCGGGATCGCCGGGCAGGGCGTGCTGGTGCTCGGTGCGGCGTACCGGGGCGGGGTCAAGGAGACGGCGTACTCCGGGGTGTTCCCGCTGGTGGCGGCGCTGGAGGCGGCGGGCGCGCGACCGTACGTCGCCGACCCGCTGTACCGGCGCGAGGAGTTGACGGCGCTCGGGCTGCCCCCGTACGGCGGGGAGCCGGTGGTGGCGGCGGTGCTGCAGGCGGACCACCCGGAGTACCGGGAGCTGGCGCCGGCGGACCTGCCGGGGGTGCGGGTGCTGCTGGACGGGCGGCGGTGCACGGACCCGGAGCGGTGGACGGGCGAGGGGGTGCGGCGGATCGTCCTCGGCGGGGCGCGCTCGGCGTAGGCGTAGTCGGAGGAGGCGTGGTCGGCGGCGCGTTCTTGGCGTAGGCGCGCCCGGCGTAGGCGCGCTCGGCAGGGCGTGAGGGAGCGTCCGGGGGAGCGGGCGGCGGACCCCGGGGCCGGTGATCGTGGGGCGCGCCCCCGCCCGCGCCGGTCAGCGGGCAGACTGGCGGGGTGACTGACGATGCGATCAGCGGGACCGGCCCCGGAGTCCGGTTCACCGCGGCCGACGAGCAGAAGAGACGCGGCGTCCGCCGGATGAAGACCATCGCGACCGGCCTGCTGGCCTTCGCGACCCTGGTCTTCGCCCTGTCCACCTGGGCCGACGCGGCCGGAGCCGGCGCCTGGGCCGGGTACGTGGCGGCCGCCGCCGAGGCGGGCATGGTCGGCGCGCTGGCCGACTGGTTCGCGGTGACCGCGCTGTTCCGCCGCCCCTTCGGCCTGCCGATCCCGCACACCGCGATCATCCCGACCAAGAAGGACGCCTTCGGCCGCTCGCTCGGCGACTTCGTCGGCGAGAACTTCCTCTCCGGCCACGTGGTGCGCGGCCGCCTCGGGGCGCTCGGCATCGGCCGGCGGCTGGGGGAGTGGCTGGCCGCGCCGGGCAGCGCCGAGCGGGTCACCAAGGAGGCCTCGGCGGCGCTGCGCGGCCTGCTCGCGGTGCTGCGCGACGACGACGTGCGGGCGGTGGTCGCCGAGGCGGTGACGAGGCGGGCCGCCGCCACCTCGGTGGCCGAGCCGATGGGCCGGATGCTCGGCAAGGTGGTCGCGGACGGAGGGCACCGCGGCGTGGTGGACCTGGTGGCCGTCCGGGCGCACGGCTGGCTGACCGCCAACCACGGGGACGTGGTGCAGAAGGTCACCCAGAAGACGCCGGGCTGGACGCCCAGGTTCATCGACCACCAGGTCGGCGAGCGGGTCTACAAGGAACTGCTGCGCTTCGTCACCGACATCCGGGACGACCCGGACCACCCGGCCCGCGGCGCGATCGACAACTTCCTCGCCGACTTCGCGACCGAGCTGCAGACCGACCCGGAGACCATCGCCCGGGTCGAGCGGGCCAAGGGCGAGCTGCTGTCCCGCCCCGAGGTGCAGGACCTGATCAACTCCACCTGGGCGGCCGTGCGCACCCTGGTGATGGGCGCGGCCGAGGACGAGGACAGTGAACTGCGCCGGCGCATCCGCGAGGGCGTGCGCCGCTTCGGCGAGCGCCTGGCGACCGACGCCAAACTGCAGGCCAAGGTGGACGGCTGGCTGCAGGACGCCGCCCAGTACCTCGTCGACACCTACCGCGCCGAGATCACCTCGCTGATCTCCGAGACGGTGGCGGGCTGGGACGCCGACGAGGCCTCCCGCAAGATCGAGGCCAACGTCGGCCGGGACCTGCAGTTCATCCGGATCAACGGCACCGTGGTCGGCGCCCTGGCCGGGCTGCTGATCCACACCGTGGCGGTGGCCTTCAGCGGGTGAACACCCGGCCGAGCCCGACGACGGGGGCCTATCCTGGGCCGATATTCGCGGTACGCGCGTAGAAGGCACGGAGTAAGGAAGCAGGGAACCACCGTGGTCCAGCCGGACGGAAGTCGGATCGGAAACCCCACCGGGAGCAACACCGGCATCGAGGCGTTCATCGCCGGGATGCCCAAGGCGGAACTGCACGTCCACCACGTCGGATCGGCCTCGCCCCGCGTCGTCGCCGAGCTCGCCGCCCGCCACGCCGGGCGGTCCAAGGTGCCGGCCGACCCGGCGGCGCTCGCCGAGTACTTCACCTTCACCGACTTCGCGCACTTCATCGAGGTCTACCTGAGCGTCGTGGACCTGGTCCGGGACGCCGAGGACGTCCGGGCGCTCACCTACGGCGTGGCCGAGGACATGGCGCGCCAGAACATCCGGTACGCCGAGCTGACCATCACCCCGTACTCCTCGGTCCGGCGCGGCATCCCCGAGGTCGCCTTCATGGAGGCGATCGAGGACGCCCGACTGCGCGCCGAGAAGGAACTCGGCGTCGTGCTGCGCTGGTGCTTCGACATCCCCGGCGAGGCCGGCCTGGAGTCGGCCGAGGTGACCGCCCGGCTGGCCACCGAACTCGCCCCCGAGGGCCTGGTCAGCTTCGGCCTGGGTGGCCCGGAGATCGGCGTGCCGCGCCCGCAGTTCAAGCCGTACTTCGACCGGGCCCGGGCGGCCGGCCTGCGCAGCGTCCCGCACGCGGGCGAGACCACCGGTCCGGAGACGGTCTGGGACGCGATCCGGCTGCTCGGCGCCGAACGCATCGGGCACGGCACCCAGGCGGTCAAGGACCCGGCGCTGCTCGACCACCTGGGCGAGCACCGGATCGCGCTGGAGGTCTGCCCGACCTCCAACATCGCCACCCGGGCCGTGGAGCGGATCGAGGACCACCCGATCAAGCAGATGGTGGACGCGGGGCTGCTGGTGACGGTCAACAGCGACGACCCGCCGATGTTCGGCACCGACCTCAACACCGAGTACGCCGTCGCGGCGCGGCTGCTGGACCTGGACGAGGCCGGGGTGGCGGCGCTGGCCCGCAACGCGGTCGAGGCCTCCTTCCTGGACCAGGCGGGCAAGGCGCGGCTGACCGGCGAGCTCGACGCCTACCTGGCGGGCTGGCAGCGCTGACGCTTCGCCTGCCGGCGCCTTCGCTGTCGGTGTTCTCCTGTGTGAACCGCCCCGTCGACCTCTTGAGTTCCAGTGGTCGGCGGGGCGGTTCTGCTATGTGGTGCCACGACCTCTCTCAACGTGGCGCCAAAGTGGTGCCAATAATGCCTCGACATGGCGCCATCGTCGTGCCATGCTTTGGGCCATGGACCTCACGCCGTACGTCGACAACCTCCGGAACGAGCTCGCGGTGGCCGCTGCCGCCGGCGGGGAGGAGGCCCGCGCGCTGGCCGACCGGCTGACGCTGCCGCTGGAGTCCGCCGTGCGGCTCACCCTGCTCAACGCGCTCTCGGCCGCGATGGGCGAGGTCACCCGCGACCTCGCGCCGGGCTCGGTGGACGTGCGGCTGCGCGGACTCGACCCGGAGTTCGTGGTCACGGCGCCGCCCGGCTCCGACGTCTTCCACGGTGATGTGCCGACCGTGGTGCCATCGGTGCCATCAGTGGCTCCAGCGCCATCGGTGGCTCCGGTGGTGTCGGAGTCGGACGAGAGTGGCACCGCCCGGATCAACCTGCGCCTGCCGGCCAACCTCAAGGCCCGGGCGGAGGAGGCCGCCGGGCAGGAGGGCCTGTCCCTCAACGCGTGGCTGGTCCGGGCCGTCGCCGGCGCGCTGGACGGCGGCCTGCCGCCCGTCCGCCCGGCCGTCGACTCCGGCGCCCGCGCCCCGCGCACCGTCGGCGGCCAGGGCTTCACCGGCTGGGTCCACTGACGCCTCTGCACCATCCGCACCTCACACCCCACACGGCCTTCGCACCTTCGACGTCACCCCGCTCCGACCAGCGGGAACACCCACACGAGCCATGAGGACGGGACAGCCATGCCTACGTACGAGACCGACGGTCCGATCTCCGCCACCTTCGAGTTCGAGATCGGGGCGGTATGGATCACCGCCGGCAAGCGCACCGACGCCGTCGTGGAGGTCCGGCCGGCCAACGCCGCCAGAGAGGCGGACGTCAAGGCCGCCGAGCTGACGCAGGTCGACTTCTCCGGCGGTCGGCTCACCGTCAAGGGCCCCAAGCAGCGCACCATGTTCTCCAGTAAGAAGGGCTCGATCGAGATCCAGGTCGAGCTGCCGGCCGGCTCCCAGGTGCACGCGGACTCCCCGATGGCGGACTTCGTCGCCGAGGGCCCGCTCGGCGACTGCCGACTGAAGACGTCCATGGGCCGGATCCAGGTCGGCCGGGCCGAGAGCGCGTGGCTCAAGACCGACATGGGGGACATCAGCCTCGGCGCGGTCACCGGGGGCGCCGAGGTGTCCGGCTGCGGCCGGATCGAGATCGGCACCGTCGGGGGCGGGCTGTCGGTCAAGAACAGCAACGGCGACACCGAGATCGACGAGGTGCGCGGCGAGTTGACCGCCAAGGCCTCCAACGGCCGGATCCACGTCGGCCTCGCCGGGTCGGGCGTGGACGCCAAGTCGGCGAACGGCCACCTGCGGGTCGGCCGGGTGGTCCGGGGCAAGATCACCCTGCAGACCGGCGTCGGGGACGTGGAGGTGGGCATCGCGGAGGGCACGGCGGCCTGGCTCGACGTGCACAGCGAGTTCGGCGGGGTCCGCAACGCCCTCGGTGAGACGCAGGGCCCGGGCGACGCCCGGGAGACGGTCGAGGTCCGTGGTCGCACGCAGGTCGGCAACGTCATCATCCGGAGGGCCTGATGGCCGCGATCTCGGCGATCGGACTGACCAAGTCCTACGGCGACAAGGCGGTGCTCCAGGGCATCGACCTGCAGATCCCGGCCGGCAGCGTGTTCGCCCTCCTCGGGCCGAACGGCGCCGGCAAGACCACCACGGTGCAGATCCTCTCCACCCTGATCCCGGCGGACGGCGGCACGGCCCGGGTCGCCGGGCACGACGTGGTCGGCGAGGCCGAAGGGGTCCGGAAGGCGATCGGGGTCACCGGCCAGTTCTCGGCGGTGGACGACCTGCTCACCGCCGAGGAGAACCTGCTGCTGATGGCCGACCTCCACCACCTCCGCCGTCGGGAGGGGCGGAGGCGGGCCGAGGACCTGCTGCGTCGCTTCGACCTCACCGAGGCCGCCCGCACCCCCGTCGGCACCTTCTCCGGCGGCATGCGGCGCAAGCTCGACCTGGCGATGACGCTGGTCGGCGACCCGGAGGTGATCTTCCTCGACGAGCCGACCACCGGGCTGGACCCGCGCAGCCGGCGCACCATGTGGGAGATCATCCGCCGGCTGGTCGCCGACCACGGCGTGACGATCCTCCTCACCACCCAGTACCTGGACGAGGCGGACCGACTCGCCGACCGGATAGCCGTCCTGGACGGCGGCCGGATCGTCGCCGAGGGCACGGCCGAGGAGCTGAAGCGGATCGTCCCCGGTGGGCGGATCCGGCTGCAGTTCGCCGACGCCGGCCGACTCGGAGCCGCCGCCTCGCTGTTCGACTACGCCGCCGCCGACCCGGAGGCCCTGCGGCTGGACATCCCGGGGGACAACTCGGTGCTCACCGTGAGGGCCGTGCTGGACACCCTCGACAACGCGGGCGTCCAGGCGGAGTCACTGGTCGTGGAGACGGCCGATCTGGACGATGTGTTCCTCATGCTGACCGGGGAGGGTGCGCGATGAGCGCGACGACGAGCTACATGGTCAGCGACTCGCTGACCATGCTGCGGCGGAACCTCAAGCGCGCGCAGCGCTACCCGGCGATGACCTTCTCGGTCGTCGTGATGCCGGTGATGATGCTGGCGCTCTTCAACTACGCCTTCGGGGGCGCGTTGGGGCTGGGGATCGGGGGCGGCAGCTACATCGACTACGTGACGCCCGGCATCGTGCTGATGACGGCGACGGCGGGGTCGGTCGTCACGGCGGTGGGCGTCTGCGTCGACATGACGGAGGGGATCGTCAACCGCTTCCGCACGATGGCGATATGGCGGTCCGCGTTCCTCGCCGGGCACGTCATCGGCAGTGTGATCCAGACGATGATCGCGCTCGTGCTGGTGGTCGGGGCGGCGTTCGCGATGGGGTTCCGGTCGCACGCGGGGCCGGTGCAGTGGCTGGCGGCCGCAGGGCTGCTGATGTTCGTGACACTGGCACTGACGTGGATATCGGCGGGGATCGGGCTGGTGTCCAAGACGCCCGAGAGCGCGAGCAACACGCCTCTGCCGCTGACCTTCCTGCCCTTCATCGGCAGCGCCATCGTCCTGCCCGACTCCATGCCGACCGCCCTGCGCTGGTTCGCCGAGTACCAGCCCTTCACCCCCATCATCGAGACCCTGCGCGGCCTCCTGATGGGCACCGAGATCGGCACCAGCGCCTGGAGCGCCCTCGCCTGGTGCACCGGGCTGACGCTGCTCGGCTACGTCTGGTCGCGGAGCGTCTTCCGCCGGCGGTGACGGGGGTACGGCCGGCGGACGCGGCCCGGGTGACGGAGCCACCGTCGCCCGGGCCGCAGGGTGGGCCCGTAGTAAAGTCCGGGCAAAGGTTCACCCGGGGGGAGTACGTGCCAGGGGGAGTACATGGCGGTGGCTGCGTGGCACAGACGGAGCGAATGGTGGTTCAGGGGCGCCGCGTTGGTGGCGTTCCTCGCGTACCTGCCGGGGTACCAGGCGTCCCGGTCGGGCGGCCTGGTGGAGATCGAGCGCTGGCTGAACCACCCGGTGCTGCTGCTCGGCGCCATGGCGGTGCTGCTCGTGGTGTCGATGCTGGTCCAGTTCGAATTCCGCACCAGGTGGGCGCAGATCGGCTGCGCCGCCATCCTCTCCCCGCTCATCGTCATCGGGGTGGCGATCGGGACACTGGCCTACGCCTTCGGTGACGACGGGCGGCTGATCGACCGCAAGCCCGATCCGGGCAACCCCGACCACGTCCTGTCCGTCACCGACATCGCGTTCTCCATCGACCCGGTCTACCGGGTGGAACTGCTGAGCGGCAGCGGCTGGTCCGCCCGTCACTGGGAGCTGGGCACCTGGGACGAGCGCGACGGCTTCCGGAGTGTCGCGTGGAGCGGGCCGGGCCGGATCACGGTGACCGTGGAGCACGAGACCAGGGTCTACACCGTCAGCGGCGACGGCCGGCTCGGCGAGCCGGAGGTCACGCCCCGGTAGGGAGTGCTCGGCGGCTGGCGGCCCCCGTCGTCACCGGCCCCGGGCGGGCCCCCGCGCGGCGGAGCGACCACGCGGGGGCCGGGGGTTCACCAGCGGTCGATGCCCATGACGTTCGCCGCGTTGTGGACGGCGTTGTAGTGGGGGATCGACATGTCGGACTTCTTCTGGCCCGCAGGCAGGTTCTTGTCCGCCGTCCGGAACTCGTCCCGGGCGGAGGCGAGCAGGCTGGTGCCGTAGGACACCGGGACGTCGTTCTTGCCGTGGACGGGGTGCGACTTGGCGGCGGTCTGACTGCCCGCGTTGGCGAGGATGCTGCGGGCCTGGTTGTAGGCGTCGGCCTTGACCGTCTTCGGGTTGCGGACCTGAGCCTGCACCCCGGCCACCGGCTGCGCCTGCTCGGCGGCGGTGGCGGCGGGCGCGGCGGCGATACCCAGGGCGCCGACGGTAGCGGCGGCGACGAGGGCGTTCCGGAGGAGCCTGTCCATGCTGAATCCCTTCGCTAAGGAAATGTCAAAGAATCCGTCTCGCACCGCACTCGCGAACCGTGTGGGTGCGAACGCCTCGGCCACTACCCCGGACGCCCGCAGCGGAAAACCGCCTTCCGCTCAGGAAGTTCGGGAGCGGTGTGATCAAGCCGATTTTTCGATCTGCAATGGTCGTATCGCCATACCGGTGGAGGGATTCTGAGCTCTGCCTGGCCGTGTCGCCGCTGGAAGCGTGGGCGCTGCGCTGGAACGGACGGCCGCCAAGGCGCCCGGCCACCCGGAGTTCGGCGCGCTGATGGAGGAGACGACGTGGTCGGCGAGGTCCCCCTCGGACCGGCGACCCGGCCGTCGAAGGCCCCGACGATCTGTGAGCTGGCTTGTGAGCGGCGATGCCATGGAGACCGTCGGACAGCCGGGCCTGGACGGGATCGAGTCTCAGACGGTGGCGGTGGCGGGGGCGTTACGCAGGCGGGAGGCGGAGCGGAACAGCAGTCCGGCGGCGACCAGGACCGGGCTGAAGCCCACGGCGCACGCCGCGAGGACGTTGACCGGAGTGAGCCCGGCGGGAGAGACGGCGAACAGGACACCGGCGAGGGGAGTGGTCAGGACGGGGGCGATGAGGAGCAGGGCTGCCTGCTTCTTCTGCCGACGGCTCCACACCTGGGACTTGGTGACGCGGACGGCGGCGGTGACGGCTGCGGCCAGTGCGAGCACGGGTCCGACGGCCGGGGCCAGGAGCAGGGGGAACGGGAGCACCGCGAGGAGGAGCGTCACGTTCGTGCGGCGGCCGCTCTCCGGCTCGGGGCGGGTCAGGCCGTCCTCGGCGAGCGCGGCGTCGGCGATCTGCCGGGGGCTGCCCAGCTGCTCCAGCACGTGGCGGACGGCAGCTTCGTCGTCGGGCTGCCGGCCGGTGAGGTCGTGGTCGGCGAGGGAGACCTCGATGTGTTCGCGCAGGTCGGCGAGGAGTTCGCGGCGGCGCTCCGCGGCCAGAGGCGCGGTGTAGCGGGTGACCGCATCGAGGTGGGCGCGGACCAGGGGGTGCTCGAGGGGGCTGTTCACGGGGTCTCTCCCAAGTCGAGGACGTGGTCGACGGTTTCGCGGAAGGCGGGCCACAGCGTGGTGAACTCCCGCAGCGCGTCCCGGCCGGTGTCGGTGAGGGTGTAGTAGCGGCGGGACGGCCCGCTGGCCGAGTCCCGGAGGAAGGTGTCGGCGAGGCCGGCGCGGCGCAGCCGGGACAGCAGGGGGTAGATCGTGCCCTGGCTGGTGGCCAGCATGGGGAAGCGGCCGAGTTCCTGCAGCAGCTCGACCCCGTACCGAGGACCGTCCCGCAGCAGGGCGAGGACGCAGTACTCCAGCACGCCCTTGCGCAGCTGGGTCGCCACCGGCCCGTCGGGGGCCTCGGCGGGGCCGTCGGGGTTGGTGATGCCAGGTACCATGCGTCACAAGGTAGCAGGCGGAGCAAGGTAGCGCAGCGGGCTCACGGGCAAAAAGAAGCACCGGCCGGACGAGCCGGCCGGTGCAGAGGGGGAATCAGACGTCGTACTCGCCGTCGCGGATGGCGGAGACGAGGTCGCGCCATTCGGCGGGGGTGAGCTGGGCGACGGCGTCAGGCAGAAGAGTGCTGCGGACATAGACAGCGTGGGAAGTGACGGCTACCTCTGGGCAGTTGTTTCCGTCTCCGCACGCAGCGGGCCTCCGCCAGGCGAGTTCATCCATGTTGGTTCCTCTCACAGGGTCTTCACGATGCGGGAGATGAGATCGCGTGACTCGTCGGGGCCGAGAGCTCGATCTCTCATCGCCGCAATGACGTTCTGGTAGTTCTTGAGCTGGTTCACATCGGTCAGGAATGTCGGCGATCCGATGGAGTCGAGCTGCACGGTGTCCAATCGGGCGACTGGGCCGCGTGCGTACATGATTGCTTGGCCTGCTCCCTTGAATCCACCAGCCCGGAACTCCACCACGCGCAGCGTCACGTTGGGCAGATCGGACAGCGCCAGTAGGTGTTCGAGCTGGGCTTGGGTCACGGCTGCCCCGCCGAACATCATTCGGAGGGCAGCCTCGTGAACGATCGCTTCGTAGTGCATGGGCTCCTCACGAGTGAGGAGCTGTGCTCGGCGCATGCGGTTCTCTACTCGCGCCTCGATGTTCAGTGGCCTCAATGGTGGATAGACCTCGAGGAATATCTCCCGAGCGGTGTCCTCGGTCTGCATCAGGCCGGGCACATGGCAGATCTGATAGGTCGAGAGGCCGAATGCATGGTGCTCGACCTCTGAGATGTCGAGCAGACCGTTGGGAACGAGTCCACGGTGGGCCTCCCACCAGCCCTTGGACTTGTCTCCCGCCATCGCTGCCAGGGCGTCGACGTACTCGGAGTCGCCTTCCTCGTACTCGGACGCGAGGGCGATCACCCGATCAGGGGTGATTGCGTACATCCCCTGCTCAATGAGTGTGATCTTGGTGCGGTTCAACCCTAGGACAGCGGCGGCTTCGGCAGTGGTCTTGCCGGCTGCATCGCGCATCTTTCGCAGCTCGATACCGATCCGCTGCTTGCGTGCGCTCGGAGTGTGGGGCATGGAACCCAGCATCTAACGCAGCGGTGGTGCGAGTCCAGCCACTCTTTTTGGGGACATGTTCCCAACTGTATGGCACAGGTGCCAAGATCTGTCCTACAGTCTGTGATGCACCGCTCACCGAACGGATCGTCAGTAATGCCGCTCGGGCGCCGCAGAACACCCGTGCCCAGTGGGCTCGTTCACGGCGACGCATCCGCCGGTCTCACCCTTTCCCCTCCGGGAGACACCTGTGCGCAACATCAACTCCCCCTCCCTCAGCCTCTCGCGCGACACCCTCCGCGACGGCATGACCCGCGCCGGCTGGCCGCCCTCCTCGATCGCGGACGCCGAGCTCGCCATGGTGGAACTCATCGTCAATGCCTGGCGCCACGGCGAGACGACCTCCCCGATCGTCCTCATCTCCTTCCTCGCCAACACGCTCCGCGTCGCGGTCGCCGACCGCAGCCCGAGCCTGCCGGAGCCGCAATCCCTCTCCGTCCTCGCGGAGTCCGGCCGGGGCCTGCAGCTCGTCGCCGGACTCACCCATCGATGGGGTGTCGACCCCCAGGGGCTCGGTAAAAGCGTCTGGTTCGAGCTGGACGGTGCCGCGTGAGTGCCCATCACCCCATCCATCCCGCCGATCCGGCGCTGCTGCACCTCACCTCGCGTCAGCTTGCCGGGCTGATCGTGGAACTCCGCACCGAGGGCCGCGAGTTCGGGCTCTTCTGGCCCTCCGCGTCCCCGGGTGAGACCAACCTCCGCGGCTGCCGGCTCGTCAACCTCGGCAACATTCCGGCCAGCACTCTCATCAATCTCCTCGCGCTCCTCCGCGAGTGCAAGCGCAACCGCGACGCGCACCCCTGACCGTCAACCTCCCGCGCGCGGAGCCGGTGCCGCTACTACCGGAACGCGGGCAGGTTGCGTGCGACCCATGCGTGGAACGGTGCGGCCGGGCGGCCCAGGACCGTCGCCACGTCGGGGCTGATCGTCAACTCGGCCGGGAGCGGCCGGCCGAGGACGTCCAGGGTGCCGGGGATGACCTGCTCCGGCATGAACCGTGCCAGGTGGGCGTGGGCCTCCTCGCGGGAGAGTTCGACGAAGGTCACCTTCTCGCCCAGAGCCTCGGCAAGGGTTGCCGCCTGCTCGCGCGGGCTGACGAGTTCGGGGCCGGTCAACTCGTAAGTGCGGCCCGCGTGTCCGTCCTCGCGCAGTGCGGCCGCGGCCACCGCCGCGATGTCGGCCGGGTCGACGACGGGCAGTGCCACGTCGCCGAACGGGGCGAGGATCGTGCGCCCGGTGCGGACCGTCTCGGCCCAGGCGAAGGCGTTGGAGGCGAACCCGCCGGGGCGCAGGATGGTGAAGTCCCGTCCGGAGGTGCGCACGGCGGCCTCGAACTCCCGCAGGCGGGCGTGCGACTGTGCCTCCGGCCGGGTGGCGCTGACCTGCGAGGACACCAGCACGATCCGTTCGACCCCGGCGCCCGTGGCGGCGTCCAGGAGGGCGTCCGGGCTCTCGCCCCGGCCGTTGAGCTCGCCGCCCAACAGGATGAACAGTGCCCGGGCCCCTTCGAGGGCTGGCCGCAGGCTCGCGGCGTCGCCGACGCCGCCCTGCACCCAGCGGACTCCGGCTGCGGGCTGTGTGGGCCGGGGCTGCCGGGACACGGCCCCGACCTCCTCGCCTGCCGCGCTCAGCAGTTCCACCAGCGCCCGTCCGATGTTGCCGGTGGCTCCGGTCACGGTGATCATCGAGCTTCCCCCATTTGTTAGTTAGTTGACCGACTTGGAAGGACCGTAGCACGCGACCACCGGTGGCTGTCTATAGTCAGTTGGGTGACTGACTCAGTGAATCGGCGCGTACAGGCGTCCCAGAAGCGTCGGCGGCTCACGGCGGCCGCCGCCCGGGTCCTCCACCGGCAGGGGGTCGAGCGCACCACCCTCGCCGACATCGCGCGCGAGGCGGACGTCCCCGTCGGAAACGTCTACTACTACTTCAAGACCAAGGACGAGCTGGTCCGCGCCGCACTGTCCGAACACAGTGCGCACCTGGACGAACTCACCGACGCGCTGGAGCAGTCGGCCGACCCTCGGGACCGCCTCAAGGCGCTGATCCAGGCCTGGATCGACCAGCGCGAAACCGCCGCCCGGTACGGCTGCCCCACCGGCACCCTGGCCGCCGAACTCGACAAGCGGGCCGACGGGGACCTCGACGCGGAAGCCGGCGCGGTGATCCGCCGGCTGCTCGACTGGGTCGAGCGGCAATTCCGCGAACTGGGCCTGCCCGACCCGGCCGGCCTGGCGCTCACCCTGGTCTCCGGCTACCAGGGCATGTCGCTGCTGGCCAACGCCCTGCGCGACCCTGACGTGATGACCCGGGAGGGAGCCCGACTGCTGGCCTGGCTCGACTCGTTGACAGCGACGGAGGCGGGCACTGACGGGACAGGGTGCTGACAGGGGTGACGTCCCGTGGGGTGGTGTAGCAGGGATCTTGGAGTAACCCCTGGTCGTGGGGCGGCCAATCAGCTGTGTGCGCTGGCCTTGCGGCGGCGCAGGAACAGCAGCGTGCCGGCACCACCCAGCGCGATCGGCAGGGTGCTGGAGGAGGTACCCGTCGACGATGATGCGGAGGCCGCCGCAGGGGTGATGCCCCGCCCGGATCGGCGACCTGGAACTCGCCGAGGAACTCGCGCCCGCCGTGGGCGCGCTTTCCGGGCCGCCGCCGACCCCGGGGCCCACTACCCCGCTTCGACTCCTGTTCGTGGCCGCTCGGTGATCATCGTGCGGAGGGATTCCCTTACGATCGCGATCAACAGCTTGTCGATCAACGGGGGAACATCATCATGCGCAAATTCCTGGCCAAGGTCGCCGCAGTCGCCGCAGCGCCTCTGCTCGCCGCCACGCTCGGCACCGGCACCGCCCACGCCGATACCAGCTCCGTCTGGGGTGAGGTCCGGTTCGCCAACGGCTACTGCCTCGACGTCTCCGGCGCCAACTTCGTCTCCGGTGCTACGGTCCAGCTCTGGGGATGCAATGGCACCCAGGCTCAGCAGTGGTCGCTGTTCCCGACGGACGCCACCCACTTCCAGATTCAGGCGGCCATGAGCAACGATCACGTGCACACCCTGTGCGTGAACAACTGGGAGGGGGGCGACGTCACCGGCAACCACATGCGCCTGTACCCCTGCACCCAGGGCTCCGCGAGCGACACCTGGTTCAACTGGGTCCACAAGGGCAGCGGCAGGCAGATGCAGCCGAAGGTCGCCTCCGCCAACTGCCTCAACTCCTGGGGCGGCCTCTATCAGGGCGCCCAGGCCCGCCTGTACCCCTGCTCCGACAGCGCCGAGGAGAACGTCATCTCCGCCCCGATCTTTCCGGTGTAGCCCGACTACGGCAGGCCCGGCCACTCGCACCCGAGCGGCCTGATCCCCGCGCGCACAACGGCCTCGTACTCCCGACACCGGGAGCACGAGGCCTCGCCGTCGCGCGCCCGCGGTGGTTGCCGTCCGGCGTGATAGTCAGTACCAGAGTTCGCCGAGGTGCAGATGGCATCCCGTGGAGTGGTGTAGCAGGGATCTTGGAGTAACCCCTAGTCACAAGGTGGTCATCGCGCAACTCTCTCAGCAGAAAGGCGAGTTCACCACGCAGGCCGGCGACCTGGAGCTGGCCATCCCCAAGGTCCGCACCGGCAGCTTCTTCCCCAGCCTGCTCGAGCGCCGGCGCCGCATCGACCAGGCCCCGTACGCGGTCATCATGGAGGCCTACGTCCTGGGCGTGTCCACCCGCTCCGTCGACGACGGTGATCCCGCAGGACGCGGGCGAGATGGTCGCCGCGACGATCCGCACGATCTTCGCCCAGCCGGCCGAAGCCGCGGTCCGGGCACAGTTGGACACCGTCGCCGACATGCTCGGCAAAGATCTACCCCACCGAGTAGAGCCGCGACGAACGTCCGCCCACCGCAAGACCGTTGGCGCACGACCACTACACCACGTCAAGGGACACGACCCTGAAAGGAAGGGGCACTGACGGCAAGGGCCGCTGACAGGGAGGGTCGCTGACAGGGAGGGTCGCTGACGGGGACGGTCGCTGGCGGCAGGCTCGGCGCCTCGGAGTGGGTCGCGCCCCGGCCCGGGGCTTCAGCCGCGTGGCTCGACCGTTGCCGCGAGCGCGCCCGGAAGCTCGGCGCAGGCGGCCCGGAGCCGCCGTACGGGGTCCTCGCAGGTGTGCCCGGACGGCTGTGCCACCCAGCCGTCCAGCGCCTGGTGGAACCCGGCGACCAGCATGTCCGTCGCGAGCCGCGCGTGCAGCTCGGCGGATCCGGTGCGGCCGATCCGTCCGGCGGCGCGAGCGAGGTCCTCAGCGGGATCTTCAGCGGGGCCTTCGAGGGCGAAGCGTCGGCGGACGACCGCGACAGTCGCCCGGATCGTCCGGTCGCAGAAGGCCGGCCCGTCAGCGTCCGTCGAGGGGGTTCGGGCGGCCGGCCGTCGGCTGGCCAGCGCCCGCTCGGCCCAGCCCTCGGCCCGGTCCTCGGCCGGCATTCGGCCGCCATTCGGCCGATCGCCCCGGCGAGCGCGCCCTCCAGGGCGGCCATGGGCAGGCGTCCACGACTGCGCCTGCGGGGCACCACCTCAAGCCGTCCCTCAGCCCGGCCGTGATGGCCCGTTCCCTACCGGAAGTCCGCCGCGTGGTCCCGGACCCAGCTGCGGAAATCGCGCGGCGGCCGTCCGAGCACCCGCTCCACGGTGTCGGTCACCCGCTCCGGCTCGCGCGTGAACGACTCCCATGCCCGCAGCCGGGATTCCACGAACCCCGCGTTGCCCCAGGCCGCCGTCAGCTGCTCGCGGGCCGTGTCCGGCGGCAGTTCCTCCCAGCGCACGTCGATGCCCAGTTCCTCGCCGATGATCGCCACCAGTTCGGCGTGCGCGAGCGACTCCGGCCCGGTGACCACGTACGTCCCGCCGTCGTGCCCGTCCTCGGTGAGCGCCCGCACCGCGACGTCCGCGATGTCCCGCTCGTGCACCACCGAGCGGCGCGCCTGCCCGTACGGCCAGCGGACCACGCCGTCCCGCACCTGGTCGGCCCAGGCCAGCGCGTTGCCCGCGAAGTCGATCGCCCGGACGAAGGTCCAGCCCAGGCCCGACTGCCGGATCAGCCGCTCGATCTCCTGGTGGAAGATCACTGCTGGCTCGCCGTCCGCGAGGTCGGCCACGTCGGCCGAGAGGTACACGACGCGCTTGGCGTGCCGGGCGATCAGCTCCACCACCCGGGGGGCCACGGGCAGCCCGGGCCACATCAGGTAGACCGTCTCCACCCCGCCGGCCAGCGCCGGCTCCAGGCTCTCCGGCGCCGCCAGATCGCCCCGTACGGCCTCGACTCCTGCGGGCAGCAAGGCCGTTGCCGCACGCCGAACCAACGCCCGTACTTCATGGCCGCCTTCGGCCAGCGAGGTCACAACGTGCCTGCCCACACTGCCGTTTGCGCCGATCACCAGAATTTTCGTCATGCCGGCCCCAACGCCATCCGGGTGCGGGGTATGCCCGGCGGCTACACGGCCACCGGGCGCGGGTGGGCCCAGGCCGGAAGGGCGTCCCGTCCGCCGCGGCGCTGCCCTCCCCGGCCGTTCGGACGGTCAGCCGCCGACCCGGACCACGTACTTCCCCGTCGCCCGCCTGTCCTCCATGGCGTCGTGGGCGGCCGGGACGGCGGCCAGGTCGGGCAGTTCGGTGACCGGCAGCTTCAAGCCGCCGTCGGCGAGGAGGTCGAGGACCCGGCGGATGGCGCGGGCCACGCGGTCGGGGGCGGTGGCGGCCAGGCCGCGGTGGCTGAAGCCGGTGACGGTGAGGTTGCCCGCCATCAGGCGGCCGAGCGGCGGCAGGTCGGCGAGGGCGCCGCCACCCGCGTTGCCGAACAGGACGATCCGGGCGGCGGGCGCCGCAACCGTGAGGTCGAGCTCCAGGGCCTCGGTGCCCAGCGGGTCGAGGACGAGGTCGACGCCCCGGCCGTCGGTGGCGGCCCGGATCGCCTCGGACAGTGCCTCGTCGCGGGCGAAGGCGTGGTCGTAGCCCGAGGTGAGGACGGCGGCGGCCTTCTCCGGCCGGCCGACGGTGCCGATCAGCCGGCCGCCGCCGAGCAGCGGGACGAGCTGGGCGATGGCGTTGCCGACGCCGCCGCCCGCCGAGTGCACCAGGACGGTGTCGCCGGGGGTGAAGCGGCCGGCGTCGGTGAGCAGCAGCATCGAGGTGGCCAGGCCCAGCGGGACGGCGGCGGCCTCGCGCAGTGCCACACCGGCCGGGAGCGGCACGGTGAGCGCCGCCTCGGCGACCACGACGTCGGCCAGGCCCTCGCCCACCGGTGCGGCCACCACGCGGTCGCCCACGGCGAGGCCGGTGACGCCCTCGCCGATCTCCCGGACCGTCCCGGACACCTCCTTGCCGGGCCGGTACGGCCACTCGGCGGCGTACGCGGCGTCGCCGCGGCGGGTCATCACGTCCACGAAGTTCAGTCCGGCGTAGGCGACGTCGATCGCCACCCGGCCGGCGCCGGGGCGCGGTGCCTCGACCTCCTGGATCTGCGAGTTCTCGGATCCCCCGGGTGCGGTCATCACCAGTGCGCGCATGTCGGTCCCCCTCGGCTACGATGTTCTACGAACTACGAAATTGGCGCGGGACAGTGGTACCACGCCCTTTCTATGGATGTCGAACATCGCAGCTCAGGGAGGTAGGAACCATGCCCCGCAGCACCCGCCGCCGACCGGCGCCCGCCCACCCGGCGGCCGAGGAGATCGACCTCCTCGATGTCCTGCACGCGCTCTCCGACCCCACCCGGATGACCATCGTCCGCGTCCTGCGCACCGAGCCCGAACGGGCCTGCGGCACTTTCCCCGTGGACGTCGCGCCCTCCACCCTCAGCCACCACTTCAAGGTGCTGCGCGAGTCCGGCGTGATCAACCAGCGCGAGGAGGCCAACCGCCGCTTCTCCGCCCTGCGGACGGTCGACCTGGAGCGGCGCTTCCCCGGCCTCCTCGACACCATCCTCGCCGCCCACGCCCACGACCGCTCCCATGCGGACGCGGTGAGCGGAGCCGGGGCCGGGGCCGGCGCCGCGTCCGGCCCGGAAGGCGTGGGGGGCGTGGGCGGCGCGGAAGGCTGACCGGCGCTCAGTGCCGCCGCCAGACCGCCCAGCCCTGCCCGGCGTCGGCCCGCTCGACGTACCAGTCGGCGGAGTGGTCGGGCCAGTAGGCCTCCGGCGGCCGGCCCGCCTCGGGCAGCGGGGTGACCAGGACGTTCGCCTCCGCCGGGACGGGCTGCCAGCGGGGGTCGCGGTACCAGACCCGGCCCTGGTAGACCTCGAAGGCCTGGGCGGCGCGCAGCGCCCAGTCGATGTCCCAGGCGAACACCACGTTGTCGCCCGCGCCGATCCCGGCGGCCCGGGTGAAGCTGGTCGCCAGCCCCGCGCGCCACTTCGCGTGCGGTTCGGCGACCTGGGCGGTGATCGTCGAGGTCGCGAAGGCGGCGAACATCGCCAGGGAGAGGCCGATCGCCGGGAGCACCCGGCGCCCCCCGGAGGTCCGCACCAGGACCACCGCGCCGAGGACGACCAGGGCGGCGGCGGTGGTCCGGAGCATGTCGAGCCGGCCCCAGTCGGCGGCCAGGAACGAGATGTCCGGCATGCCCCAGGGGATGAAGAGCTCGGTGCGCAGTTTCGAGCCGGCCGACTGCACCACCGCCTCGGCGAGCAGCAGCGTGAGTCCGGCCGCGGCCGCCGCCGTCCGGCCCAGGGTGCGGCGTCCGCAGCGGACGAGCACCGCGGAGCCCACCACGAAGGCCGCCGGGATGAGGTAGGAGGTGTAGCGGGCGTACACCCAGTCGTCGATCCGGCCGCCAGGGGGCAGGGTGGCGGCGGAGGCCAGGGCGGTGCCCAGCAGCAGCGCCACCAGCACGCCGCCGGTGATCCGGTGCGCGGCGGGGAAACGGGCGCGGGTCATCGCAACGAGGCAGACGACGACGGCCAACCCGCCGATGCCCCAGGTGGAGACCGCGAAGTACCAGATCTGCCCGGCGGTCCGGGTGAGGGTCCGCTGGGCGGCCTCCGGGTCGGTCAGGCCCTTCCACAGGTACCCGCCGACGTTGCTGTTCTCGACGGTGAACTGCGCGTGCAGCCACGCCGCCAGCCCCTGGGCGCCGAGCACGCCGAGGCCGAGCGCCGCGAGGCCGGCGGCCGTGGCACGCCACGGCGCGCGGCGCAGCAGCAGGACGCCGAGGAACACGGCGGCGGTCAGGGCGACCACCACGCCGCCGCGGTCGTGCACCGCCATCGCGTAGCCGGCCGCCGCGCCCGCCCCGACGGCGTGCCAGGTGCGGCGGCGCAGGGTGCCGTCGGCGAGCCAGCCGTGCAGGCAGAGCAGCCAGGCGAGCACCAGGACGGGCAGGACGGCGTCGGTCAGCACGAACTGCGAGTAGAAGATCACGGGCGGCAGCAGGGCGGTCGCGGCGCCGAAGACGTACGCGAGCCGCCGGTTGACGCCGAGGCGGCGCAGGGCGACGTACGCGAGCGGCAGGACCAGCGCGTTGACCGCGGCGTTGATGCCCATGATCAGGTGGTAGGCGGTCGTCGGGTCGTCCGCCAGGCGCAGCGCGGGGGAGATCAGCAGCGGGTAGCCGCCGGGGATGACCACGCCGACCGGGATCTCGGTCGTCGGCCGGCCGGCGAGCACGCGGGTCAGGGCGAGGTAGGAGTCCTCGTCGGGGTGGACGGACGGGTAGCTCATGTGCCGGACGAGGACGAGCCGGAACAGCAGCTCGGCGAGGTAGCCGGCGAGCAGGGCGACGGCGGGCCGGGCGGCTGCCGTCCGGAGAGCGGCCGTACGGGCGGTGGCGAGCAGGGCGTGGACGGACCGGGTGCTGCCGGCACGGGTGGAGGTGGGGCTGGTGGAGGCGGAGCGGCCGGTGGCGGGCTCGGCCGGGCTCGGCCGGGGCGTGGTGAGGTGCGGCATGGGCGTGCCCTCCCTTCGAGGCTGTCGGACGACTGTATATGTCGCTGGACTGAATATGTAGTCCGACTGGTTCCATGGAGGGAGGGATGGCCGTCTCGATGGGGCCGCGTCTCGGCCGGGGGACGCGTACGACACGGGGCTGCCGCGGCCGGCAGCGGCACCCAGGCGGTGGCACTCGGGGACTGGCACCCGGCAGCGGCACTCAGGCGGCAGCGCCCAGACCGCGGCTCAGCGCAGGCGCGAGGACGACAGGATCGACGCCAGGTGCGCGACCACCATGCCCCAGGTGATCACCGCGATCCCCACGAGCGCCGCCCGCGCCGCGTCCAGGGTGCCGAGCCCGGCGTCCACAAAACCGGTGGGGCCGCCGACGGCCCGGAGCTAGGCTGCGTGCTGCGCGGCTACGCCGGAACCGGCCGCCCCGGGCCCGACCACCCGCCCCCGCAAGCGGGTTGACAGCCGGACACCACCCCGGGGCAGAACGAGGAGTGCTGATCGATGGTGACCACAGGCGGCCCGTCCCGCAGCCCCGACCTGGCCCGACTGCTGGACGGCCACCGGCCGCAGGGCCCGGCGGAGACCGCCGACCACGAGCGGGCCCGCCGCCTCGCCGGCACCACCGACGCCTGGGACCGGGCCACCTTCCCCCTCCACTTCACCGCCTCCGCGCTGATCGTCCACCCGCCGACCCGCCGCGTCCTGCTGCGCTGGCACGTCCGCCAGCAGGCCTGGCTGCAGGTCGGCGGCCACGGCGACCCGGGGGAGACCCTGCCGCTGGACATCGCCCTGCGCGAGGGCCGGGAGGAGACCGGCCTCACCGACCTCACCCCCTGGCCCGACGCCGCCCTGCTCCACCTCGCCGTGGTGCCCGTCCCGGCCTCGCCCGCCGAACCCGCCCACGAGCACGCCGACCTGCGCTTCCTGCTGGCGACCGCCACCCCGGACCTCGCCCGGCCGGAGAACCCGGCCTCCCCGCTGGAATGGCTCACCGTCGAGGAGGCCCGGCAGCGGACCACCGAGGACAACCTCCGCGAGAGCCTCGACCGCGCCGCCCGCCTGCTCGCCCCCGCCTGAGCCCCCGTCCGCTGGAGAGAACGTCCGATGCACGCCGTCCCGACGCACCCCTTCGAGGCGCACACCGTTCCGACGCCCACCGCCCCGACGCACACCGACCAGATCCTCATCTTCGACGCCGACGACACCCTCTGGGAGAACAACGTCCTCTTCGAGCGGGTCATCGACGGCTTCCTCGACTGGGTCGCCACCCCCGCCGAACGGGACCGCGCCCGCTCCGTCCTGGACGGGATCGAAGCCGCCAACTCCGCCGCCCTCGGCTACGGCGCCGCCGTGTTCCGGCAGAGCCTCGCCGACTGCCTGCAGCAGCTCAACGGCGGCCGCACCCCCACCCCCGCCGAGCAGGACCGGATCGACGAACTGCTCACCCCGCTGAGCAGCAGCCGGCAGGTCGAGCTGATCGCCGGCGTCGCCGACACCCTCACCGCCCTCGCCGACCGCCACCACCTGCTGCTGCTCACCAAGGGCGACCAGGACGAGCAGCAGCGCAAGGTGACGGGCTCCACGATCGGCCACCACTTCCGGGGCGTCCACATCGTGGCCGAGAAGTCCGTCGACACCTACCGGCTGCTCACCGCCGACCTCGGCCCGGACCGGACCTGGATGATCGGCAACTCGCCCAAGTCCGACATCGCCCCCGCCCGCCGGGCCGGCCTGCGCACCGTCTTCATCCCCCACCAGTACACCTGGGTGCTGGAGCAGCAGGACCTCGGCCCGGACGACGCGACGCTGCAGCTCGCGGCCTTCCCCGAACTGCTGCGCCACTTCTGAGCGAAGCGGTGCACCGCTCAGCAGGTGCACCGCTCATAAGCGTGCGCGCTCAGACGGCGAGCGCGGCCACCGGCACCGGCGCCCCGCCCCGGTACAACCAGGCCCGCTCGGAGGTCGACCAGGCGCTCGTCGTCAGCAGGTACAGCGCCGCGGCCACCGGCACCAGCAGCGCGAACAGCACCGACCCGAACGACAGGCACGGGAGCAGAGCCGCCCCCGGCTGCGGGGTGGGCTGTGCCGCCGCCGCCCGCCGCGCCCGGCGGAAGTTGACGAACCCGACCCCCGCCATCCCCGCGTACAGCAGGCCGAACACCACGAACTGCCCGACACCGTGCGCGCCCGAGACGTGCAGGCCCAACGGCACACCGAACAGGGTGTGGTCCAGCAGGTCGTTCGGCGTGGTGAACAGCCGGTACATCACCGAGAAGAACGGGATCTGCACCAGCAGCGGCAGACACCCCGCGAACGGCGACACCTGCTCCTTGCGGTACATCTCGGCCAGCGCCTCCCGCAGCTTCTCCGGCCGGTTCTCGTACTTCTTGTTCAACGCGGCGACCTTCGGCGCGAGCACGGCCCGCGCCTTCTCGCCGCGCGCCGCCGCCCGGGCCAGCGGATGCAGGGCGAGCCGCACGGCGACGGTGAACAGCACGATCGCCAGCGCGGCCGGCAGGACATGGGTGAGGGTGGAGACGACGGCGTGCGCGGCGGCGACGGCCGGGTCGAGAACGGCGAGTACGGACATGGTGAAGCGAGCCCTCCGGGGTCTCAGGACATGAGTGGTCGACGGAGGACGGCCGCGAAGAACCGTGGTACGGCGAAGGGTTACGCGGCCGCCAGGGCCGCCCCCGGCGCCCTGGGGCGTCGCCGGCCCCGGGCGTCCGGATCGCGCTGCGGAAGGAACGCCGTACGGAACGCCCGACGCCGCAGCACCCCGCTGCGCACCGCCGCCGGCGCCCGCGCCCCCAGGAGCCGGGCCCCGACGGACGCCCCGGCAACCGCCCCGGCCAGCAACACCACGGCCGCGACCGCGGCGACGGACGCCAAGGACCCGTTGCTGCTCACCAGTTCCCCGGTCAACACCCGGAGGAGGCCGAGCAGCATCGCGATCACGGTCATGGCGCTCCCCCCTCGGTGTTCCGCCGGCTTCCGGACGTACCAGCACGACGATCCTAGGGCCTGCCGGGTTCCCGTCCGCCACCGGATTCCCGTCCGCCACCGGATTCGCGAGCGCACGAGGGCGTAGCCGACGGGGGTGTAGCCGACGGTGCTACGCGGGGCTACCGTGGAGGGATGAAGACGATTACCCAGCGGGAGTTCCGGAACAACTCCGCCGCGGTGATGGACGCGGTGGAGGCGGGCGAGGTCTTCCACATCACCAGGAACGGGGTCGAGGTCGCGGAGCTGCGGCCGGTGGCCGGTCGGCGGCGGCTCACGGCGGAGGAACTGGTGGCGCGGCACGTCAAGCTGCCGCGGGTGGACTACCAGCAGATGCGCAAGGAGGCCGAGGAGGACTTCGGGGCCGAGGAACTGGTCGGGGACGAGGGCGACGACCCGTTCGAGCGGCGGCGTGGCTGAGCGCCGGAGGGCTTCCCGGCGGCGGCCGGCCGGGGTGCTGGACACCTGCGTCTACATCGACCTGGCGCTGCTCAGCCCGGCGGACCTGCCGGCCGTGCCCGAGCTGACCGCGATCACCTTCGCCGAACTGCAGCAGGGCGTGTCGATGGCCCGGGATCCGGCCAGCCGGGCGGCGCGGCTGGAGGTGCTGGGCGCCGCGATGGCCGATTTCGACCCGCTGCCCTTCGACGCGGCGGCCGCCGCCCGCTACGGGACGCTGGTCACCCTCACCATCGCCGCCGGACGGCAGCCGCGGCCCCGCCGGATCGACCTGATGATCGCCGCCGTGGCGTCCGCCCACGGACTGCCGCTGTACACGCGCAACGTCGCGGACTTCCGGGGGCTGGGCTCGGCGGTGGAGGTCATCGGGGTGTGAGGGCGGCAGGGCGCCGGGGCGGCCGTTCCGCCCGCCGCCTTGCCCTCAGCCCACGCGGACCGTGGTTCCCGTGGCGGCGGAGGCGCGGGCGGCCTCCAGGACGGTGAGGGTGGCCACCGCGTCGCGCGGGTCGACCGGGGGCGGAGTGCCGGGGGCGGACAGGGCGGCGGCGATGCCCGCGTAGTAGGCGGGGTAGTCGCCCGGGTCGGTCGGGAGGGGGACCGCGGACTCGTCGGTGCCGAGGGTGCCGTAGTGCGCGGGCTCGTCGGCACCCCAGGGGCGGGTGTCGTCGGGGCGCAGACCGGCCCGCAGGTCGGCCTCCTGCGGGTCCATGCCGGACTTGACGTAGCCGGCGGTGTCGCCGAGCACCCGCAGCCGGGGGCCGATCAGCGGGGTGATGGCGCTGGTCCACAGGTGGGAGCGGGTGCCGGAGGCGTGGGTGAGGGCGAGGAAGGCGTCGTCGTCCACGACCGCGCCGTCGCGCCGCACGTCGATCTCCGCGTACACCGTCTCGACCGGGCCGAACAGCGAGAGCGCCTGGTCGACCAGGTGGCTGCCCAGGTCGTACAGCGTGCCGCCGACCTCGGCCGGGTCGGCCAGCTCGCGCCAGCCGGGCTTGGGCTTGGGGCGGAAGCGCTCGAAGCGGGATTCGAAGCGGTGCACCCGGCCGAGCGCGCCGCCGCGCACCAGGCGCCCGGCGGTGAGGAAGTCGCCGTCCCAGCGCCGGTTCTGGAAGACGGAGAGCAGGACGCCGCGCTCCTCCGCGAGCCGGCACAGCTCCAGTGCCTCGGCGGCGGTGCCGGCCAGCGGCTTGTCGACCACGGTGGCCAGGCCGGCCCGCAGGGCGGCGCCGGCGAGCGGGGCATGGGTGCGGTTGGGCGAGGCGATGACGACCAGGTCGAGCGCATCCGGGTCGGCGAGCAGCTGCTCGGGGGTGTCCACGGCGCGGGCGCCGGGGTGCTCGTGCGCGAGCTGCGCCCGGCGCTCGGGGTTGGCGGTGACCACGGCGTCCAGCCGCAGCCCCGGCGTGGTGGCGATCAGCGGCGCGTGGAAGGCCGAGCCGGCCAGGCCGTAGCCGATCAGGCCGACGCGCAGCGGCCGGTCGGACTGGGGGCGGGAGGTCGTCTGCGGATTCATGCGCCCCACTCAATCACGCGGCGCCCGGTTGCTCCCGGTTTCGGCCGGAGGGCGGCCGGACGGCGATCCCGGAGGCGCGCAGCGGCGGGCGGAATCGACGCCGTCACCGAAGGTCGGGATGACTCCGGCGGAGGCCCCGTGCTCATCGCTGGTTCGGGGTTCGACACCGCGAGGGTTGGGGCATGGCAGCTGTTCCGGTCTTCGTCCGAGCCGTGTCCGGATCCGGTCGCTAGGCCGAGCGCCGCGACGGCTCCAGCCTCGGACCATCAACCACGTGCCCCGCTGTTTTCGGTCAATTACCGAGTGCCGCAGCAGTATTGCGTATGGGAACTATGCTCTTGGTGGGGCGTGCGGGGGGTGCGCCGTTTGCGAAGCGGGCTCCCGCATGTCGATGGCGTGCCAAGTAGTCCACCAGGAGATCGCTTTGGGCCACAGCGTTTACGGAATCGATGATGAGCGCTCCGTGAGGTGGCCGACCGGGCGGCGAACCTCACGGTGGCCCAGTGACCCGCTTTCGCGGTTCACGCAGGGCATCGTCGTCACGGTGGCCGTGGGCTTCTTCGTCGCCTCGGTGGTGGCCACCATCCGCAACCGCGACGGACTGGTGTACCAACTGTCGGCCGTCGTGGTCCTGTTGCTGCTGTTGGGCTTCCAGATCGTGCACGCAGGCCCGTGGCGCCTGGAGCGGCTCTGGTGGCCGTGGAGCCTGTTCGTTCACGGGCTGCTCACCTATCTGCCGATCCTGGTGTTCGACGGATCATGGGTCGGCATCCCCGGCTCGTTCGCCGGATCGGTACTGCTGGCCGTCGCCGCGCCGCGTTCCTGGATCCTCTTCGCCGTCCTGGCGGTGAGCCAGTACCCGCTTTGCGCCGGTCTGGGCGGCACTTTCGGCCAGTGCCTCAACGCTGTCGTCTCCACCGCCGTCGGCGGCGTCGTCGTCTACGGCGTGGCCCGGCTCGCGGATCTGACGGCCGAGTTGCGGGAGGCCCGGACGGAGCTGGCAGAGCGCGCGGTGGACCGGGAGCGGCTGCGTTTCGCGCGTGACCTGCACGATCTGCTCGGTTACAGCCTCTCGGTGGCGGCGTTGAAGTGCCAACTCGCGGAGCGACTGGCGCTGGAGGACCCCGAGCGAGCCCGGGCGGAGATCTCCGAGGTGCTGGCGATGGTGCGGCAGGCGATGACGGACACTCGCTGGATCCCCAGCGGCGACCTCCGGATGTCGCTGGCCCAGGAGTCCCGTTCGGCTGCCTCGGCACTGCGAGCTGCCGGGATCAGTATCGAGGTGGAGCTGGCCTGTGGGGCGCTGCAGCCGGAGGTCGACGTGGTGCTGGCGACGGTGTTGCGGGAGGCGGTCACCAACATGCTGCGGCACAGCGTGCCCCGGCAGTGCCGGATCCGGGCGGTCCGGGACGATCTCGGCGCCGTGCGTCTGATGGTCTCCAACGACGGCGTCCCGGCGGCGGGCCACCCGGCGGCCGGTGTCCTGGGGGAGCCGGGCGGCGGCCACGGCATCGACAACCTCACCGAGCGGTTGCTGGCCGTCGGCGGACAACTGACCGCCGGGCAGGGCGAGTCCGGCTGGTTCCACCTTTCGGCCGTCGTCGAGGCCCCGGCCGCCGGGACTGCAGGCCGACCTACCGGGGCCGCCGGTGCGTCCAACGCCGCATGACCGCCCCCGCGGGCCGGTCGGCTACTCGCGAACCCCCATCGCCTCGACCGGTTCCCGCCGCAGCGCCAGCCGGGTGGTCAGCAGTACGGTGCCCACGCCCAGCAACGCCGCTCCGCCCAGCACCCCGGCCTCCCAACTCGCGGGCAGTGACGGCCAGGCCGTCCCGGTGAGCGCGAGGCTGACCGGGACGAGGACGGCGGCCGTGACCGCCGCGCCCACGGCGAGCGCCACGGCGACGGTGATCCCGCCCTCCCAAGCCATCATCCGCAGCACCTGGCGGTCCGTGGTGCCCACCAGCCGCAGCAGCGCGAACTCGCGCAGCCGTTCGGTCGTCGCCATCACCAGGGTGTTGACCACGGCGATCGCGGTGAACAGACTGACCATGCCGAGTAGCAGCCGGCCCACCGCAGTGGCCGCTTCCTGCTGCTGTCGGCGCTTCTCGTCGTAGTCGGCCCGGTCGCTGATCCGGGCCATCGGGTAGGCCGAAGTGAGGCCCTGGAGCTCCTGCGCGACCTGCTGCGGATCGGCTTCCGGAGTGGTGCGGACCAGGACGGTCGGCGCCAGTGGGTCCGGTGTGTGGACGGCGGCGAAGGCGGCGGGCAGCAGTGCGTCGGCGAACCGTGCGTCGCGGTCGTAGACGGCGACGACCGTGGCAGTGCTGCTGACGCCGTCCTTCCAGTCGATCCGGACGGCGGAGCCGACGCCGGCCTTGAGGGCGGCGGCGGACCGCTGGCCCAGCGCGATGCTCTCACCGCGCAGCCGGTCCAGCGAGCCGGCCGTCACCCCGGGGTCGACCAACCGCTCCAGCCCCTCCGGGTCGACGATCCGGGCGTCCACCCCCTTGGTGCCAGCAGTGCCGACGGACACCGTGGCGGTGGTGGACACCAGCCCGCCGGCCGCCTCGATGCCCGGCAACTGCCGTACCGCGCGGACGAATTCCGGGGGCACGCCGATACTGCCGGCCTGAACCACATGGTCGGCCAGCAGCCGTCGGCTGTCCTCCGCCACGTTGGCCTGGGCCTTGATCACCGGGACGAACAGCACAGTGCCGGTGAAGGCCACCGCCAGCACCAGAGGGGTGACGGCGGCGGCGAACCGGCGGGGTTGCGCCCGCAGGGCGGCGGAGGCGAGGAACCCGGCGACCGGGAAGAGCCAGCCCACCGGCCAGCCGATCGCCACACTGGTGACCCGGCCGATCAGCGGCCCGAGCAGGGCGACCCCGAGCAGGAGCACCAGCACCATGCTCTCGGCCGTGCCGGCGCCGCTGCGGCTGTTCGCCGACCCGCCCAGTACCGCACCGCACACGGCGAGCGTCACGAGCCCGAGCCCGGTCCGGATCCAGCCGATGCCGGGCGGCGGCGTCGAGGAGTCGCGCAGAGCCTGGGTGGGCTCGACCCTGGAGGCGCGGCGAGCAGCGGCCCAGACGGCCAGCTGCGCGGTGACGACGACGCCGCCGAGGACGATCAGAGGGGCGGTCGGCCCGATGTGCAGCTGCACGTCCGAGCTGACCACCCCGCGGTCGACCAGTTCGCCCCGGAGCAGCATGGCGAGGCCGATCCCCAGCGGGATGCCGATCACCGCGGCCGCAACGGTCAGGACCATCGTCTCCATCGCGATCATCCGCCGGACCTGGCCGGTGGTGGCGCCGACCGCTCGCAGCAGGGCCATTTCGCGCAGCCGCTGCTGGACGGAGAGTGCGAGCGCCCCGGCCACTACGAAGACCGAGACGAACAGCGACAGCACGCCCATCGTCCCCGCGAGCGACGAGAGGCCGTCCCCGGGCCCGGGCGCCCCGGCGAACTCCAGCTCGCCGCGCCCGTCGCCGGTGCGCGTCTGGGGCTCGGACGAGTACTCGCCGCCATTCTGTCGCCGGGCGGCGGCCAGTGCCTGCCGGGCCTGCTCGGCCAGCGATCGTGGGTCGGCCCCTTCTCTGGCGGTGATGCCGATCGCGTCCGAGCCGGTCGTCGTCCCGGCGAGCCGGGCGGCCTGCTCGGGACTGAAGAAGAGCGCGTTCTGGCGGGACAACTCGCGTGGTGGTGTGGCCAGTCCGGTCACGGTGTAGGCCCGCGGCGCCTCGGTGGTGGCCAGCCGTACGGTACCGCCGACCGTGGCCCCGGTGCGCGCGGCGGTGGCGGTGTCGAGGACCACCTCGTCGGGCCCGGCCGGGGCGCGGCCGGAGGTCAGCCGGAACGGGGCCAGGACGGCGCTCGCCCAGGAGTGCCCGAGTGAGGGCCCGCCCTGCGGACCGGAGAGGACCTTCCCGTCCGCAGTGATCACCGTCGTCGGGAACGAGAGCTCCGGGACGGCGGCCGTGACACCAGGCAACTCGGCGAGCCGACCGGCCAGCGGCCCCGCGTCGGGGATGCGGGTGTAGCCGCCGATGACGACGGGGGCCGCCGCGTAGCGCTCGGTCGGTGTGTCCGAGCGCAGGGCGGACTCCAACAGGACCCCGCAGCCGACGGTCAGGACGAGGGCGAAGGCGAGCGCGGTGAAGGCGCCAGCGAAGGGCGCCTTCCGGGCGCGCACCGTCTGCCAGGCCAGCAGGAGCATGTCTTCAGCGCCTTCCCAGGAGGGTCATCCGTTCGGCGACCCGTTCGGGCGTGGGCACGTCCAGGACCTCGGCGAAGCTGCCGTCGGCCAGGAAGTAGACCCGGTCAGCGTGGGAGGCGGCGAGCGGGTCGTGGGTCACCATGATCACGGTCTGCCCCAGCCCGTCGACCACGTGTCGCAGCAGCCGCAGGACCTCGGTGCCGGTGGTGCTGTCCAGGGCGCCGGTGGGTTCGTCAGCGAAGACCACTTCGGGCCTCGTCACCAGCGCCCGAGCGATCGCCACCCGCTGCTGCTGGCCGCCGGACAGCTGGGTTGGCAGGTGCCGCACCCGATCGGTCAGACCGGTCCGTTCGACGATCTCCTCCAGCCAGGCCTTGTCCGGCCGGCGCCGGGCCAGCCGCAGTGGCAGGGTGATGTTCTGCTCCACCGTCAGTGACGGGAGCAGGTTGAAGGCTTGGAAGACGAAGCCGATCCGCTGCCTGCGCAGGATCGTCAGCTCCTTCCGGTTCAGCGCCGCCAGGTCGCGGCCGGCCAGCCGGATCTGCCCGGAAGTCGGCCGGTCCAGGCCGGCGGCGCAGTGCAGGAAAGTGCTCTTCCCGGATCCGGACGGTCCCATGACGGCAGTGAACCCACCACGCCGGAACTCCATCGACACCTCGCGGAGAGCGTGCACGACGCCCGCTCCGTGCCCGTACACCTTGCTCACTCCGTCGAGGCGGACCGCCGGGTCCGAATCGGAAACGGAGTGAGCCTGTTCCGGATCGCCGGAATCCGCAGTCCGCGAGAAAACGGGAATCCCCTCCTCAGTGTGTCACCCTGCCCCCGCATTGGCGGCCAGCCTAGCCAAGACCGTGCGCTGGCGTAATGGCCGAGCCGTCCGATCCGGCCGGTCGGCCGCCCGGGAAAGCCCCCGGGTGGAGAACCCACGGCCGGACTCATGCGAATCACATGGGGCGTTCCATGGAGTACGACGTGGTCAAAGGCCGGTTCGGATGCAATGATCGATCACGTGCCGAGCAATCGAACACGGGGCCGTGGGGGAGTTGGATCGACCGCCATTCCCTGATTTGTCCGGCTCGGTTTCCGTCGGCCTGGCCAATAGGTTTCTCCGGTGCGTTCGCCGTAATCCGGAATAGTTTCGGAGAAAGTCACGGGGGTGGCTAATGTCCAATCATTACGACGTGTACTGTATGGCCGATCCGACCTTCTTCGACTCGCCCACCGAGCTGAATGAGGAGGGTCTGGATTTCGCCCTCTCCGGTCGGCCGGTGCCCGAGAGCTGGAGCCGGATAGAGCATGGCGACTGGGTCGTCTACCGCCCCGAGGGCGGTGAGCCACTGCCCAAACAGGGCTGGAAGATCCACACTTCCGGCCGTCAGCAGAATGCCGACCGGATCCTCGACGAGGTGGCGGACCACTGCTACGCCGAGCGCATTCCGTTCAAACACCTGGCTGGCCGGCATATCCTGCAGACCAGGAACATGAAGTACGCGCACCGCGGCTCCAGCGGCAAGCTCGTCACCATCTACCCGCGCGACGAGCCCCAGTTGAAGGCATTACTGGACGCCTTGGAGGAGCGCATCGGCGGGGAGACCGGTCCGTACATCCTGAGCGACCTCCGCTGGAACGAGGGCCCGCTGTACGTGCGCTATGGAGGCTTCACCGAGCGGCAGATGGTCTCCGAGCAGGGCGCGTTGGTCCAGGCCATCGAGGCACCCGACGGCACGCTGGTGCCCGACAAGCGCGAGCCGACCTTCCACGTCCCGGAGTGGGTGGAGCTGCCGGACTTCCTGGTGCCGCATCTGGAGGCCCGTCGGAAGGAGTCACTGGAGGGCTTGCCGTACCGGATCGAGCAGGTGCTGCACTTCTCCAACGGCGGCGGCATCTACACCGGCGTGGACACCCGAAGCGGCGAGCGGATCGTGCTCAAGGAGGCCCGGGCCCACGCCGGCCTGACCAACGACGGCCTCGACGCGGTCGAACGCCTCCAGCGCGAGCGGGACATCCTCGAACGGCTCGCCGGGCTGAGCGTGGTGCCCAGGGTGATCGACTACTTCGTGGTCGGGGACCACCACTTCCTGGTCGAGGAGTTCCTGAACGGCCAGCCGCTCAACAAGTACTTCGGGCAGCGCTACCCGTTCAACAAGTCCCGGACGGACCAGGCGGAGATCGCCGAGTACACGGATTGGGCGCTCGCGATCTGCCGAGCCGTCGAGGAGGCGGTCGACGCCCTGCACGGGCGTGGCGTGGTCTTCGGCGACCTGCACCCGTTCAACGTGATGGTCCGCCCGGACGGCGGCGTCGCGCTGATCGACTACGAGGTCGCCGCCCCGGTCGAGGCAAAGACCAAGCCTGCGCTCGGCAATCCCGCCTATGCGGCTCCGCGCGACCGGACCGGCTTCGCCATCGACCGCTACGCGCTCGGCTGCATCCGGCTCGCGATGTTCATGCCGCTGACCGCGATGCTCCGGCAGAGTCTCGGCAAGGCCCGTCACCTGGCCGACGAGATCGCCCGGCGCTTCCCGGTGCCGCGCGAGTTCCTCGACGCGGCGCTGCGCGACATCCTCGGACCGGACGGCTCGACCGGCACGAACGGGGTGCCGTCCACCGGCACCCCCGCGACGGTCTTCGCGCCGGCCGCCCTGCCGCTGCCCATCCCGGACCGCGACGCCTGGCCCGCGACCCGCGACTCGCTCGCCGGCGCCATCCTCGCGAGCGCCACCCCGGACCGCGACGACCGACTGTTCCCCGGCGACATCGAACAGTTCGGCACCGGCGCGCTCAACATCGCACATGGCGCCGCCGGAGTGTTGTACGCACTGGACGCGACCGGTGTCGGCCGCTTCCCGCCGTACGAGCAATGGCTGCTGGACCGCGCCCTGCGCAAGGACGCGCGGGCGCGGTTGGGCTTCTACGATGGCCTGCACGGCGTGGCCCACGTGCTCGACCGCCTCGGCCACCGCGCTGACGCGCTGAACGTCCTGGAGCTCTGCCTCGCCGAGGGCTGGGAGCGCCTGGGCACCGACCTGCAGAGCGGTCTGTCCGGTCTCGCGCTCAACTTCGCGCACTTCGCCGACGCCACCGGCGAGCCCACGCTGCGTGAGGCCGCCCTCCGGGCCGCCGACCTCGTGGCCGGGCAGCTGGGCGGCGCGCAGGACGTACCTGAGACCAGCGGCGGACGCCACCCGTACGCCGGGCTCATGCGCGGCTCCGCCGGGCCAGCCCTAATGTTCGTGCGGCTGTACGAGCAGAGCGGCGACCGGGCCTACCTGGACCTGGCCGCCACCGCCCTGCAGCAGGACCTACGCCGCTGCCTGACCCGCGCCGACGGCGCGGTTCACGTCAACGAGGGCTGGCGCTCGATGCCCTATCTCTCGACCGGCAGTGCGGGTCTGGCGATCGTCCTGGAGCGCTACCTGGCGCACCGCGAGGACGAGCAGTTCCGTGCCGCCGCCGACGGAGTGCGGATCTCCTCACAGGCCGAGCACTACGTGCTGCCCGGCCTCTTCAACGGCCGGGCCGGCATTCTGCATCACCTCACCTCGACGTCCCCGTTCTCACAACCGGTCGACGACCCGGACGTGGCCGTGCAGATCAGGGCGCTCTCCCTGCACGCCCTCGCCTACCACGGCCGGCTCGCCTACCCCGGCGAGCAGCTTCTCCGGCTGTCGATGGACCTCGCCACCGGCTCTGCGGGCGTCCTGCTCGCCCTCGGCTCGGCCCTGGGCGACACCCCGATCCACCTACCCTTCCTCGGGCCGGTCCGGACCTCCTGAACCGATCGCCCCCTGACCGGCGCACGGGCATGCGCCGCCCGAACCGACGCACGCCCGTGCGCCCCCACTGACTCCCCTCCGGTCCCGGAGGGGTGCCCGCAAGGGCGAGACCGATATCCAGCGGAAAGGAAGAGAACCATGGCGCTGCTTGACCTGCAGACGATGGAACTGCCCACCGAGGCCGAGGAGATGGCCCCGATGGACAGCGGAAACAGCACCAACTGCTCGAACTCCAGCTGGCTGTGGTGCAACTGACCCTGACCTCCGGGTCGGGTCCCAACACCCCCGCACGGCTTCGCCGAACCGACGCACGACTTACCAGAGAGGACAGGGAACATGGCGCTGCTCGACCTGCAGACGATGGAGCTTCCGACCGAGGCCGAGGAGATGGCCCCGATGGGCAGCGGCCAGAGCACTGACTGTTCGAACTCCAGCTGGCTGTGGTGTAACTGACACCGACTGAACTAGTCGACTAGGCCTCTCGGTCCTGGGCGGGCCCTGTCCCGCCCAGGACCGAGAGGCCGGCGCGCCTCACGGCTTCACCCGCGTGACCGCGGCGCCCAGTCCAGCGCGACGACTCGGAGAAGCAGAGTGATGACCGACTCCTCAGCAGCGGCCGACCAGGCCGTGCCGACACCCGGCCGGGTGGCCGACCGTCTGCTGCTGCGTGCGGTACGGCAGGCCGGCAGATGGGCCCTTCTCCTGGTACTCGCAGCCCTCGGCAGCGTGCTGGCTCAGGTGCTGCTGCCCGCGGTGATCGGCGCCGCCGTCGACAGCGCGATGTCCGGCCGGACCGGCGACGGGCGGATCACCACCTGCACGGCGGTCATCGCCGTGTTCGTCCTCTGCGAGGTGCTGTCCGATCTCGCTGCCGGCCGCAGTTCTGCCGTCGGCACGGCCTGGCTGCGCAGGGCGCAGCTCGCCCACCTGCTTACCCTCGGCGGCCGGGCGACCGCCCGCTTCGACCCCGGCGACCTCACCGCCCGGTTGATCGGGGGCGCCGTCGACGCGGGCGCCGCTGCGGAGGCCGCCGTCTGGACGGCACTCTCCATCCTGCCGACCCTCACCAGCATGGTCGCACTCTGGCTGATCGACCCCTGGCTGGCCCTGACCTTTCTGGTCGGCATGCCCGCGCTGGTCTTCTTCCTGCGCTCGTACGCCCAGGACATGTCGGCGTTGATCGCTCGGTACCAGAAGGTCCAAGGTGCCATCGCCGCCAGCTTCGTCGAAGCCCTGGGCGGCATGCGGACGATCGCGACCGCGGGCACGATGGACCGGGAAGTGGGGCGCGTGCTGCGGCCGCTCCCGGAGCTGAGCGGCCTCGGCCACAGCTTCTGGCGGGCGCAGACCAAGGTCGCTGCCCAAAGCGCCCTGCTGGTTCCGCTGTTGGAGGTCGCCGTACTGTCGGTGGCCGGCTTCGAGCTGGCCGCGAACCGGGTCACCCTGGGCGAGATGCTGGCGGCCTCCCGGTACGCCGCCCTGGGCGCCGGCGTCGGTATGACCGCGATGCTCCTCGGCCGCCTCGCCCGCGCGAGGGCCGGTGCCGGGCGCATCCAGGCGGTGCTCGCGGAGCCCGCTATGGCGCACGGCACAGGAGTGCTCCCGCCGGGCCCCGGCCGCCTCGAACTCCGCGCGGTCACCATGCAGGTGAACGGACAGATGCTGCTCCATGGTCTCGACCTGACGGTGCCAGGCGGGACCTCGCTCGCCATCGTGGGCCGATCCGGCACCGGAAAGTCGCTGCTCGCCGCAGTGGCAGGAAGATTGGCGGACCCTCAGACGGGAACCGTCCTACTCGACGGGGTGCCGCTGCCCGAGTTGTCGCGCGAGGAACTGCGCGGCTCGATCGGGTACGCCTTCGAACGCCCAGCCTTGCTGGGTGGAACTGTCGGGGAGACCATCGCCCTGGAGGACGTGACGGAGATGGACCGGCCGAGGCTTTCCCGGGCCGCTGCGGCTGCCTGTATCGATGCCTTCGTCGACCGCCTCCCGGAGGGCTTCCGCACCGATCTGCAGGGCGTGCCGATGTCTGGCGGTGAGGCCCAACGGATCGGTTTGGCACGGGCGTTCATGCATGGAGGGCGGGTCCTGGTGCTGGACGACGCGACCTCCAGCCTGGATACCGTGACCGAATTCCGGGTCAGCACCGCGCTCACCACCGAGCTGGCCGGCCGGACCCGCCTGATCATCGCCCACCGGGCCTCCACCGCCGCCCGGTGTGACCTCGTGGCCTGGCTGGACGGTGGTGGCATCCGACGGATCGGACCGCACAGTGAGCTCTGGGGCCTGCCCGAGTACCGGGCCGTCTTCCAGCCCGACCCGCCCACCGGCGATGACCGGCCTGACGGCGCGCACCCCAAACCCGCCGAGGCGGGCGCGTGAAAGGCGCATCCGAAGCCTCGCTCCGAACCGAACTCCTCGCCCCGCTGCGCCGCCGCCCGCGCGTGGTCGCCCAGCTGTCGTTGTGGTCATCGGTCGAAGCGCTGCCCGGCTTCGCGGCCGGCCGGCTGGTGGCCGGCTCGGTCGACTCCGGCTTCGGTGCCGGCCGCCCGGCGGTCGGCATGGTCTACCTGGCGCTGCTCGGCGCCGCCGTGCTCGCCGGCGCGTGGGCGACTCGCCAGGTCTACCCGCGGTTGGCGGCCCTGGTGGAACCGCTGCGGGACGACCTGGTGCGCAGAGTGGTCACCGGCGGGCTGCGCGCGGCGCGGACGGCCCCCGAGCGGCCCGACACCTCGGGCGTCGCCCGGCTGACCCAGCAGGTGGAGATCGTCCGCGAGGCGTATGCCGGGATCACGATGGTTGTCCGCAGGTTCGTCTTCAGCGTCGGCGGAGCCCTACTGGGCATGTGCTTCCTGGAGCCGCTGGTTCTGGCCGTGGTCCTGCCGTCGTTGCTCGCCGCGGCGGGCTTGCTGGCGCTGATGCTCCGAAGTATGACTGACGGCCAGCGGGAGCTGCTGCTCGCCGACGAGCGGCTCGCCGCCGAGGCGGGCGCCGTCATCGCCGGCTTGCGCGACGTGACCGCAGCCGGAGCCGAGGAGTGGACCGGCCACCGGCTCTCGGAGGCCGTCGAGCGGCAGGCTCGGGCGGCGCAGAGGGTAACCCGGCTGACTACCGGCCGGACCCTGGTGCTGGCCGTCGGCGGCTGGCTCCCGTTGGTGCTGCTGCTGTCCACAGCCTCCTGGCTGTCCGACCACGGCGTGACGGCCGGCGCGTTGCTCGGCTCCGTCACCTACATCATGCAGGGGCTCCAACCCGCCTTGCAGACTCTGGTCCAGGGCCTGGGCGGCAGCGGCGTGAGGCTGGCCGTCACCCTGCGGCGGATCCTGGAATCCGCCCCGCCCGGGCCCACCACGCCGGCGGTTGGGCTGTTGCCGCGCGCGCCCAGCCCGTACGGCGTCGAGCTGCGCAAGGTCAGCTTCGCCTACGGTCCCGGCGCCGAGCCGGTGGTCCGCGACCTCGATCTGACGATCGGCCCGGGAGAGCACCTGGTCGTCGTCGGGCCCAGCGGGATCGGGAAGTCGACCCTGGCCGGCCTGATCGCCGGACTGCTCCGGCCGACCAGCGGCGAGGTGCGTCTCGGCGGGCGCCCACTGCCCGACGACGACGCCGAACTCGCCCACTGCCGCGCCCTGATCCCCCAGGAGGCCTACGTCTTCACCGGCACCCTCGACGAGAACCTGCGCTACCTCAACCCCGATGCCCGTCCCGGGGACGTGGATCGGGCGGTGGCCGCCATCGGCCTGGAACGGTTGGTCGAACGACTCGGCGGCTACCAGGCGCAGATCGTGCCGAATGCGCTTTCGGCCGGCGAGCGCCAGCAGGTCGCCCTGGTCCGCGCCTACCTGTCCCCGGCGGAGCTGGTCATCCTGGACGAGGCGACCTGCCACCTGGACCCGGCCTCCGAGGCCCGGGCCGAAGAGGCGTTCACCCACCGCTCGGGGGCCCTGCTGATCATCGCGCACCGGATGAGCTCGGCGCTGCGGGCCGACCGGGTTCTGGTCATGGACGGGGCCGCCGCTGCCCTGGGCAGTCACGAGGAGCTACTGGCACACTCCGGCCTCTACCGGGATCTCGTCGGCCACTGGCGGCGCCCCGCCGGAGCCCGTTGAAGGCAACCACACGGGGGCGTCAGCCGAGCCGGGGCCCCAACGAGAGCCAGCCCATCTCCTCGGCGATCCGGATCGCGTCCACTCGGCTACGCCCCCCGGTCTTGGACACCGCGGCGGCCAGGTGGTTGCGGGCGGTGCCCGCCGAAATGAAGAGACAGGCGGCGATTTCGGTGACGGAGGCGCCCTCCGCCGCGAGCCGAAGGGTGTCCAACTCCCTGGGTGTCAGCGGGTTCTCTCGCGCGTCCAAGGCGGCCAAAGCCAGCTCCGGGGCGATGGCGCGCTCCCCGGTGGCCACCTTCCGGATCGCCGCGGCTAGCTCTTCCGCCGGGGCGTCCTTCCCCAGGTAACCGAGTACGTGGGCGGAGAGCGCACTGCGCAGGTACGCCGGCCGCACCAGCCCGGTGAGGACCAACGTGCCGCACTCCGGGAGCTGGTGGCGAAGTTGGGCCGCAGCCTGCAGCCCGTCCAGCCCGGGCATGTCGATGTCGAGGACCGCGACGTCCGGCCGCACTTCCAGCGCCGTCGGCACGACCAGATCCCCCCGGCCTACGTCGGCGACGACCTCCAGGTCGTCCTCGTACGCGAGGAGGGCCATCAGTGCGCTGCGCACCATGCTCATGTCCTCGGCTAACAGCACCTTGATCATCAGCAACTCCCCCTGTCGGGTGACCGTCACACACGGCCTTCATTAGACAACACGGGGTGGTTCGGAGCGGGACGGTTTCGGTGCGGCTGCCGGACGGGCCGCCGCTTCCCGTGGCGTCTCGGGCGACTAGGCTGGCCGGAGTTGGGGCAGCCTGTGGCGCCCGGCCGGCCGAGGGTGTCCGGTCCGGAGCGATGTGCGAGATCGTTCAGAACCGTTGCAAGACCGAGGAGACACCTACGTGGCAGAGCGCAAGCCCATCGAGTCCTGGCTGACCGACATGGACGGGGTCCTCATCCACGAGGGCACGCCGATCCCCGGGGCGGAGGAGTTCCTGCGCAGGCTGCGGGAGTCCGGCAAGCCGTTCCTGGTCCTCACCAACAACTCGATCTACACGCCGCGCGACCTCAGCGCCCGGCTGGCCGGGATGGGCCTGGAGGTGCCGGAGGAGTGCATCTGGACCTCCGCCCTCGCCACGGCGAAGTTCCTCAAGAGCCAGCGCCCGAACGGCACCGCGTACGTCATCGGGGAGGCGGGGCTCACCACCGCGCTCTACCAGGCCGGCTACGTGCTGACCGACAACAGGCCCGACTACGTGGTCCTCGGCGAGACCCGCACCTACTCCTTCGAGGCGCTCACCAAGGCGATCCGCCTGATCAACCAGGGCGCCCGGTTCATCTGCACCAATCCGGACGAGACCGGCCCCTCCCCCGAGGGCGTGCTGCCGGCCACCGGTTCGGTCGCGGCCCTGATCACCAAGGCGACCGGCGTCGAGCCGTACTTCGTCGGCAAGCCGAACCCGCTGATGATGCGCGAGGCGCTGAACACGGCCGGCGCCCACTCCGAGACCGCCGTGATGATCGGCGACCGGATGGACACCGACATCGTCGCGGGCATGGAGGCCGGCATGGAGACCATCCTGGTGCTCACCGGCCTGACCTCCGCCGCCGACGTGGAGCGCTTCCCGTACCGGCCGACCCGGGTGGTCAAGTCGATCGCGGACCTGGTCGAGCTGGTCTAGCCTCTCCGGTGCTGTCGTGGGCCCCGTTCCGGCCGGTCGCCGGGGCGGGGCCCGCTTCGTAGGTTTCGGCTTGTCGGGTGGGAGGCGGGGCGCGGATGAGCGCGACGGGGGAGCCGGTGAGGGCGCCGCAGGGCGGGGAGGAGCAAGGGGAAGAGCAAGGCGGGGAACAGCCGGACCCGGCGGAGAAGCGGGTCACGTGGGCGGAGCTGTACTTCGACCTGGTCTTCGTCTTCGCCATCACCCAGGTGTCCGGTCTGCTGCACCACCACCACGACGTGACCGGCCTGGTCCGGGCCCTGGTGGTGTTCGTGCCGGTGTACTGGTGCTGGGTGGGCACCACCGTGCAGGCCAACATCCGGGACGTGGACAACCCGCGGGACCGCCTGGGCATCCTGCTGGTCGGGCTGGCCGGCCTGTTCATGGCGTTGGCGATCCCGGGCGCGTACGGCGGGCGGGGCGTGCTGCTCGGCGCCGGGTACTGGCTGGCCCGGGTGGTGCTGCTGCTCCTGCTGGTGCGCGTGCCGGGCGTCTGGCGCGGCCCGTACGGGGTGGGCGTGCTGGTCAGCGGGCCGCTGCTGGTGGCGGGCGGGCTGCTGCCGGACGGCCCGCGGGCGGCGCTGTGGGCGGTGGCCGCGTCCTGTGACCTGGCCGCGCCGCTGGTGTTCCGGCGGCGGCTCGCGAAGGTGGCCTACCACCCGGCGCACATGCCGGAGCGGTTCGCGCTGTTCCTGCTGGTGGCGCTCGGCGAGTCGATCGTCGGGATCGGCGGCACGGCGGCCTCCGCCCGGTTGGACGCGGCCGAACTCGTCGCCGTGGCGGCCGCGTTCACCATCTCGGCGGGCCTGTGGTGGCAGTACTTCGTGTACGCGGCGGACGCGATGCGGCACGCCGTGGTGATCGCGGAGTCGCGCCGGGACGTGGTCCGGCGGGTCTTCCAGTACGGGCACCTGGCGCTGGTGGCCGGGGTGATCGGGGTGGCGGTCGGCTTCGGGGAGACGGTCGCGGACCCGTGGCGGGCGCTCGGGCCGGGCTCGGTGACGCTGCTGTACGGCGGCTGCGGGCTGTACCTGCTGACCTTCGGGTACACGCGCTGGATGATGTTCCGCAAGATCGCCGGGACCCGGATCGGCGCGGCGGCGGTGGTGTTGGCGCTGCTGCCCGCGATGGTGCGGCTGCCGGCCCTGGTGGTCCTGGTGGCACTGGCGGTGCTGCTGGTGGCGCTCAACGTGCTGGAGCACCTCAGGGTGGTGCGGGCCACGGGGGCCGCGGGCGGGGTCCGGCCGGCCGCTCCGGCGGAGTGAGTTGTCGGTGGGGCTGTGTAGCGTTCGGGGTGACAGCGGGCGTGCGGCGCAGCAGCCGCGGGTGTGGGAGGTAGATGTCGTGACGGACACGGTCGAGGCGGACACGGTCGGGGCGGGCGTGGTCGGGGCCGGCACGGGCGGCGGGCTGGAGCTGCCCGAGTCCTGGCGCGAGGTGCTGGGCGCCGAGACGGCGAAGCCGTACTTCGCCGAGCTGGCGGCCTTCGTCGCGGCCCAGCGCGCGGAGCACGAGGTGTTCCCGCCGAGCGGCCAGGAGTTCGCCGCGCTGGAGGCCACCCCGTACGGGAAGGTCCGGGTGCTCGTGCTCGGCCAGGACCCGTACCACGACAACGGCCAGGCCCACGGCATGAGCTTCTCGGTGCTGCCCGGCGTGCGGACGCCGCCCTCGCTGCGCAACATCTTCAAGGAGCTGCACGCCGACCTGGGCCTTCCGGTCCCGGACAACGGCTACCTGATGCACTGGGCCGAGCAGGGCGTGCTGCTGCTGAACGCGGTGCTCACGGTCCGCGCGCACGAGGCCAACTCGCACAAGGCGAAGGGCTGGGAGAAGTTCACCGACGCAGTGATCAAGGCGGTGAGCGACGGCGAGGAGCCGGTGGTCTTCGTGCTGTGGGGCAACTACGCGAAGAAGAAGCTGCCGCTGATCGACACCGACAAGCACGTGGTGGTGCAGGGTGCGCACCCGTCGCCGCTGTCCGCCAAGCTGTTCTTCGGCAGCCGCCCGTTCTCGCAGATCAATGCCGCGCTGGAGGGCTTCGGCGGTGAGCCGATCGACTGGCGGGTGCCCGACCTGAAGCAGGGCTGAGCACGGGCGGCAGGCCCGACTACGAGGGTGGCCATGGGGAAGGCGGGTTCGATCTCCCGTCCGCCCATGGCCACTTGGCGTTCACCGCGGCCGGCCGGCCGCCGGTTCCGGGTGTGCTTAGCTGGTGCGGACCGGTCGCCGGACCGGTCGTGGGAGGGGCGGTACGTGCACGGGCTGCGGCGGGCGAGGACGTTTCGGGGGGCGGGCGCCTCCCGGTGGGCCGTGGGGGCGGCGCTGGCCGGGGCGCTGGTCGCCGTGTCCGGCTGTGGGGGTGCGGCCGGCGGCAGGTCGGGCGACACAGCGCCCACCGCCACTACCGCTACCACCGGAACCGGCACCGGAGCGGGCCCGGTCACCGACCCCGGGAGCCTCGCCCAACTCCCCGGACAGGCCTTCTACGTCTCCGACCAGACCAACGCGGCCCGGCAGCTGACCGCACTGCGCGGCCAGGGCCGGACGGCCGAAGCCGACACGCTGGCCCGGATCGCCTCCCAGCCCTCCTCGCAGTGGCTCGGCGAGCAGGGCGCCAAGGAGATCGCCGAGCAGGTGAGCCGGCGGGCCGCCGAGGCGGGCCGGACGGCGGTGTTCGTCGCCTACGACATCCCGCACCGCGACTGCGGCCAGTACTCGGCCGGCGGCGCCCCCGACGCCGCCGCCTACCGGGCCTGGATCACCGACATCGCGCAGGCCCTCGGCGACCGCCGGGCGTGGGTGGTGCTGGAGCCGGACGCCGTCGCCCACACCCTGGACGGCTGCGGCGTCAAGGGCGGCCTGGCCGCCGAGCGGTACGGCCTGCTGGCCTTCGCCGTCCAGGAGTTGAAGAAGCGCCCGAACGTCCGGGTCTACCTGGACGCGGGCAACCCCGGCTGGGCGCAGGACCCGGACGAGCTGGCCGCCGCCCTGCGCAAGTCGGGCATCGCCGCGGCGGACGGCTTCGCCGTGAACGTCGCCAACTTCTACGACACCGACCGCAACGCGGCGTACGGCGCCAGGCTCTCCGCGGCCCTGGACGGGAAGCACTTCGTCATCGACACCAGCCGCAGCGGCAACGGCGCGCTGGGCGGCGACTCCTGGTGCAATCCGCCCGGGCGCGCGCTCGGGCAGCGGCCCACCGCCGACACCGGGCGGCCGGGGGTGGACGCGTATCTGTGGGTCAAGAACCCCGGGGAGTCGGACGGCGACTGCGGCCGCGGCGAGCCCCGGGCGGGCGAGTTCTGGCTGCCGTACGCGCTCGGGCTGGCGCAGGCGGCGCGCTGAGGCCGGGCCGCGGCACACCGTACGCGCTCGGGCTGGCGCAGGCGGCGCACTGAGGCCGGCCCGCGGCACACCGTACGCACGCGGCCGCTCACCCGGTGACGTGGATCCAGTGGGCGGCGGACGGGGTGCCGGCGGCGTCCGTCAGGAACAGCATGTACCAGCCCGGCGGCAGCAGGTCGGGGTTGCCGGGGAGGGTGAGCGAGACGCCGTCCGCCGTCCGCCCGGCGATGTCCAGGGCCACCGAGCGCTGTTCGACGTCCGTCACGTGGGTGACCGAGCTCGGCCGGATCAGCTTGGCCGTGGCGACCGCGTCCGGTCGGGGGGTGCCGACGGCGAGGGTGCCGCCGAGCTTCGCGGCCTGCGGCGCCGCGCTGACCTGCGGGCGGTCGCCGCGGTACAGGTACGGCGGGGTGTAGATCTCGATGCGCTGCTCGAAGCCGCCCGGCTGGGTCTCGGCCTTGTCCGCGAAGAGCGGGTTGGAGCCGAGTACGGCGACCCGGCCGTCCGGCAGCAGCAGCGCCTCGGAGTGGTAGTCGCGGCCGACGGTCGGCTCGGCGGCGGCGCTGAAGGTGTTGGAGTCCGGGTGGTACACCTGCGCCTTGAGCAGGTCGCTCCTGCCCCGGCCGCGGTAGCCGCTGGAGCCGCCGGTGGTGAGGACGGTGTCGTCCGGGAGGATCACGCTGTTGAGGTAGCGGGTGCCGCCGGCCGGCAGGTCCGGGCCGGGGGTGTAGGCGGGTTCGGCGGCGGAGAGGTCGGCGATGTCGGTGCGGGCCGTGGACTGCGGCGACTCGCCGACGCCGCCACCGCCGAGCACCATCACCTTCTGCGCCTGCGCGGGCGGCAGCAGCACCGAGGAGGAGGTCTCGGTCAGGCCGGGGTCGCGCAGGCCGGGGACGGGCTGGAAGCTGTTGTCCGTCAGGTTCCACACGCCGGGCTCGCGGCCCTTGTCGGCGGGCCCGTAGCCGCCGTTGGAACCGGAGTAGAAGAGCTTGCCGGACGCGGTCAGGAAGATCGACGGGTAGGTCGGGAAGTAGCGTTCGGGCGCCTTGGCCCAGGTCTTGCTCTTCGGGTCGTAGACCTCGTTGTCGTTGCCGTTGAGGATCTCCCCGGTGTCGTCGAGCCCGGAGACGGTGACCACCCGGCCGTCGCCGAGGCCGGTCAGCGTCGGGTACCAGCGGGCGTGGGCCATGTCGGTGACCGGCTCGTACAGTTCGGTGTCCGGGTTGAACTCGAAGGCGGAGCGGATGCCCTGGTACTCCTGCTTGTCCAGGGTCAGCCGGTCGCTCTGCCCGTACAGGTCGTGGGCGTCGGCGCCGTTCAGGCCCTTGATCCGGTACTGGGCGGGGGAGCCGGCGACGTAGTCGGGGCCCGTGCCGACGGCCTCGACGAACACGTGCTGCTCGCCGGCGGTGACCACGGTCTGCCGGCCGGAGCCGCTCTTGGCCGCGGCCGGGACGGTCACGGCGGCGGTGGTGGCGTACTCGCGGCCGTTCGGGGCGACGAAGACGGTGCCCTTGGGGAAGGTGCGGTCGTGCTCCGGGCTCTCGTTGCGCACCCGCATGACACCGGCGGCCTTCTTCACCGCGCCCGCCAGCTTCTCGTACCGCTGGGTGCCGCCGGCCACCAGGACCCGGCCGTCCGGCAGCGAGGCGTGGCCGCCGCAGAACATGTCGGCCGGGGTGGGTACCAGCTTGTAGGTGTTCGTCGCCGGATCCCAGAGCAGGCTCCGGAAGGTGCCCGCGGCGAACTGCTTCTCGTCGTTGCCGGAGCCGGCCACGATCAGGACCTTGCCGGTGCGCAGCAGGGTGGCGTGCACGGCGTTGACCCGGAACTCGGCGGGCAGCGTCAGGGTCTGCCAGTGGCCGTACCGCGCCTTGTACTCGGGGCGGTTGATCACGTAGTGGTGGTACTGCTGGGTCGCGAAGCCGAGGACGGCCGGCGCGTTCATCCCGGCCACCGTCAGGGCGACGGTGCTGCCGAGGGCGAAGCGCCTGGTGCGGCCGGTGCGGTGGATCCTCACGGTGGTTGCTCCCTCAGTGGATGCGGGTGCCGCTCTCGGCCCGGTCGGGTGCGGGGAGGGCGAACGGCGGCTCCAGGGTGGCGGTGGGCCGGGCCCACCGGCGGCGGACGGTGTCGCCGGCCAGGATCAGGATCGGCAGGAGGGTCAGCAGCAGGGCGATCGACGCCCAGGTGCGCATCGCCATGTGGTCGTAGCCGGTCACGGAGGACGCGGCGAGCGCGCCGCCGAACACCAGGGTCCAGAACAGGTGGAAGCGGAAGGTGCGGAGGCGGTCGGTGCTGGCCGAGCGGCCCTTCGGCGTCACCTCGAAGCGGCTGCGGCGGCGGACCAGCGCCTGCAGCAGCGCGGCCGCGTAGATCGGGCCGCAGAGCGCCGACATCACCATGCCGGCCACCCCGGAGGAGCCGGCCGGTTCGTGCGGGCTCACGTTGTGCTTGCGGTTCCAGGTGTAGAGCAGGAGTTGGAGCGCGGCGGCGTCGCTGTAGAGCATCATCCAGATCTCGGAGGAGACGTGGACGCCCGAGGCGCCGAAGCCGAGGTAGAGCACGCTGGACAGGCCGCCGAGCAGCCAGGTCAGCGCGGCCATCGGGTAGAAGCCGATCATCAGCGAGTAGTTGAGCAGCCGGCCCGGCGAGAGCCGCCAGAGCACGCGCCAGTACTGGGTGAGCAGGGTCTCGTAGGTGCCCCGGCTCCAGCGCAGTTGCTGGGCGAAGAAGTCGGTCCAGGAGGACGGTCCTTCGCCGACCGCGAGCACGTCCGGGGTGTACACGGACTTCCAGCGCTCTCCGGTTTCGGGGTTCCGGCTCCGGTGGAACTCCAGACCGGTCGCCATGTCCTCCGTGACGGAGTCGTACAACCCGCCGATCGACTGGAGCGCGCGGATTCTGACGGCGTTGTTGGTGCCCACGAACATGGGCGCGCCGTAACGGTTTCCGGCGCGTTGGATGAGCGCGTGGAAGAGGTACTGCTGGCTCTCGGAGAATTTCGTGACGGCCGAGCCGGAGCTGCGGTAGTTCCCGTACACCTGGGGGCCGACGACGAATGCGACGTCGGGGTCGCGGAAGTAGCCGAGCATCCGCTCGCAGAATTCGGGCAGCGGGGCGTGGTCGGTGTCGACGGACACCCAGAAGTCGTAGTCGTCGCCGTGCGCCTGGAGCCAGGCGTTGTAGTTGCCGTGCTTGGTCTCGGCGCGGAACCGGCCCTTGGGGCGGTTCCAGTGCGGTCGGCCGGCGCGGCTGAAGTGGCGGACGCCCAGCCCGGCGCAGAGCTCCCGCATGGCAGGATCGTTTCCCTCGTCCAACAGCCAGACGTCGTAGGGTCCTTCGTGCCGTACGGCGCGGGCCGCGACCAGGGTCGCCCGGACCATCTCCGGCGGCTCCTTGCCCGGTACGCAGGTGGTGAGGAACGCGACCCGGGTGCCCGCCTCCGGCGTCACGGGTATCGGATCGCGGGCGACGAGCGTGGCATGGGTGTTGGAGACCACGTTGACCAGCCGGAACACCTCGACCAGGGCGATGATCCCGATCATCACCTTGTCGCCGAGCAGGACCAGGGCGTTCGTCTCGTCGAGCCGCTCCGGCCAGTGCTCCGGCAGCAGCAGCCAGACCAGCAGCACCGTCTCCACCACGGGGGCGGCCAGCAGCAGCAGGGCGGCGCGGACCCGGTGCGGCTCACGGCGCAGCAGGCCGCGGTACCGGACGCGGTAGGGGGCCGCCGGGGTCGTGGTCCGGGCCGCGGGGGCCGCGGGGAGGCCGGGGGGCTCGGTGCGGTAGACGCCGCCGTCGAACTCGCCGGACTCGTCGAACGCGTCGAACTCGCCGGGGTCGTGCGCCGGGCCGGCGAGGCGGCTGAAGTGGCCGTAGTCGTAAGGGGCTTCGGGGACGGGCACGGCGCTCAGGGCGGCCTCGTCCAGCCGCCCGGCACCTCGCCCGCGGGCCGTTCCGACGCCCTTCCGTCGCGCGAACGGCGTGGTCATAGCTGCTCCCCCCGGAGTTCGCGCCTCGCTTCGCTCGCTCGGCTGCTGCGTGGCCTTGCCTCGACTCGGGGCCGTCCGGGTAGAACACGGCCCGGTGAACTGCGGTCCTCAGGCAGTTTCCGGGCTGTCCAGCACATCCGGTGTGCGACCGGTTCAGTTGTGCGCCGGTACGGCGGCCTCGAATCCGGGATCCCGCGCGCTTTCCGGCTTCCCCTCCGGGCGCTCCGGGATCCTCGGCTTCCTCAGCCCCAACTCTCCCTGAACGCACCGGTGATCGCAACCAACCGGGGGGCCGTCACCGTGCAGGCGTCAAGATCCCGCGATTCCTGGCCAATCCGCCGGGCGTTGGTGCTATTGCGGTGGATCACCGGCGGCGCCCCGGGTCCGTGGTGCCGCCCGGCACGACAGCGGCCGGCGGGGGCCGGGTGCCCCGCCGGCCGCGCCGGTCCTGGACCGGCGTCGGTCCGCTGTCGCGCCGCTGTCGGTCCGTCGGTTCCGGGCGGGTCAGCCCGCCGTGCCGAGGAAGCTCTCCCAGCCGCCCGCCGGCGCCTGGCCGACGTTGAGCGAGCGCAGCTTGCGCAGGGTGGACTGGTCCTGCACCTCCAGCCACTCGACCAGCTGCTTGAAGGAGACCAGCCGGACGTCGGGCTTGCTCGCGACGGCCTTGAGCGTCTGCTCGACGGCGTCCATGTAGATGCCGCCGTTCCACTGCTCGAAGTGGTTGCCGACGAAGAACGGCGCGCGGTTGCTGTTGTACGCGCGGTCGAAGCCCGCCAGGTAGGAGTTCGTGGCCTGGGTGCGCCAGTCGTTGTACTTGGCCGGGTCGCCCTTGGTGCTGCCGCCGGACTGGTTGGCCAGGATGTTGTAGTCCATCGACAGCACCTGGAAGGTGTGCCCGGGGAACGGGATGGACTGCAGCGGGAAGTCCCAGACCTTGCCGTCCTGGACCTTCTGCGGCCATATCTGCAGGCCGCCCGCGGAGCTGGCGTCGTACTTCCAGCCGAGCTGGGCGATGGTCGGCAGCAGTGCCTTCTGCCCCTCCAGGCACGGGGTGCGGCCGCCGATGAGCTCCTTCTTGTAGTCGAAGGGCAGCGGATCGACGTCGGTGAAGCCGGTGTTGGTGCGCCACTGGGTGACGAAGCCGATCGCCTGGTCGATCTCGCTCTGCCAGTCCTCCGGGGTCCACATGTTGACCCCGTTCTTGTCCGGGCGGCTGGAGCAGAAGTGCCCGTTGAAGTGGGTGCCGATCTCGTGCCCGGCCAGCCAGGCCTGGCTGATCAGCTTGAGCGTGCTCTTGACCGCGCCGTCCGACAGGTACGGGATGTCGGAGGCGCCGACCGAGTGCTTCGGCGGGTGGTACAGCTCGGCCTTGCTCTTGGGCAGGGCGTAGATCCCGGAGAGGAAGAAGGTCATCGTGGCCTTGTACTGCTCCGCCAGCTTCAGGAAGCGGGGGAACTGGCCGTCGTCGGTGCCGCCCGCGCCGTCCCAGGAGAACACCACGAACTGCGGCGGCCGCTCGCCCGGCTTGAGCTTCTCGGGCTTGGGCTGGTTCGGCTGCGCACCGGTGTCCGCGGTGGAGCCGTCGCCGATCGGGGTGCCCTTCGGCGGCGCCGCCGGGGACGGGCCGCCGGTGCCGCCCTGGGTGGTGCTCGTACCGCTGCCGGAGCCGGGGGTGGAGGAGCCTTGGCTCGAACCGGATCCGTTGCTGGAGCAGGCCGCGACCGCGCCGAGGGCTGCGGTCGCGGCGGTTGCACTGAGCACCGTCCTGCGCGAGATGCTGGTCATGGTCTCCCCTGGGTGCCGATGCCGGTGGTGAGGGCGGCGCGTGGCCGCACCGGGCAAATCGGGCAATTGATGTGTATTCCGCCGTTAGCTTGTCATGTCGCCGTGGCGGCCACCAAGGTCGCCGGACTCCGACGACTCTCAACACGCCGGGCGCACCCGGCTGGGCTGCAGCGATCCGTCGTCTGTTGCCGTCCTGTGACGCTTCGCACTCCGTGCGGCCCGGGCAGTACGCTACCGCCGGTCCGCCCGGCCCCAGCCGGAGTTCGTCGGCGTTCGGCCTGATTGTTCGCCCTTTTGGGAAAACTTTTGCCCCTTGTCGGCCCGGTTGCTACGAAGTCGGGCAGGGGCGGACCGGCGTGTCACGGCAGGCCGGTCAGACCGTGACGAGCCGCCGGTTGCGGCGCACCACCCGCGCGACCGCCGTACTGATCGCGGTGGCCGCCGCGCAGGAGACCACGAGGCTCAGCCACGCGGTGTTGAACCAGTGGCTGTTCAACCAGCCCAGCGTCACGATGTAGGCGGCCCAGACCAGCGCCGCCAGCGCGGACCAGTGCAGGAAGCGGTGCGGATGCGCGGGGGAGTGGCCGATGGCCAGGTCCAGGACGGTGCGCCCGGCCGGGACGAACCGCGCGATCACCACCATCGCGGCGGCCGCGCCGTGCGGGCGCTCGACCAGGGCCTCCTGGACCCGGGCCACACTGGCCGCCAGCTTGGGGCGCCGGGCGAGCCGGCGGTGCAGCACCGGGGCGCCGCGCCGCGCCAGGTGGAGCAGGAGGACATCGCCCAGGAACGAGGCCACCGCCACGCCCAGACCGAGCATCAGCGGGGCGCCGTTGACCTGCGCCGTCTTGAGCACGGCCAGGATGACCAGCGTCCCGCTGGGGATGAAGGGGAGGAGGGCGTCTCCGAGGACGGCGACGATAGCCAGGGCGCAGATCCACGAGGATCCGATCGCCGCTACGAAGTTCAAGGCCCTTACTCCCTCCACGCCGCCCGAGCGAGCAGGTGGCTGTATCGGGTCAACGCTAGCGCCTCGACTCTTCATGCCCTGAAGCACCCCGGTATGCCGTGGATCACGACCGCCGGTCCCGCCCGCCCGCCGGGGTCGCGGGCCAGGGGGGCCGCCTGGCATCCGGGCGTGGGAACAGGGAGCCCCCGCCGGTGGTTGACCCCGGTCGCGACACACGGACAGCCAGGAGGGCGGACGGCATGACCACCGAGGACCAGCAGGAGCACGGGAGCGGGCCGACGGTCGGCGCGGCGATCAGGGGCACCGCCCGCGGCGGGGCACCCGCGCCGCTCTCGATCCTCGACCTGGCCACCGTCGGCGTCGGCTACACGCCCGCCGAGGCCCTGACGGCCACCACCGCGCTGGCCCGCAAGGCCGAGCAGTGGGGCTACCACCGCTTCTGGGTGGCCGAGCACCACGGCATGCCCGGGGTGGCCAGCTCGACCCCGGCCGTCCTGCTCGCCCATCTCGGGGCCAACACCACCACGCTCCGGCTCGGTTCGGGCGGGGTGATGCTCCCCAACCACGCCCCGCTGGCCATCGCCGAGCAGTTCGGCCTGCTGGAGGCCCTGCACCCCGGCCGGATCGACCTCGGGCTCGGCCGCGCCCCCGGCACCGACCCGGCCACCGCCCGCGCGCTGCGCCGAGGCCTCGCCGAAGGGGCGGACGACTTCCCGCAGCAGCTCGCCGAACTGACCCACTTCCTCGACGGCGACTTCCCCGCCGGCCACCCCTACGACCGGCTGACCGCCGTCCCCAAGGGCGAGGGCCGCCCGCCGGTCTGGCTGCTCGGCTCCTCCGGCTTCAGCGCCCAGCTCGCCGGGCGCCTGGGCCTCCCGTTCGCCTTCGCCCACCACTTCAGCAGCGCCAACACCCTCCCGGCGCTGGACCTCTACCGGTCGTCCTTCCGCCCGTCCGCGGTGCTGACCGAGCCGTACGCGCTGATCGGCGTGAGCGCGGTCGCCGCCGACGACGAGCCGACGGCCCGCCGCCTCGCCCGCTCCGCCGCCCTCGGGATGCTCCGGCTGCGGCGCGGCAACCCCGGCCCGATCCCCACCCCGGAGGAGGCCGAGCAGTACCCGTACAGCCCGGCCGAGGCGGACTTCATCGACAGCTGGCTCGACAACGTCGTGCTCGGCGATCCGGGCCAGGTCGCCGACGGACTGGAGGCCCTGCGCAAGCGGACCGGAACCGACGAGCTGATGGTCACCTCGCACATCCACGGCCACGAGGCCCGGCTGCGCTCCTACGGCCTGATCGCCGAGGCGTACGGCCTGACGGCCCAGGCCTGACCCGGCCCGCCCGCGCCCGGCCCCGCCTGATCCCGTCTGATCTCGCCCTCGCCCGACCGGCGCCTACCGCCCGCCCAGGGCGGGGCGGCCCTCGCGGAGTATGGCCGCGACCAGCGCCGCCTCGCCCGGCCGGGCGAAGTACCAGCCCTGGGCGGTGTCGCAGCCGGTCAGCCGCAGCCGCTCGGCCTGCGCGGCGCTCTCGATGCCCTCGGCCGTGACGGTCAGGCCGAGGGTGTGGGCCAGCTGCACCATCGCGCCGACGATCTGCTCGTCGGCGTCGCTGCGGCGGGCGCCGAGTTCGGGGCGGAGCGGGCGGTCCGCGGGGGCCGGGTCGCGGAAGCCCTCGATGAAGGAGCCGTCGAGCTTCAGCACGTGGACCGGCAGCCGGGAGAGGTAGGCCAGGTTGGAGTAGCCGGTGCCGAAGTCGTCGATCGCGATCCGCACGCCCATGTCGGCGAGCGCCTGCAGGGCCTCCAGGGGGCGTCCGCCGGGGCCGAGCAGGGCGCTCTCGGTGATCTCCAGCTGGAGCAGCCGGGCCGGCAGACCGGTGTGTTCGAGGGCCCGGGCGACGTCGGCGACGACGTCCGAGTCCCAGATCTGGCGGGCCGCCAGGTTGACGCTGACGAAGGTCTCGTTGTGGGGGAACTCGGTGAGCCACTGCCGGGCCTGGCGGCAGGACTCCTCCAGCACCCACTTCCCGAGCGGCACGATCGCGCCGGACTCCTCGGCGAGCGGGATGAAGCGGTCCGGGGAGAGCGTCCCGTAGCGGGGGTGGCGCCAGCGGACCAGTGCCTCGGCGCCGTGCACGGTGCCGTCGGCCAGGCCGACCAGCGGCTGGTACTCGATGGTGAACTCGCCGCGTTCCAGGGCCGGCCGCAGTGCGGTGGCCAGCAGCTGGCGGGTGAGCTGGTGCGCGCCGCGGTCCGGGTCGTAGAGGGTCCAGCGGGCGCGGCCGTCGGCCTTGGACCAGTAGAGCGTCGCGTCGGCGTCCTTGACCAGGTCGGTCGGGGTGGTCTCGTGGACGGACCGTTCGACGACGCCCACGCTCGCGGTGATCACGAGTCGGTGCCCGGCCACGTCGAAGGGGCGTTCCAGCACCTCCAGGATCCGGGAGGCCAGCTCGGTGAGCTGTTCGCTGCCCCGGCTGTCGGTGACCAGGACGGCGAACTCGTCGCCGCCCATCCGGGCGACCAGGTGGGTGTCGTGGCCGGAGAAGCAGCGCCGCAGCCGGGTGGCGACGGCGGTCAGCAGCTGGTCGCCGATGTGGTGCCCGAGGGCCTCGTTGATCGCCGCGAAGCCGTCGAGGTCCAGGTAGCAGACGCCGACCCGGCGCCCGTCGCCGGCGGCCGGGCCCGGCCCGGCCTCCTCGGTCACCGCGAGGCAGGCGGCGTCGAGCCGCTCGAAGAAGTAGGTCCGGTTGGGCAGCCGGGTCAGCGGGTCGTGCAGGGCCTGGTACTGCAGCCGGTCGCCGAGCCGGCGCTGCTCGGTGATGTCCTCGACCAGGGCGAGGGTGTAGAGCGGCTGTCCGGTGCCGTCCCGGATGAGCGAGACGGTGACCTTGCTCCAGACCTCATGGCCCTCGCGGTGCTTGAGCTGCTTCTCCACGCGGAACCGTTCCCGCTCCCCGTGGACGAGTTCGGCGAAGAGCCGGCCCGGCATGCCCTCCGGGTCGATGATCTCGTGCAGGGGGGTGCGGACCAATTCGCCGACACCGCGTCCGATCAGGGCGGCGAAGGCGGGGTTGACCTCGATGATCCGGTCGTCGGGGTCGATCAGGGCCATACCGATGACCGCGTCGCAGAAGGCGGCCCGGAACCGGGACTCGCTGGCCCGCAGGGCGGCCAGCAGCCGGTCGTCGCCGCCGTCTGCCGAGCCCGGCCCGCCGCCCGCCACACCGGATCCGTCGGCGGCGCCCCGGTGCGGGCCGCCGGTCAGCGGGGCCGAGCAGGTGGGGCAGAGCAGCACCTCGGGCTCCTCCAACGTCCGGCAGGCGCCGAGGGCGGTGGCGGATCCCGCGGCCGGGCCGTCGAGGAACGGCGCGGCGAGGCGGCGGTGGTGTGGTGGTTCCTCGTGCCGCACGCCCGGGTGGTGTGCGTCGGCCCCCTCGTTCTGGCCCGGCACGGCATGCTCCCGTCCGCTGCTGACGCTTGACGATGGTCCGGCCGGCCAGTCGTGACCCGGCGGTCGGCTGCGCACTCTGTCGCGGTCCTCGGAGTCGGTCCGCTGCGGGACGCCCGGCGTGGGGCGCTCTCGCGCGGGGATCCGCGGGAAGAACAGGGCGCTGCGGCCGATCATAGGCCGCGACGACCACGCGCCGTGACCGCCGCCAGGGTGATTCGCCCCGTTTGTGATCATGAATGGCGGTACCTGCAGACGCCCCCGGTACACATCACCTGATGTGCGCCAGGGGCGTGTGCGCCGAGGGCGCGCTCCCGGGCGCTGGTTGCGCGCCGGGAGCGGGCCGGGAGCGGGCCGGCGGTGGACCGGCAGTGGGCCGGCCAGTGGACCGGTGGTGGGCCGGCTCAGGCGAGGTTGGCCGTGAGGGTGATGGTGGTGCCGGTCAGGGCCTGGCTGACCGGGCAGTTGGCCTTGGCGTCCTCGGCGGCCTTGACGAAGCCCGCCTGGTCCAGGCCGGGCACGTCGCCGGTGACGGTCAGGTGGATGCCGGTGATGCCCTCGCCCGGCTGGAAGGTGACGTCGGCCTGGGTGTCCAGCGTGGTGGGCGGGGTGCCGGCGCCGGCCAGGCCGTGCGACAGGGCCATCGAGAAGCAGGCCGAGTGGGCGGCCGCGATGAGCTCCTCCGGGCTGGTCTTGCCGTTGGCCTGCTCGGCGCGGGCCGGCCAGGACACCGGGAACGTGCCGATGCCGGACGACTCGAAGGCCGTCTGGCCCTGTCCGTGGACGAGGTCGCCCTCCCAGGCCGTACGGGCGGTGCGGGTGGTTGCCACGATCGGTACCTCCATTACTGGGGGACTGCTGAGCGGTCACTTCCGGTCATGCACGCACCACCCTACGGGCAGCCCTGTCCGCCGCCGCCGTGTGCACGCCGGACGGCCCGGCGTCCGGACGGTGTCCGGATCGTGGACGGATCAGGGTGAGCGTGAGGGGCCGGAGCAGGGGCCCTGTTAGATTTGCCCGGGCCCGAGCCCGGCCGCCGTACGGCCGGGCGCCCACCCAGACACCGGGAGCCGCCCCGATGACGGACCACCCCACGACCCCCGACGCCGGCCAGTCCGAGGGGATCGACGACGCCGTACGCGCGGAGCTGACCAGCCTGCGCGAGAGCATCGACAACATCGACGCCGCGGTGGTCCACATGCTGGCCGAGCGGTTCAAGGCGACCCAGCGGGTGGGCCGGCTCAAGGCCGCGCACAAGCTGCCGCCGGCCGACCCGGCGCGCGAGCGGGACCAGATCAGGCGGCTCCGGGAACTGGCCGCCGGAGCGAAGCTGGATCCGGTCTTCGCTGAGAAGTTCCTGAACTTCATCATCGCCGAAGTGATCCGCCACCACGAGGCCATCGCCCGCGCCTGACGGGCGAGCGGCGGCGGGCGGAGCGGGAACTCCCGCGCGGCGCACGTCCGTTCCGCAGGCCCCCGGAGCGGCTCGGGGCGTCCGGTGTTGTCGGCGGCGGCTAAATGCCCGATTTCGTCAGGCTCCACCGTTGGCGTAGCGTGCAGGTTTCCCCAGCCGGAGAGGTGGAGCAGCGACGATGGCGGTGAACCTGCCCGAAACGCCCAGCGGAATCCCCAGCGGAACGCCCGGCGATCCCGCCGCCCCGGACGCCCCGGACACCCCGGACACTCCGATCTCCCCGGGTGCCCCCGAAGCCCACCGGCCGCCCGGCGGTCGCGCCGAGGCCCGGCGCCGGGCCCGTGGTTCGGGCGGTCGCCGCGCGGGTCGCGCTGGCCGCTCGGCCCGCCGCCCCCGGGCGTGGTGGATCGAGCTGCCGGTGATGGCCGCCGTGGGTCTGGTGGTCGCGCTGCTGATCAAGACCTGCCTGTTCCAGGTGTTCTCCATCCCGTCCGGTTCGATGGAGAACACCCTGCGGATCGGCGACCGGGTCGGCGTGAACAAGCTGGCGCCGCTGACCGGCTGGGTGCCGGAGCCGGGCCAGCCGGTGGTGTTCAAGGATCCGGGGGGCTGGCTGCCGCCGCAGCCCACCGACCCGAACCCGGTCACCGACACCGTGAGCTCGGTGCTCAGCTTCGTCGGGCTGGTGCCGCCGAAGGACGACAACTACCTGGTCAAGCGGGTCATCGCGACCGGCGGCCAGACCGTGCAGTGCGAGGGCACCACGCTGAGCGTCGACGGGCGGACGGTGAACGAGCCGTACCTCCACCCCGGCGACGACTCCTGCGCGGGCCTGGACTTCGGACCGGTGAAGGTGCCCGCGGGCTACGTCTGGGTCGAGGGCGACCACCGCAGCGACTCGGCCGACTCCCGCTACCACCAGCGCGGCCCCGGCGGCGGCGCCGTGCCGGTGGGCAACGTGGTCGGCCCGGTGTCGGGCGTCGTGTGGCCGCTCAACCACCTCGACTGGTTCGGCTGGACCGGCCGCTGAGCCCGCGCTCGGCGCCGACCCGGTCCGTGGACCGCCCCGCCGCCCCCGCCGCCCCTGCCGGTTCCACCGACCCGGCCGCCGGATCCGCCGCCGGCTTGCTCGCCTGAGCCGCGATGGCCCCGGCCAGCACCAGCAGGCCACCCGCGAGCTGCGGCAGCCCCAGGTGCTCGCCGAGCAGCACCCAGGCCAGCACGGTGGCGACCACCGCCTCCAGGTTGGCGACCACCCCGGCGACCGGCGGCGAGAGGTAGCCGACGGAGACCACGCCGGTCAGGTAGGCCAGGACGGTCGCGACCAGGACCATCCAGGCGGCCGGCACGAACGCGGGCAGGGTGTGCCCGTTCATCACCACGTCGCCGCCGAGTGGGCCCCAGTCGGCCTGCCACGGGCGGGTGACGGCGGTGAGCAGGACGGCGCCGACGAGCAGTCCGTACGCGCTGACGGCCAGCGGGTCCACCGGGCGCTCGCCGCGGCGGCCGGCGTCGGCGAGCACGAAGTAGCCGACCTGACAGAAGGCCGCGCCGAGCGCGAAGAGGACGCCCAGGGCGTCGAAGCTCAGGCCGTTCCAGACCTCGACCACGCAGGCGAGGCCGGCCACCGCGACGCCGGCGCCGATGGCCGCGCCGCGGCTGATCGGCTTGCGCTGCACGAACTTGACGTAGCCGATCAGCAGTGGCGGCCCGAGGTACTCGATGAGCAGGGCGACGCCGACCGGTATCCGGGAGATCGCCGCGAAGTAGCAGGCCTGGACGCCCGCCACGGCGAGCAGGCCGAAGCCGAGCAGCAGGCCGGGGCGGCGCAGGACGGCGTCCCGGTGCCGGTAGGCCACCGGCAGCAGGGCCACGGCCGCGCCGGTGACCCGCAGCCACACCACGTGGAGCGGGGAGAGCCCGGCCTCGATGAGCGGCTTGGCCGCGGTTCCGGAGCCGCCGAAGGCGAAGGCGGAGACCAGGGCGAGGCTGAGGCCGAGGGTTCGGCCCGAAGGGAGGGTGGGCGAGGCCGTTGTTCTGTGCACCGCCGCATTGTGACAGTCATACCGATGGTTCGGTAAGGCGCCATTCCGGCATTTGGTCCTGCTTCGAACTGTCCGCAGTGGCGCCGTCACCAGCCCGTCACGACGGCGTTCCCGCAGGTCAGGCGGGCCCAGGGCGGCAGCGCGGCCCCGGGCCCGCCGGTCAGCCGCCGGAGCCCGACGAGGCCCCCGCGCCCGCGAGCGAGCCCGCCCCGCCCGTGGGCTGGGTGGTCGGCTGCGAGGTCGGGCCGGGGGTCGGCTGGGTGGTCGGCGTCGGCCGGGTGGTGGGCCGTCCGGTGGGCCGGGACGTGGGCTGGGTGGTCGGCTGGGTGGTCGGGGGAGCCGTCGGAGCCGTGGTCGCCCCGCCGCCACCACCGGTGGCGCCGCCGGTCGGGGTGCTCGCCCCGGCGCCCGATCCGTCGGCCGGCGGGGTGGCCCCGGTGCTCGGGGCGCCGGTGGCCGCGCCCGTCGACGGGGTGCCGCTCGGCGTGCTCGGGGCGGTCGGCAGGTCGGTGGCGCCCGCGGCGTCGCCGCCGTCGGCCGGGGTCGGAAAGTCGCCGACCGGCTGGCCCTTGAGCGCGGCCTTCATGTACCCGGTCCAGATCTGTGCCGGGTACTGGCCGCCCGCCGCGTCGTCGATCCCGCCGACGCCGCTCAGGCTGACCTGGGCGCCGGTGCCCGGATCCTGGCCGAACAGCGCGACCGAGGTGACCAGCTCCGGGGTGTACCCGACGAACCAGACCGACTTCTGGTCGTCGGTGGTGCCGGTCTTGCCCGCCACCGGACGGCCGAGCGCCTTCGCCCGCCAGCCGGTGCCGCCCGGGTCGCTCACCACGCCCTGCAGCATCGAGGTGACCCGGTTGGCGGTGTCCGTGCTGATCGCCTGGGTGGTCTTGTGCGCGGGCAGCGACACGGCCTCACCCTCGCGGTCCACCGACTGCACCAGCCACGGGGTGATCTGCTTGCCGCCGTTGTCCAGCGTCGCGTAGACGCCCGCCATGTCGAGCACGCTCGGGGTGGCCGCGCCCAGCGGGATGGACGGCACCGGGTCGAGGCCCGGGGTGTTGCCGGGCAGGCCCAGCGCGATGCCGGTGTCCTTGACCTTCTGCAGCCCGGTGTCCTGCGCGAGCTGGGCGAACGCCGAGTTCACCGACCAGTCGACGGCCTGCTGCAGGGTGATCTGGCCGTAGCTCCTGTCCCCCTCGTTCGGCGGCGCGTACGGGGTGCCCTTGCCGCCGCGGACCTTCCGGCCGCTGGTGCCGTCGTACACCGTACGCGGGGTGACGGTGCGGCCGTCCTGGGTCTTGGCGCCGTTCTCGAACGCGGCGGCCAGGGCGATCGCCTTGAACGTCGAACCGGCCTGGTAGTCGCGCCGGGTCGCGTTGTCGACGTAGTGCTTCAGGTAGTCGACGCCGCCGTACAGGGCGACGACCGCGCCGGTCTTCGGGTCCACCGAGGCGGCGCCGGCCTGGGCGGCCGCGTCCTTCTTCCGCTTGTCCGGGTTCAGGGTGTCGTGCAGCTGCGCCTGGACGGAGTCCTGCAGGGCCTGCTGGCGGGCCGGGTCGATGCTCAGCTTGATCGTGTAGCCGCCCTTGGCCAGCTCGGTCTCGCTGATGACCCCGGCCGAGGTGAGGTACTGGGTGGCCGCGTCCACCAGGTAGCCGGACTGGCCGGACAGGCCCGGGTTGGGCTGCGGGTCGCGGACGTCCGGGAAGGTGGTCGCGGCCCGGTCCCCGGCGGAGAGCCAGCCCTCCTTGACCATGCCGTCCAGCACGTAGTTCCAGCGGTTGACGGCGTTCTGCTTGCCCGCCGCGGTGGCGGTGGCCACGTCGTAGGCGCTCGGCGCGTTCAGCAGGGTGGCCAGGTAGGCGCCCTGCGCGGGGTCGAGCGCCGAGGCGTCGACGCCGAAGTACGCCTGGGCGGCGGCCTGGATGCCGTAGGCGCCGCGGCCGTAGTAGGAGGTGTTCAGGTAGCCGGAGAGGATGTCGGCCTTGTTCTCGGTGGCGTCCACCTTGATGGCGATGAAGAGTTCCTTCACCTTGCGGGTGATCGACTGCTTCTGGCTCAGGTAGGTGTTCTTCACGTACTGCTGGGTGATGGTGGAGCCGCCCTGGGTGCCCTCGCCCTTGGCCGTGTTGACGGCGGCGCGGAGCAGGCCCTGGACGTTGACCGCGCCCTCGTTGTAGAAGTTCCGGTCCTCGGCGGCCAGCGCGGCGTGCTGGGCGGCCGGGGAGACCTTGTCCAGCGTGACGTTCTGCCGGTTGGTCTGGCCGGTGCGGGTGATCACCGAACCGTCCGCGTAGAGCCAGGTGTTGCTCTGCGCGGTGGCGGCGGCGTGCGCGTCCGGGACCTTCACCAGCGTGATCCCCAGCACGAACAGGCCGACGCCGAGCAGCAGCGCCGAGACGAAGCCGAGCAGGGTCGTCCGCCAGGTGGGTATCAGCCGGCGCCAGCCGGTGCGTTTCGGACGGCGCGGCTTCCCGCCGCCCGGCCCGCCGGACACACCGGCCGGGCCGGCGGAGCGCTTGAGCCGCTTGACCGGACGGAGACTGATCGGCGGCGTGCGACGGCCGCCCTGGGCGTTTCGGGACAAAGCGCGGCCTTTCCTGCGGGCGGACCGAAGCAGCCTGCACGAATGAGGGTCATCGGTGAGAGGGACCTTCGTCCCGATTCCGGTTGTACTGCCCTGGACGAGCGGGACGGGCCGAATGGCTCCGCCGGATCGCCGATCGAGACCGACATCACACACAAATCGGACGTCGAGGGGCCAAAAAATCGGGAGCCCCTCGCTGCTGCGAGAGGCTCCCCGGTGTCTGTGCGCCGCCAGGGACTCGAACCCCGGACCCGCTGATTAAGAGTCAGCTGCTCTAACCAACTGAGCTAGCGGCGCCTGCTGACCCGGAAAACAATACACGGTCCCGAGGGGTGCCCCGAACCACTCCCGCCCGCTGCGGACCGGTATATCCCTTTCCTCCCGGTTGGGTAGGAGTTCGCCGCTGGCTAGGGTGGAACCGTGCCCAGCCCCCCGCCAGGCCACCGCGCCGGAGCCCCCCGCACCCCCGGCGACCCCCGCAGGCCGGACGACCCCGCCACCCGAGCGTGCTTCCTGCGCATCGACGGCGTCCCGCTGCACGTGCGCACCGAGGGCAGCGGCCCGGCCTGCCTGCTCAGCGGCGGCCTCGGCAGCAGCTGGTTCGACTGGGACCTGGTCGTCCCCTTCCTCACGCCCTACCGCACCGTGGTCCGCTTCGACCGGCCCGGTTACGGGCTGAGCGCCGCCGAACCCGCCACCGGTCGGCCCGCCCCGACGGCGGCCGGCGAGGCCGACCGGATCCGGGCGGTGCTCGACGGGCTCGGACTGCGGGAGCCGTGCACCGTCGTCGGCCACTCGCTCGCCGGCTTCCACGTCGAGTCCTTCGCCCGGCTGCACCCCGACCGGACCGCCGGCCTGGTCCTGGTCGACGGCAGCGCCGAACCGGGGGCCCGGCCGCACCCGGCGCCCGCTGCGCGCGACCTGGCCGCCCGGGCGGTGGCCGGCGCCGCGACCGCCCTCGCCGTGCCCTACCTGCTCGGCCCGACCGCCCGCCGGGCGGCGGCCCGGCTGTCCACCGTCCGCCGAGCGGACCTCGCCCCACAGCCGCTGGTCCGGCACTGCTACCGCACCGGCCGCGCCCTGCGCGCGCTGCTCCGGGAGAACACCCGCTACCTCGACCTGGCCGCCGAGCTGGACGGGCTGCGGCGCGCCCGGCCGCTGCCCGCGGGCCTGCCGGTCACCGTGCTGGCCGCCGACGACGGCCGCCGCTCCGGCCGCACCGAGGCCTGGCTGGCCGAGCAGCGGGAGCTCGCGGCACTGCTCGGCGCCGACTTCCGCACCACCGCCCCGGCCGGGCACCTGGTGATGTTCGACCGCCCGGACGCGGTGGCCTCGGCCGTACTCGACACCCGCTGAACACCCGTGGCACCGCAGCGCCTCGGCCACCTCGGCCCGGAAACGCCTCAGGCCGCCCACCGGAGTGGACGGCCTGAGACCTTGCCATGTGCGCCGCCAGGGACTCGAACCCCGGACCCGCTGATTAAGAGTCAGCTGCTCTAACCAACTGAGCTAGCGGCGCCTGCTGACGTCGAAGACTTTACACGGCGCCGCCGCGATCCGCCGAATCGTATTCGAGTGGTCACCTTCCGTGATCGCCGCCCGCCGGTGGCTCCGGGTGATGGCAGGCCGCCTGGTGGTCCGCCCCCGTCGGGCCGTCGAGTGCCGGCCGTTCCTGCTCGCAGCGGGCCCGGTCCGCCGGGTCGGCGAGTCCGGCGTAGCGCGGGCAGCGGGTGCGGAAGGGGCAGCCGGTGCGGCGCTCGGTGGGGGAGGGCGGGTCGCCGGCCAGCAGGACGCGGTCGCGGGCGCGTTCGGCGGCGGGGTCGGGCAGGGGGACGGCGGAGAGCAGGGCTCGGGTGTACGGGTGGCGGGGGCGGTCGAAGACGGCGGAGACCTCGCCCTGTTCGACCGTCCGGCCGAGGTACATCACGCTGACCCGGTCGGCGAGGTGCCGGATCACCGAGAGGTCGTGGGAGACGAACAGGTAGGAGAGGCCGAGCTCCGCCTTGAGCGCCTGCAGCAGGTTGAGCACCCCGGCCTGGATGGAGACGTCCAGGGCCGAGACCGGTTCGTCCAGGACCAGCAGTCTCGGCCGGACGGCGAGCGCCCGGGCGATCGAGACGCGCTGGCGCTGGCCGCCGGAGAACTGGTGCGGGTAGCGGACGGCGTGCTCCGGGTCGAGGCCGACCTGGCGCAGCAGCCCGGGCACCCGGCGGGCGATCTCCTCGCGCGGGGTGTGCTGGGCGAGGAGGGGTTCGGCGACGATGTCGCCGATCGGCATCCGGGGGTCGAGGCTGGCCATCGGGTCCTGGAAGACGATCTGCACGTTGGCGCGCAGCCGGTGGGCCTCGGCCCGGGTGAGCCCGGCGGTGTCCTGGCCGAGCAGTTCGATCCGGCCGGTCTCGGGGGCGCCGAGCCTCAGCAGTTCGAACAGGGTGGTGGATTTGCCGGAGCCGGACTCCCCGACCAGGCCGAGGGTCTCGCCCTCGCGCAGGTCCAGGTCGACGCCGTCGACCGCGTACACCTCGCCGACCTTGCGCTTGAACACCGTGCCCTTGAGGAGCGGAAACGTTTTGCCGAGGCCGCTCACCGACAGGACGGGCGTCCGGGCGGAGCGGTCGCCGCCGGCGCCGGCGGGGGCGGGCAGCTCCGGAACGGGGTAGACCTCGGCCGGCGCGGGCCGCCGCTCGGCGAGCTCCGCCGACCGTACGCATGCCGCCAGGTGGCCGTCCGTGCCCTCCAGGGCGGGCTCCGCCGCCGAGCAGCGCTCCTCCGCCAGCGGGCAGCGCGCCGCGAACGGGCAGCCCGGCGGCAGCTCGGCCATCGGGGCCGGGGCGCCGGGGATCGGCACCAGCGGACCGCCGCGCCCGTCCAGCCGGGGCAGCGCGCCGATCAGGCCGAGCGAGTACGGGTGGTGCGGGGCCGCGAACAGTTCGTCCACCCCGGCCGTCTCGACCACCCGCCCCGCGTACATCACGGCGACCCGGTCGGCCGTCCCGGCGATCACCCCGAGGTCGTGGCTGACCAGGACGAGCGCCGCGCCGGTCTCCCGCCGGGCGGTGCGCAGCACGTCCAGCACCTGGGCCTGGATGGTGACGTCGAGCGCGGTGGTGGGCTCGTCGGCGAGCAGGATGTCGGGCTCGTTGGCGACGGCCATGGCGATCATCGCGCGCTGGCGCATGCCGCCGGAGAACTCGTGCGGGAAGCTGTCCAGGGCCCGGTCGGGCGCGGGGATGCCGACCAGGTCGAGGAGTTCGGCGGCCCGGCGGCGGGCGGTGGCCTTGTCCACCCGCTGGTGGATGCGGACCGCCTCGGCGATCTGGTCGCCGATCCGGTAGACCGGGGTGAAGGCGGACAGCGGGTCCTGGAAGACCATGGCGACCCGGCGGCCGCGGATCGCCGCGAGCTCCTTGCCCGGCAGCCCCACCAGCTCCCGCCCGTCCAGCCGCACCGACCCGCTGACGCGCGCCGTGGCGGGCAGCAGACCGAGCACGGACAGTGCGGTGACGGACTTCCCGGAGCCGGACTCGCCGACGATGCCGAGGGTCTCGCCGCGGCGCAGCGTGAGGTCCACCCCGCGGACGGCGGGGACCGGGCCGCGCGGCCCGGCGAAGTCCACCCGGAGGTCCCGGACGGCGAGCAGCGGGGTGTCGACGGCGGTGGGTGCGGCAGTGGGGCCGACGGTGGTGGTCACGGGTGCTTCCTACGGCTGACGGAACGGCGGGGGCGGCGGCGCGGCGCGGCCGCGGAGGTGGGGTCGAGGGCGTCGCGCAGCCCGTCCCCGACCAGGTTGACGGCGAGGACGAACAGCACCAGCAGCCCGGCGGCGAAGTAGAACAGCCAGGGGAACACCGGGGCCTCGCTGGTCCCGGCGGCGAGCAGGGTGCCGAGCGAGACGTCCGGCGGTTTGACCCCGAAGCCGAAGTAGGAGAGCGCGGTCTCGCTCATCACGGCGCCGCCGACCGCGATGGTGGCGTCGATGATGAGGAAGGAGGCGACGTTCGGCAGGATGTGCCGGCTGATGATCCGCAGCGGCCGCACGCCCATGAACCGTGCGGCGCGCACGAATTCGCGCTCGCGCAGGGAGATCGTCATCGAGCGGACCACCCGCGCGGTGATCATCCAGTTGAACAGCGCGAGCAGCAGCACGAAGGCGATCCAGCCCGCGCTCCTCAGCCGGCCGGAGACGACGGTGATGATCAGGAAGGAGGGGAAGACCAGCAGCAGGTCCACCAGGAACATCAGCGCCCGGTCGGCCCAGCCGCCGAAGTAGCCGGCGCAGGCGCCGACCACGGAGGCCAGCACGGTGGAGAACAGGGCCACCAGCAGGCCGATGACCAGTGACTTCTGCAGTCCGCGGACGGTCTGCGCGAAGACGTCCTGGCCGACCCCGTTGGTACCGAACCAGTGCGCGGCGGACGGGGGTTGGTGCAGCGCCGAGAAGTCGGGGGTGGCGTACTGCCAGGGCGTGAGGTACGGCCCGCCGAAGGCGAGCGCGAACAGCAGCAGGACGACGACGCCGCCGGCGACGGCCCCGCGGGCGGCGAGCAGCCGGGCGAGGACCAGCCGGCCGCGGCCGGTCGCCCGTGGCGCGACGGCGGAAGCCGCGGGCTCGGCGGACTCGGTGGGCTCCGTGGGCTCTGTGGGCTCGGCGGGTTCGGCGGAGAGGGTGGTCATCTCGGGTCTCCTCCGGTCAGGTCCGCACGCGCGGGTCGAGGGCGGCGTGCAGGGTGTCGGCGAGGAAGCCGGAGGCGAGGACGACGACGGCGGTGAACAGGTTGATCGCGACCACCGAGTTGACGTCCTGTTCGTTGATCGACTGGATCAGCCACTCGCCCATGCCGTGCCAGCCGAAGATCGTCTCGGTGAAGATCGCGCCGGTGAAGATGCCCAGGAAGCTGTAGGCGAACATGGTCGACATCGGGATCACGGCCGTCCGCAGCCCGTGCTTGAGCAGGGCCCGTCCGCGGGTGAGGCCCTTGGCCTCGGCGGTGCGCAGGTAGTCGGAGCCGAGCACGTCGAGCATGGTGCCGCGCTGGTAGCGGCTGTAGGTGGCGAGGCCGCCGAGGGCCAGCGAGATGGTGGGCAGCAGCAGGTGCAGGGCCCAGTCGGCCAGGTGGGTGCCGAGGCCGCCGGCGAGTCCGGGGGTCTCGTAGCCGGTGAACGGGATCACCTCGTGCCCGGCCGCGTCCTTGGCGGCGATGGCGCCGTTCTTGAGGAACAGCGCGACCAGGAAGACCGGCGTGGAGAGCAGCACGAAGGACAGCACGGTGAGCAGCCGGTCGGAGATCCGGTACTGGCGGACGGCGCTCCACGCCCCGACGGCGACGCCGAGGAGCATGCCGAGCAGGCTGCCGAGCAGCAGCAGCCGCAGCGAGACCCAGACCCGGCGGCCGAAGTCGTCGGTGACCGGGGTGTCGTGGATGGTCCGGCCGAGGTCCGCGTGCAGCAGCCCGCCGGCCCAGTGTCCGAAGCGTTCGACCACCGGGGTGCGGTCGTTCAGGTTGAGCGCGGTGAGCTGGCGCTCGACCGACTCGGCGGACGGGCGGGGCACCTTGGCGTCGAAGTAGGTGCGCGGCTGCAGGGCGGTCGCCGAGACCGCGTACGCGAGGAAGAGGGCGGCGACCAGCAGCACCGCGTAGTAGCTCAGCCGCTTCGCCAGGTAGCGGAGCATCAACGGCCGCCCGGGGTGGGGGCGGGGTCGGTGCGTCTGATGGGCATGGGGTGGTGGCCTTCGGTCGGGGCCCGGTCGGGGCGTCAGGTGGCGGAGGGGTCAGTGCGGTTGGGGAAAGCGCAGGTCAGAGTGAAACACCCGGGAACGGCGGGGGTGTTGCGGCGGCATTGCCGCGCGTGACTTTTGGATCAGGTGTGCGTTCCTCCCCCTGGTGGCGGATCTGATCCGCTGTTACGTTCCTCTGGCTCGGTGCCGGATTGAGTGCCCACGCTCAAGCCCAGTCATGCCTACCGCGGCCCAACTCCCGCTTCGCAGACCTCACCAGGGGGACCTTCATGGACGCTTCCACCACGGCCGGCCGCCTCGGCCGGGCCGCCGCCCTCGCCGTCGCCGTCGCGCTCGCGGTCACCGCGTGCACCTCGGGCGGGGGCGGCTCCGCCGGTGACGTGGCCAAGAGCGAGCCGCCGAGACAGGACGCCCAGGACATCAACGCCAAGCCGTCGGACCAGGTCAAGGACGGCGGCGAAGTGCGCTTCGCGCTGGACCAGTGGATCACCCAGTGGAACCCGCTCCAGGTGGACGGCGGCTCCTACACCGACACGGTGAACCTCGTCCGGGCCCTGGAGCCCTCGCTGTTCGCCACCGACGCCTCCGGCACCTTCCGGCCGAACCCGGACTTCCTGGTGGAGGCCAAGGTCACCTCGGCCTCGCCGCAGGTGATCACCTACAAGCTGAACCCCAAGGCCAAGTGGTCGGACGGCAAGCCGCTGAGCTACCTGGACTTCAAGGCCGACTGGCAGGCGAGCAACGGCAAGGACCCGGCGTACAACATCTACGACCCGTCCGGCTACGAGCTGATCTCCGCGGTCGAGCAGGGCGCCGACCCGAGCGAGGTGAAGGTCACCTTCTCGGAGCCGTACGCGGACTGGCAGAACCTGTTCCGCCCGCTGGTCCCGGCGGCCGGCATCGCCACCCCGGACGACTTCAACAAGGGCTGGATCGAGAAGGTCCCGATCACCGCGGGCGCCCTGAAGATCGGTGTGGCGGACAAGACCGCGCAGACCATCAGCTTCGTCCCGGACCCGGCCTGGTGGGGCACCCCGGCCAAGCTCGACAAGATCACCTTCCGGGTGATGGACAAGGCGGCGAGCATCCAGGCGTACCTCAACAACGAGATCGACCTCGCCTCGGGCGGCACCGCCACCGCGTACGGACAGCTCAAGAACGCCAAGGACACCGTGATCCGGGCCGCCAGCCCGTGGGACGAGGTGCACATCTCCTTCGGCGGCACCGGCGCGCTGGCCGACCAGCGGGTCCGCCAGGCGCTCGGCAAGGCGCTGGACCGCTCGGCACTGATCAAGATCGCCAACAACGGGGTGCCGGTGGAGTTCAAGCCGCTCGGCAACCACATCATCATGCCCAACCAGACCGGCTACCAGGACAACTCCGGCGAGTGGGCCCGGTTCGACCTGGCCGCGGCCAAGAAGCTGCTGGACGACGCCGGCTGGAAGGATGCCGGCAGTGGCCAGCCGCGCACCAAGGACGGCCAGCAACTGGAACTGCACTGGGTGCTCAGCGACGGCACCGCGCAGGCCCAACTCGACCTCGCCACCGCGGCGGCGGCGATGTGGCAGGCGGCCGGGGTGAAGATCGACCTGGACAAGGTCGCCGCCAACGACTACTTCGCCAAGTACGTGACCCCGGGCAAGTTCGACGTCGCGAGCTGGCGCAACACCGACTCCTTCCCGAACTCCAAGAGCCTGGCCAACTTCCGCCTGCCGGTGGGCGACAACACCTTCAGCAACCCGTCGCGCCTGGGCACCCCGGAGATCGACGGCCTGCTGAAGAAGGCGGCCGGGACGGTCGACCCGGACGAGGCCGCGAAGCTCTACAACCAGGCGGACGCCAAGATCTGGGAACTCGGCCACACCGTCGAGCTGTACCAGCGCCCCGCCGTGGTCGCGGTGCGCAAGGGCCTCGCCAACTACGGCGCCTTCGGCCTCGCGCAGGAGGACTACAGCAAGGTCGGCTGGGAGAAGTAGCCGCCGCGGACGGCACCGGGCGGGCCGGGCGGGCCGGGCGGGCGGGACGGCCGCGGCAGGCTCGGGCGAGCGGCACGCGGCAGGTTCGGACGAACGCCGCACGGCAGGCTCTGGCGAGCAGCGCGGTGATCACGAGGCCGGTGGCGCGGACGCAGGAGGTCGGCTCTGCCGCCCCCCGCTGTCCCGCCACCCGCCTTGACCTTCCGCGTTGCCCGCAGCCCGCCCGTGTCATGGGGCCCCGCAGGGCCCGCGCTCTTCCCAACCGGGGACGAATGTAGCGGCGTGCTCCGGTCACCCGGGGCGCAGCGCGCGGGGCGCGCCCGGAAACCGGTGAGCTGTCACCCAGTTCGCGCACCGAACCGTCAACTACGGCTGACGGAAAGGATAAAAGGGACATCCGGGGCAGTCGTGCTCGAGTTCGGCCGTGCCCTTGCCGTGCCCTTGCCGGGTCGCGCCGGTGCGTGCGCCGGACCCGGGCCGCTGCCAGGATGCGCGGGACGACCAGCCCCTCCCGATCCCGGAGCAGCTCCGATGGCCAGTGATCCCGCCGCCGCGGCACCCCGCACGCAGCACGTCGACCCGCCGCCGGTGCGCCGGATGGTCCCGCGCGACCGCGCCGAGCCGCACCGGGTCGCCACCCCGCTGGAACTCTTCTTCGACCTCTGCTTCGTGGTCGCGGTCGGCCAGGCTGGGCGCGAACTGGCCCACTCCCTCGCCGCCGGGCACTACGGGGAGGGGCTGCGCGGCTACGCGCTGGCCTTCTTCGCGATCTGGTGGGCCTGGATGAACTTCACCTGGTTCGCCTCCGCCTACGACTGCGACGACGTGCCGTACCGGGTCACCACGCTCGTGCAGATCGCCGGCGTGCTGATCCTCGCCGCCGGGGTGCCGCGGCTGTTCGCGACCCAGGACCTGGTGCTGGCGATCACCGGGTACGTGGTGATGCGCCTGGCGATGGTGACGCAGTGGCTGCGCGCGGCGGCCAGCGAGCAGGGCGAGGCGCGCCGGGTGGCGCTGCGCTACGCGGCGGGGATCACGGCCTGCCAGGTCGGCTGGACGGTGGTGCTGCTCCTGCCGCACGACGTGCGGCCGTACGTCATCCCGGTCGGCGTGCTGTGCGAGCTGGCCGTGCCGGTGATCGCCGAGCTGCGGATGCAGACCTCCTGGCACCCGCACCACATCGCCGAGCGGTACGGGCTGTTCACTCTGATCGTGCTCGGCGAGACGGTGGCGGCGGCGACCGTCGCGGTGCAGTCGGCGGTGGACGGGCACGAAGGGCTGGCCCGGCTGCTGCCGGTCGCGATCGGCGGCCTGCTGATCTGCTTCGCCGCCTGGTGGATCTACTTCGCCCGGCCGGTCCACGACCACCTGCGCTCCAACCGGCAGGCCTTCGCCTGGGGTTACGGGCACTACCTGGTGTTCGGCGCGGCGGCGGCCATCGGCACCGGGCTGGAGGTGGCGGTGGAGTCGGCCGTGCACAAGGCGGAGATCTCCGAGCGGGCCGCCGCCGCGACGGTCACCGTGCCCACGGCCGTCTATCTGGTCACGGTCTGGTTCCTGCACTCCCGGCACACCAAGCGGGGCGCGCTCGCCCAGTCGGTGGCGCCGGTGGGGGCCGTCCTGGTGCTGGCCTGCACCGCGCTCGGCATCTCCGGCGTACCGGCCGCGGGCCTGGTCTGCGCACTGATGGTCGCGGTGGGCGTGCTGGTCCACGGCCGGGAGAGCCGTGCCGCTGCGCACGGGCGGCGCGGGGCCTAGCCGTACCGGCCGTGGCCGGGCCGCCCCAGCAGCACCGGTTCGTGCCGTGCCAGCCAGGCCGCGTAGACCGGATGGACCGTGGCCAGATCCAGGTAGGCGGCCCGCAGTTCGCCGTACAGGGCGTCCAGCGCGGGCGGGCTGAGCGCGTGCGGGCGCCAGGTGAAGAGGAGGCGGACGGCCAGCGGATCCCCGTGCACCGGGCGGACGACCGTGCCGGGGCCCGGCGGCGAGGTCGGCTGGCAGGGACGGACGGCCTCGCCGGAGGCGACCAGCTCGGCGGCGGTGGCGTTGTCCCGCACCTGCAGCACCCGGGGGTTGAGCCCGGCCTCGCTGAACACCCGGCGCATCGCCGCGTACTCGTGGTCGGCGGTCGGGTCGACCATCCAGGTGTCCCCGGCGAGGTCGGCGAGGCGGACGACCGGGCGGGCGGCGGCGGGGTGCCCGACGGCGAGCTCGACGAACTGCGGCTCGCGGGCCATCAGCACCCGCTGCTCGGCGTCCGGCGGTACCCGCAGCGGGAAGCCCTCGCTCTCGGACACGAAGGCGACGTCCAGCTGGTCGGTGGCGACCATCCGCAGCAGCGCGCTGGCCGAGACGTCCACGTGGATGGTGGTGTCGGTGTCCGGCAGCCGCTCGTGCACCCGGCGCAGCCAGGCCGCGACCGCCCGGCTGCCGACGCTGCCGATGCGCAGCCGCCGCTGCCGGCCGGGCCCGGTGGCGTCCAGAGCCTCCTGGCGGGCGGCGGCCACCAGGGCGGCCATCTCGGTGATCACCGGCCGGGCCCGGGAGAGCACCGAGTGGCCGAGCGCGGTCGGCCGGCTGCCGGTCTGCTCGCGGGTGAACAGGGTGCCGCCGATGGCCCGTTCGATGCGGTGCAGCTGGGTGGTGAGGGAGGGCTGGGTCATGCCGAGCTGGAGCGCGGCCTTGCGGAGGCTGCCGGTGTCGGCGATCGCGCACAGCACCCGGAGGTGTCTCACGTCGAGCTCCACGTCGGGAGCATAGTCGGAGCCGAGCCTTCTCGCCAAGGACATGACAGGCAACATGGCGGGCGATCAAAGAACGTGACCGGCAGTCAGGGGCGGCCCGTGGGAACGTGCGGCGGACCCCCACCGGTATGCGGCGGCGCTATCGCCGGTTGACATCATCCGCGACGGGCCCGGGCGGGTCGAAGCTCAGGGACAGCAACCCGCCACGGCCACCGGCCGGGGCGGCCCCCACCGTGCGCCACCGCCGCACCCGGCCCCCACCGGCTCCGGCGAGGCGGCGCACCGCGAATCCGGAGCCCCCACATGAAGCGATCCGTGCTGTCCGCCGCCCTGGGCCTCGCCCTCGCGGCCGGCCTCGCGACCCTGCCCGCCACCGCCGTTGCCGCCACCGTTGCCGGACCGGCCGCGCTTGCCGCCCCGGCCGTACCGGCCATGCAGGGCTACCTCCCGACGACGCACGCCGGTTCGGCCGCGAAGACTGCGAAGGCCGCGGAGACCGCCGAAGCCGCTGAGGCCGCGAACAACCAGGCCTTCTTCCAGGCCGTGATGGCCTCGGTCAAGGCCAAGCGGGCCGCCAACCCGTGGCTGCAGACCGTCACCGTCACCTACGACACTGCCAACGCGCCCTCCTTCACCAGCCAGATCGCCAACGCGGCGCAGATCTGGAACGGCTCGGTGCGCAACGTGCGGCTCCAGGAGACGGGCGGCACCGGCGACTACTCGTACTACGAGGGCAGCGACAGCCAGGGCTCGTACGCGAGCACCGACGGGCACGGCCACGGCTACGTCTTCCTCGACTACCAGCAGAACCAGGAGTACGACTCGGTGCGCGTCACCACCCACGAGACCGGGCACGTGCTCGGCCTGCCCGACGACTACTCCGGCCCGTGCAGCGAACTGATGTCGGGCGGCGGCCCCGGCCCCTCCTGCACCAACCCCTACCCCGACGCCAACGAGCGCAGCCAGGTCGACTACCTCTGGGCGAACGGGCTCGCGGCAGCGAACCGGTAAGGCCGGCAAGCCCGGTGGTCAGGTAACCCCGAGGCCCGGTAAGCCCGGTGGCTCGGTAACCCTGAGGCCCGGTGACCGGGTTCGGCGCGGCGGGCCGCTCGGCCGGAATCAAGCGGCCCGCCGCTCCGGGTACTTCCCCGCTGTGGAGCGTATCCGCCCACCGAACGGAATGCCAGGGCCGCAATTGGGTCAAGGCCAGGAAAAGCCGAACCAAACCGCTTGAACAGCAGGGGTATTGCACGGAGCTATCGCGGATTGACATCATCCGCGCGCCCGCCGGGCTACCCGAAGCTCTGGGGACATCACCCGTTGACCAGGTGTCCCCCCAGGCCGGCCCCCAACCGGCCACGGCACCACAGGAATCGGAGCCCTCACATGAAGCGATCCGTGCTGTCCGCCACCCTCGGCCTCGCCCTCGCGGCCGGCCTCGCCGTCCTGCCCGCGACCGCCACCGCCGCGACCGCGGCCCCGGCAGCCACCGTGGCCCCGGCCGTCCAGGGCTACACCGCCTCGACGTACGCCGGCTCGGCCGCCGAGACCGCGGACAACCAGGCCTTCTACCAGGCCGTGATGGCCTCCGCGAAGGCCAAGCAGGCCGCCAACCCGGGCCTGGCCACCGTCGTCGTCACCTACGACGCCAGCTCGGCCCCGACCTTCCGCAACCAGATATCCCAGGCCGCGCAGATCTGGAACAGCTCGGTCAGCAACGTCCAGCTGCGGTCCGGCTCGGCCGCCGACTTCAGCTACTACGAGGGCAACGACAGCCGAGGCTCCTACGCCAGCACCGACGGCCACGGCAGCGGCTACATCTTCCTCGACTACCAGCAGAACCGGCAGTACAACTCGGTGCGGGTCACCGCTCACGAGACCGGGCACGTGCTCGGCCTGCCGGACCACTACTCCGGCCCGTGCAGCGAACTGATGTCGGGCGGCGGCCCCGGCACCTCCTGCACCAACCCCTATCCGAACAGCACCGAGCGCAGCCGCGTCAACTCCCTCTGGGCGCGCGGCTGACGCTCGTGGCCGACCCCGGACCGGCCGCCTGCCGCGGCCGGTCCGGGGCGTCGTCGGTCCAGCGCGGCGTCGATGCGGTGCGTCGTCGGTCCGGGGCGTTGTCGGTGTCGCGTGCGAGCATGCGGGCGAGACCCGTCCACCCCCGCCCGCCCCGACTGCCAGGAGCCGCCGCCATGCCCCGTTCCATCGCCGACCAGCTCGCCGACCTGCCGTACGCCGGACTGCTGAGCCCGCACACCGGGCCGCTGCGCAGCGACGAGCGGTACGACACCGTGCACTTCGACGGCGGCGAGCACACCGACGAGTCGGGCGCCGGGGCGGCCTTCCTGGAATGCGCCTTCACCGGTGTCGCGTTCAGCGGGGTCAAGCTGCGCCAGGCCCGGTTCAACGACGTCTGGGTGCAGGCCGGCCGCTGGGTGGCCTGCGACCTGAGCGACTCCGAGTGGCAGGACAGCGCCTTCGTCGGCGGCGTGCTGGCCGGGATCGCCGGGTACGGTTCGGCGCTGCGCCGGGTGGTGTTCCGGGGCTGCAAGCTGGAGGCGGTCAACCTGCGGTCGGCCGTCCTGCGGGACGTCGTCTTCGAGGACTGCCTGCTGCGCGACGTGGACTTCGGCGAGGCCAAGCTGACCGGGGTGTCCTTCCCCGGCTCGACGCTGGAGGAGGTCCGGCTGCGCGGCGCGACGCTGAAGCAGACCGACCTGCGCGGCGCCGCCCGGCTCGGGCTCGCGGACGGCCACCAGGGCCTGCGCGGGGCGACCATCAGCTCCGGCCAACTCCTTGAACTGGCGCCGCAGTTCGCCCACGCTCTGGGCATCGAGGTCAAGGACCGCTGACCCGTCGCTCCGTGCGCACCTCCGTCCTGCCGTTCCATTCCTGCCTCCGTCCCGCGTTCAGCCCGGCGTCGCTCGGTGACACCCGGGCGAACAGTCCGACAACCCTGCTGCACGCATCTGGTGGGCCGCTCCCGCCGGGGTGGAAACTGCTGCGCGATCGATGAACCCGACTTGTGTACACAACATCGCCAGTGAAGGGACGGACTGGGCTGATGGCCGAGTTGAGTCGTAGGAAGTTCGTCACGCTGTCCGGCGCCGCCGCGGCCGGTCTCGCGGTGGCCGGCACCGGCGCCGCCGGAGCCGCCCCGGGCGCCGCCGCCGCGACCGCCCCCGCCGCCGCGCTCACCACGGACGGCAGCATCAAGGACGTGCAGCACGTGGTCATCCTGATGCAGGAGAACCGCAGCTTCGACCACTACTTCGGCACGCTGCGCGGCGTACGCGGCTTCGCCGACCGCAGCGCCATCCAGATCGCCGGCGGCTACAGCGTCTTCAACCAGCCCAACGGCCTGCTCAGCCGCCAGTACCCGTGGCAGTTCAGCCAGACCAAGCCGGCCGGCGGCGCCGACCCGGAGCGCCTGGCCCAGTGCAACGGCGACCTCAGCCACGGCTGGAGCGACCAGCACAGCGCGTGGAACAGCGGCAAGATGGACAACTGGGTCGCCGCCAAGGGCAACGTCCGCACCCTCGGCTTCCTCACCCGCCAGGACATCCCGTTCCACTACGCGCTCGCCGAGAACTGGACCATCTGCGACGCCTACCACTGCTCCGTCCTCAGCGCGACCGGCCCCAACCGCACCTACCACTGGTCCGGCCAGATCGACCCGGCCGGCACCGCCGGCGGCCCGGCCTACGACGGCGGCGACGAGAAGGGCCTGCGCTGGCAGACCTACGCCGAGGCGCTGGAGAACGCCGACGTCAGCTGGAAGGTCTACCAGAACGCCGCCGACAACTACGGCGACAACGCCCTCGCCTACTTCAGCCAGTTCTCCGGCGCCCCGGCCGGCAGCCCGCTGGCCGTCAAGGGCATGGGCTCGGTGCCCAAGTCCACCGGGAAGACCCCCGACGACATCGCCGCCGCGATCAAGGCCGACGTGCTCGCCGGCACCCTCCCGCAGGTCTCCTGGATCGTCCCCGACCAGGCCTCCTCCGAGCACCCGTACGCCACCCCGGGCGACGGCGCGCACTTCGTCCACCTGGTCATCGACGCGCTCAACGCCGACCCGAACGTCTTCGACTCCTCCGTCCTGTTCATCAACTACGACGAGAACGACGGCTTCTTCGACCACGTCCCCCCGCCGGCCGCCCCGGCCGGCACCCCGGGCGAGTTCTACAACGCCACCAACATCGGCCTCGGCTTCCGCGTCCCCCTCATCGCCGTCTCGCCCTGGACGCGCGGCGGCTGGGTCAACTCCGAGACCTTCGACCACACCTCCGTCCTGCGTTTCCTGGAAACCTGGACCGCCGCCCTCGGCAGGCCCGCCAAGTGCGTCAACATCAGCGACTGGCGCCGCCGCGTCTGCGGCGACCTGACCAGCGTGTTCGACTTCGCCAACCCGGTGTACGGCCTGCCCGCACTGCCCGACACCTCGCAGACCATCGGCCTCTCAGCCTGCGGTCCGCTGCCCAACCCGGCCCCGGTGAACAACCAGCTCCCGGTGCAGGAGCCCGGCACCCGCCCGGCCCGCGCCCTGCCCTACCAGCCGAACGCCAACCTGGACCACCTGGAGTTCGGCTCGGCCGGGGTGATGAAGGTCTGGATCAGGATGGACAACGCGGGCCCGGCGGCGGTGAAGTCCGCGCACTTCGCGGCGTACGCCAACGCCTACCGCAGCGGCGGCCCCTGGCAGTACACCGTTGATCCGGGCGGCAACACCAGCGACTTCTTCAACTGCGGCACCGGCTTCGGCGGCGGCCCCTACGACCTCACCGTCGTCGGCCCCAACCGCTTCCTGCGCCGCTTCAAGGGCGACGCCACGAAGGCGGGCAAGAACGCCGCCGCCACCGCCTCGTACGCCGTCGAGCCGGGCACCGGCAAACTGGCCGTCTACTTCAAGCTCACCAACAACGGCAGTACGCCGATGACCTTCACCATCGCCTCCAACCACTACCGCACCGACGGCCCCTGGACCTACCAGGTCCCCGCCGGCGGCAGCACGAGCGACTACTTCAACGCGGCGGCCTACACCAACGGCTGGTACGACTTCACGGTGACCGTCGACGCGGACAACAGCTGGTCCCAGCGCTTCACCGGCCACCTCGAGACCGGAGCCGCCAGCATCACCGGCTGACAGCCAAGCCCCCCGGAGGCCCCGCCACCCACCAGACGTGAATCGCGGGGCCTCCCGACGGGGGCGGCCGGACGGCGTAGGTGACGAACCCGGCGTTCTCGCCGGTCGGGTCGAATCCCGCCTTGAGGAGGACGCGACCGGAGGCCGGGTTGTTCGGGTGGTGTTTGGCGTGGATCTCGGGCAGCCCGAGGTGGCCGAAGCCAAGGGCGAGAATCCTCCGGACCGCCTCGGTGGCGTGGCCCTTCCCCCAGGCGTCCACACACAGGATGTAGCCAAGTGCGGCGACGGGACGGTCCAGGTGGAGCTTGGCGATCCCGATCAGGTCGCCGTCGAGATCGAGGCCCAGAACGTACATAGTGCGCGGGGATCGAGAGGCGGAGGCCGCTGCGTCGCGTGCGGCACTGCGGGCTTCGGCGGCGCCCATCGGCCCCCGCCCGAGGAACCTGGTCGATTCCGGGCTGTAGATCCGCTGGAGGGCGGCATCGTCGTGCGGGGTCAGCGCGCGCAGTGTGATCATTCGCCCACCGCTTGCACGAGGTCGGCCAGCTCGGTGGCGGTCGGCCGGTCGTCGGCCTGGGCCAGCAGGACGTACCGCAGCCGGGCCTGGAGAGCGGGCCAGGGAGTCAAGGCGGACACCGGGACGGCCCTGGTGGCGATGGCCTTGCGAATCTCCTCCACCGGTGTGCCCGGGCCGAGCCCGGCGGCCGCGTAGTCCAGCGGCCACGTGCCCGTGACACAGGTCCACAGGGTGCCGGCGAGAGCGTAGCTGTCGGCGGGCTGTGTCGTGTCGACGGGCTGGGGACCAGTGATGATCCGGGCGGCCAGTTCGGGAGAGGTGAGGTGCACCATCGTGCCGTCGAACCTCAGCCACGGAGTGGTGCCGAGCTGCCGGGACCAGGCGAAGTCGAGGAGGCAGACCGTGCCGTCCGCACCGTGGATGCCGTGCTGGGGCTGGAGGTCGCCGTGTACCCACCCTCCGGCGTGGAGGTCCGCCACGGCGCGGCACAGCCCCACCGCAGCAGCAAGGGCCTCGTCTCGCCCGCCGTCGCCCTTTCGCGTCGGGCGGAAGACCTCCCAGGTGGACGGCCCGACCAGCCACGGGGTGACGTACCAGACGCCGTTGTCGAAACGCCCGGCGGTCACGGTGTAGCCGGGAAGCTGGTCCAGCACGGAGGCTTCGCGCGTGGTGACTTCGGCAGCCTCGCCGATGCCGAGCTTGATGCCCGCGATGCCCTGCGGGCCGGTCGCCTTCCAGACCGCCGAGCCCCGCCGGTCACTGATCTCCTCCAGTTCCAGCGGGCCACAGATCGCCTCCGCGACCTTCAGGGCTTCGGTGGCCTCGGGCGTGAACTCGCCCATGCTCTCACTGCCTTCCACTCGCAAGGGATGTGCTCGAACACGTCACGGCCGTCGTCCACGGCTCCGGCCACCGCCGCTGCGAGACCGGGCGTGTTCGTCAGGAAACCCGGGTCCAGGGACCGGACGGCCGCGCGCACCGGGAGGAACGAGAACGGCGGCGGAGGGATGCTGTGCCCTGCCCGACTGGACTCGGTGGCTCCCCTGACGAACTTGCCGAACATGACGCCGACCTGGCTGTAGAGATTCTTCAAGGCCCAGTGCGGCCACGTCAGTAGTTCGTGATGGCCGAGGTCGGCGCACTCCCCAAGCAGCACCAGGTTCTCGCACGCCAGCGAGCCGAACGGTCGGGCCATCAGAGGGCGAATCCACTCGGCGGCCTGCACGCCGGCGTGGAACAGCTCAGCTTCGACGGCGTACCGGGGATTGTCGGGTGTGATCTCGTAAACGGTCCACCCGGTCATGTCGCGAGCGGTGGACGGCCGGAGGAACGGGCAGTACTGCTGCAGGGCGGCCAGGTAGCCGCTCACGTCCACGTTGGACGGGTCGTTCGTCCGGGCCTCGATGAGGCGGAGCGCCCCGGCAGTCGGCCGGGGCGCTCCGTCGTATGGTGCGGTGGTCACCGGGTGGCCGCTGTCGGGGCGAGATCGTCGCCGTCGCTGGGCGCAGGCGAGCAGTCCCACTCGGCCCAGACCTCGCCCGTCTCGCGGTATCGGGCCAGGCCCACGGTGTTGACCGTGCCGTCGGAGTCGGTGAACCAGATCTCCGGCAGGCGGCCGAATTCCTCCTCGTACGCGCTCACCCAAGAGATGAAGCCTGCGCCCGTGCTTTCGACGTGCGCCAACTTGCGGCCGGCGTGCTGGATGGCGAACGCCTCATGCGTGGCCGGGTCGTTGAGGAGCCGGTGCCACGCCGTGTCGATGGCGGCGGAGAACATCTCCGGCGCGGCCTGACCCGCGTCGATGCGACGCTTGGTAATCGTGAAGAACTTGCCCAGTTCGTCCAACTCGGTGACGGACTCGATGGTGGCGGTGCTCACGGCCTCTCCAATCGGTCGGCTCTGCGCGCCCGGGAGCGAACGAGCAGTAGTACAGACCGTAGGGAGGAGGCGAAGGAAACGCCCATGAGGTTCTGCGGGATTCCACGCCGGTCGCGTGCGTCACGTAATCGCGCCGATGGCTGTTGTGATCAGCCTCCGCGCAGCAGCCCCGTGGACCGCCATGGCAGCGAGCTCCGAGAACGCCTCGGCGTAGAGCGATACCTCGCTGGGTTGTGTGATGGTCAGATAGCCGGAGACCAGCTCGACGTTCACCTGCGCAGCGTCATAGATCCAGAAACCTTCGGTCGGCCAACGCAAGCGATCGACGCCTGTGGGCACCACGCCAAGACTGACATTCGGCAGAAGGCCGATTGTCATGAGGTGATCCAGCTGATCCCGCATCACTTCCATTCCGCCGATTCCGCATCGCAGGACCGATTCCTCAACCAGGAAGGCAAATCGTCGATCACCTTCATGCAGCACCCGTTGGCGGGCCATCCGGGCAGCCACGGCTGCGGCGACGTCGTCGGCCAGCCCTCGGCGCTGCTGGATCGCCTGAAGAGCTGCCCTGGTGTACCCAGGGGTCTGGATCAGACCGGGCACCAACCACGATGAGTAGGCGCGAAAGCGGCGGGTTCGCTCGTACAGCGGTAGCCGGGCCTCTTGTGCTTGCTTCAGCCCAGCGCGCTCCATCCTCCGCCACTCAACGAACATGCCGGCGACCGCTCGCAGCATGGCGACGAGATCCGCGATCTGGTCCTCGGCTCCACAGGCGCGGCACCAGAGCCGGATGTCGTCCTCGGACGGAGGTGTGCGTGCGTTCAGCAACCGGGACACCTTGGACGGGTACCAGCCGCACGCGGAAGCCAGTTCAGTGCCCTTGAGCCCCGCGTCCCGCTGGATCTCGCCGAGACGATCGGCGAGATCCTGGCGGGCGCGTTGGACACTTGATGACGGGGAGAGAGCCATGGTGGGGCGCTGAATCAGACCGGCTGGTACTCCGCGTGGGGAGTCGCGCGCTCCCAGGCTGCCTCGTACGCGGCCAAGTACTGCTTGGCCAAGGTCGGATCGGTTCGGACTTCCATGCGCGGACCGGCCCACTGCCCATTCCCGGAGAAGTGGTGCAGGATCACGACCTGTTCATCCATGACCCATCCGTCCAAGCCGGGCAACAGGAGGTCGCCGGTGCGGGAGCGGGGCAGCCAGCGAACGTCCTCACCCGCTGTGACGTTGGGGAACGTCACGTCATATTCGTAGCGGATGTAGTCGGTCACCGGTTCTGATACGACTCGCAGCCGGCGCATCGTGACCCCTCGAGACGTGGCTTCAGCCACGACGTCAAGCCACGAGCGCCACCAGGACTCTCGGTTCGCGGGGTCGATCCGCTTGCCGGCCTGCCAGGCAATGAACTCGGGGTCGTCCAGCATGTAGCTGTCACGCATCTCCAGATGGACCGCCGAGCGGAGCGCCTTGGCCAGTTGGTCACGAACCGCTGTTGCCACCGTCGTTGACCTCACTGTCCGGGCGGGGAATAAACTGGATCATGTTGGCGGGCAAGCGGATCACGCCTTCGTGGTCGGGCACGTCCGTGGAGTGACCGGGGATGGAACCGACTTCCTGAGCCTCCCTGATGGTGGCCTCGTCCGCCTTCCAGGACTGGATCACCAGGTCGCCGGTGGCCTCGTCCAACCAGATGGTCGGCGAGCCGTCATCGGGCGTGTTGGGGTAGATCCCGAGGAACTTCAGAGCCATTGCTGCTGCCTCCTGCGCGAAGGGAGACCAATTGGTTCCACGACCCTCGCGTATTTGGTGATCCAGCGTCAAGGGGCGATCGCGAAGCGTCACCAGGTCGGTGTGGTTGAGGTTGCGCACAGGCCGTCGGTCCGCCGCTCGGGAGCGGCGGACCGATGGGAGTGAGGCGTATCAGACGAGGCCGAACTCGCCCGCCCGGACAGCGGAGACGAACGACGGCCAGGCCTCGGCCGGGGGTGAGGGCCGAGCCGTCGAGGTCCTTTGCCGAGCTCGTAGCTGACGGCCTCGATCGGGCCCCAGGACATCCGGCGGTCCGCCACCGGGCGGCCGACTTCCGGCAGCAGGGCCAGCGCCCGGATCTCGGCGATCTGCCCGGGCGGCAGCCGCTCCCACCGCGCGGCCGACTGTTCGGGCCGCGCCGTCCGGGCCACTGCCGCCCAGGGTGCGAGGGCGTCGAGCCGCTGCCCGGGGTGCGGGCCGCGCACGGTCGCGGGGAACCAGGGTGAGCGCGCGGCCTCCGGATCCTGGACGCAGCGAAGCGCTGCGGGTGCGGCAGGTCGGCCGGGGTGGAAGGTGTGACGGCCGCAGCGGGCTCCAGACGATGGCGCCGGTTCGGCCGATGGCTCCACCCTGTGCCGCCGCCGGCTGGGCCCGCGCCATGGTCCTCAGGCCCCATGGGCAGGGACCAAGGACTCAACGTGCGCCCGTTCGCACCCGGTGTGAGAGTGGGGGCAGCCCGGTATTCCGACATTCCCTCTGGAGGAGGAGTCATGGGCATCTTCGACAGGCTGTTCCACCGGCCGCCGCAGCACGAGACCACCGGTGAGGACGCCTCCCAGCGGGCCGCTCTCGCCCATGACGAGGCCGCCGACGCGTACGGCGACGAGGTCGAGCGCACCCGCGAGAGCCAGGACCGGCTCGCTCAGGACCGACTCGCCCGGGACCGGCGCTTCCAGGAGGAGGCCGACCGGCGTGCCGCCGAGAACATGACGGCGGAGGGCGACCCCTGGGACTGACCCGCCACCGATAGCCGCCCCCGCTGCCACCGCCCCCCGCTACCGCCTCCCGCCGTCACCGTGACCGTGGCGGCAGCGGGGGGCGGCGCAGGTCCGGCCGGGGTGTGGTCTCCGGCGGGGGCACCGAGGCGGGCGCGTCCTCCAGCAGTTCCAGGGCGAGCTGAACGGCGGTGACCAGTTCGGGGTGGCGTCCCCGGGCCCAGTCGTGCGGGGTGCGCAGCACGTGGACGTCCGGTTCGACGCCCCGGTTCTCCACCGACCAGCCGAGGCCGCCGCCGAACCAGGAGGCGTTCTTCGGCACGGAGATCTGGGTGCCGTCGCCGAGGGTGTGCCGTCCGGACATGCCGACGACTCCGCCCCAGGTGCGGTTGCCGATGACCGGGCCGAGTCCGAGCAGCTTGATGGCCGCGATGATGACGTCCCCGTCCGAGCTGGTCGCCTCGTCGGCGAGGGCGACCAGCGGGCCGCGCAGGGCGTGCCGGGGCCAGCGGACGGGTTGGCGGTCCCGGGTGAAGTCCCAGGCGAGGACGTGCCGGGTGAGCTTCTCCAGGACCAGTTCGGAGACATTGCCGCCGGCGTTGCCGCGTACGTCCAGGACGAGTGCGGGCTTGTCGAGTTCGCGCCGCAGGTCCCGGTTGAACTGGGCCCAGCCGGAGCCGCCGAGGTCCGGGATGTGCAGGTAGCCGCACCGACCGTCGCTGAACTCCCGTACGAGGGAGCGGCGTTTGGCCACCCAGTACTGGTAGCGGATGGGCCGTTCGTCGGTCAGCGGGGTGACCGCGATCCGTCGCACCGGGCCGTCCGGGGCGCTGCGCAGGGCCAGTTCCACGGTGGTGCCGCCGGTGTCGGCCAGCAGCGGCAGGGGGCCGCGCACCGGGTCGACGGGGCGGCCGCCGACCTCGACGAGTTCGTCGCCGTCCCGCACTCCCTGGGCGGCGAGCGGGGCGCGGGCGCGCGGGTCGGAGGACTCGCCGGGCAGCACCCGGTCGACCAGCCAGCGTCCGTCGGGGGAGCGGTGGGCGTTGGCGCCGAGCAGGCCGAGGGGCTGCCGGGCGAGGGTGGGGCCCTCGGCGCGCCGGGACGGGGTGACGTAGGCGTGCGAGGTGCCGAGTTCGCCGAGGAGTTCGCGCAGCAGGTCGGCGAAGTCGTCGGGTGAGCAGACGCGCTCCAGCAGGGGTTCGTACTGGGCGACGAGGGCGGGCCAGTCCAGGCCGGACATCCGTTCGTCCCAGAACTGGTCGCGGACGATCCGGGCGGCCTCGTGGTAGGCCTGGCGCCATTCGGCGGCCGGGTGCACGGTGTGGGTGATCCGGCGCAGGTCGACGCCGGTGCCGGCGGAGGGGGCGGCGACCGGGATCACCCGGAGCGTCCCGGCCGAGTAGACGGCGATCGTGCCGCCGTCGCCGGAGACCGCGTAGCCGTCCAGCTTGTCGACCAGGGTGCTGCGGGTGCCCCGGGTGAGGTCGAAGTACTCCAGTGAGGGTCGGCCGGAGGTGTCCTCGGGGCCGGCGAAGGTCTGCCCGAGGGTGCCGGAGATCGGCCAGCGCAGCCAGACCAGGCCGCCGCGCACCGCGTCGGTGGCCGAGTACTTGGAGGCGATCACCGGGAACTGCAGCAGTCGCTCGCCGATGCCGTCGGGGTCGACCCGGACGGTGCCGTCGCCGCCGCCGTTGCCGTGCGGGGCGCCGTCGTCGACGGGCGCGGCGAACGGCGAGGGCGTGTCGGCGGTGAGCGGCACGAGGTACGGGCGGCAGCCGAGCGGGAAGGAGAGGTCGCCGGTGTGCACGTCGTGGACGGGGTCGAAGCCGCGCCAGGACAGGAAGGCCAGGTAGCGGCCGTCCCGGGTGAACACGGGCTGCTCGTCCTCGAAGCGGCCGTCGGTGACTTCGGTGGTGGGCGCGGGCGCGTCGGTGCGGGTGAGCCGGATCCGGCGCAGGGAGCGGCCGGCGACCGGCTGGGACCAGGCGATCCAGTGCGAGTCGGGGGAGAAGCGGGCGCTGGAGACCGGCCCGTAGCCGGAGGCGGCGAGTTCGCGGACCTCGCCGTCGGCGGCGCGGACCAGCAGCAGCCGCCCGTCCGAGGAGGCGGCGGCGAGGTGGCTGCCGTCGGGGGAGGCGGTGAGCTCCAGGACGCGGCCGAGCCGGCCGGCGGCGAGTACCCGGTGGCGGTGCCGCTGCCCGCCGCCGGGGCCGGGACCGGGGCCCGGACCAGGGCCGTAGCCGGGGCCGTGTCCGGGGAGGCCTTCGTGCCCGGGCAGCGGCATCACCTCGACCGCGTCGGCGCCGTGCGCGTCGGTGATCCAGGCCGCCTCGCCGGTGTGGCCGAGCACGACGGGCAGCCGGGTCCGCACGCCGGGGGTGTCGGCGAGCGCGCGGGCGGGGCCGTCCTTGTGGGTGAGCCAGTACTGGCTGCCGCGCACGGTGACCACCCCGGCCCGGCCGGTCTGGTCACAGGCGAGGTCCTTGACCTGGGTGGCGGCGCTGACCTGGTACGGGCGGCGGCCGGCCCGGGCGCCGCCGAGCGGGACGTGCAGGCGGTGGGAGGCGGGCGCGTCCAGGCCGTCGAGCAGCCAGAGGTCGCCGGCGTGCTGGTAGACGATCCGGGTGCCGTCGGTGGCGGCTTCGCGGGCGTAGTAGGAGGCGTGGTCGGTGTGCCGGCGCAGGTCGGTGCCGTCGGGGCGGCAGGAGTAGACGTTGCCGATGCCCTCGTGGTCGGAGAGGAAGGCGACCCGCCCGCCGACGGGCATGGGGGCGGCGAGGTGCCCGGCGTGGTCGGGCAGGATCCGTTCGCCGTCCGCCCAGAGCCGGCCGACGGCGCCGCCCCGGTAGCGTTTCCAGGCGGCGGGTTCGTGCGGAGCGGCGCCGGTGAGCAGCACGGTCCGTTCGCGGCTCATCTGGGCGTCGCCGACCGGGCCCCAGGGCATCCGGCGGCCGGGGGAGCCGTCCGGCGGCAGGGCGTGCGCCCAGGTGTAGTGGCCGAAGGGCTCGTGGTAGGAGGTGACGGCCAGGACTTCGCCGTCCGGCAGCCAGCCCCGGACCCGGGTGTCCTGGCTGCCCCAGTAGCTGAGCCGCCGGGCCTCGCCGCCGTCGACGGGGGCGGTCCACACCTCGGGGGTCAGGCTCAGCCAGCTGGTCCAGGCGAGGGTGTCACCGTCGGGGGAGATGCGGGGGTGGCTGACCCGGGTGCGGTCGCAGCTGACCCGCCAGGCCCGGCCGGTGGAGCCGCTGCCGGGGTCCAGCGGGGCGATCCAGACGTCGTCCTCGGCGGTGAAGGTGAGCAGGCCGCCGTGCAGGTGCGGGTGGCGGAGGTAGCCGGGCGAGGTCACCCCTCCATCCTTCGACGGGGTGTCACGCCCGGCAACCGGGGCACCCCGCCGGGGCCGCCGGCGCCGCCGGCCGCGGGGGGCCGCGCTTGAACCTCACACCGGTGTCAGGCCCAAGCATGGTCGGCATGGCGACCACACAGCTCTCCACCCCCGTGTCCCGCAAGTCCTTCCCGCTCCCCGCCCTGCTCGCCCTGGCCACCGCGGTCTTCGTCACCGCGCTCACCGAGACGTTGCCCGCCGGTGTCCTGCCGGGGATGGGCGAGGCCCTCGGCGTCAGCGAGTCGGCCGCCGGGCAGACCGTCACCGTCTACGCGATCGGGACCGCCGCCACCGCGATCCCGCTCACCGCGGCCACCGCCGGCTGGAACCGCAAGCGGCTGCTGCTCACCGCCATGGCCGGCTTCGCCGTGGCCAACACGGTGACCGCGGCCTCCACCGACTACCGGCTCACGATGGCCGCCCGCTTCCTCGCGGGCGTCGCGGCGGGCCTCGCCTGGGCGCTGCTGGCCGGGTACGCCCGCCGGCTGGTGCCGGCCGAGCAGCAGGGCCGGGCCATGGCCGTCGCGATGGCGGGTGTGCCGGTGGCGCTGTCGCTCGGAGTGCCGGTCGGCACGTTCCTCGGCCGGATGCTCGGCTGGTGGGTGCCCTTCCTGGCCATGACGGCACTGGCGGTCGGCGTGATCGGCTGGATCGCGGCGCTGCTGCCCGACCTGCCCGGCCAGCCGGCCGGCGACCGCGCGCCGGTCCGACGCGCACTCACCGTGCCCGGTGTGGTGCCGGTGCTCGGCGTGACGGTGCTCTTCGTGCTCGCGCACACCATCCTGTTCACCTACGTCGCGCCCTTCCTCGACGGGGCCGGCCTCGGCGGCGCCACCGGCACCGTGCTGCTGGTCTTCGGCCTGGCCTCGCTGATGAGCATCTGGTTCGTCGGCGCCCACATCCAGCGCCGGCTGCGGCAGTTGACGATCGGCGGCGCGCTGCTGGTCGCGGTGACGGCGGGCATCCTCGCGGTCGGGTCCGGCAGCGCGCCGCTGCTGTACCTCGCGGCACTGCTCTGGGGCCTCGGCTGGGGTGGCGCCCCGACCCTGCTGCAGACCGCCGTCGGCGACGCGGGCGGCGAGCAGCAGGACGCCGCCCAGGCGATGCTGGTCACCCTGTGGAACGTCGCGATGGCGGGCGGCGGGGTGGTCGGCGGCCTCGTCCTGGGCCGCCTGGGCACCGGGGCTCTGCCCTGGACGGTCCTGGCGCTGATGCTCCCCGTCCTCGCGGTGGCCGTCGGCGCCCGCCGCCACGCCTTCCCGTCGGTGCGCCGCTAGCCGACCGCCGGCCCACTGCCAGCCGATCGCCAACCGACTGCCAGCCGACCGTTAGCCGACCGCCAGCCCGTTCGCCCTCATCCGGGCGACCAGTGCGGCCGGCGCGGTCGCGGTGGAGCCCGCCGAGTACGGCGGCTGCGGGTCGTACTCGATGAGCAGCTGGATCGACTCGGCGACCGCGTCCCCGGCCAGCCGGCCGGTCAGCGACAGCGCCAGGTCGATCCCGGCCGAGACCCCGGCCGCGGTCGCGTACTTGCCGTCCACCACGACCCGCTCGGTGCCGGTCGGCTCCGCCCCGAACGTCGCCAGCTCCGCCAGGCACGCCCAGTGCGAGGTGGCCCGCCGTCCGGCCAGCAGCCCGGCGGCGCCCAGGATCAGCGAGCCGGAGCAGACGGAGGTGGTCCAGGTGGTGGTCGCGTCCACGGCCCGCAGCCACTCCAGCAGCTCCCCGTCCGACAGCCGGGCCATCGTCCCGGGGCCGCCCGGGACGAGCAGCACGTCCGCCGAGTCCACCTCGTCCAGGGCGGCGTAGGCGGTGAGCGCCAGGCTCTTCATGTCGGTGCGCACCGGCCCGCGCCGGGCGGCGGTGAACACCACCTCGGCGCCGGGGATGCGGGACAGCACCTCGTAGGGGCCGACCGCGTCCAGGGCGGTGAAGTCGTCGTACAGCAGGATGGCGATGCGCATCAGTGTCCTCCGTCGTGACTCGGGTGGAAGCGGCGCCGGTACTCGGTGGGCGGGGTGGCCAGGGCCCGGACGAAGGCGCGCCGCATCGCCTCCGGGGTGCCGTAGCCGCTGCGGCGGGCGACCTCCTCGATGCCGTCGGCGGTGTCCTCCAGCCGCCGCCGGGCGGCTTCCAGCCGGACCCCGTCCACGTACCGGCCGGGGGTGGCCCCGGCCTCGGCGGTGAAGGCGCGGGCGAAGTGCCGCGGGGACAGCGCCGCCCGGCGGGCCAGCGCCTCGACCGACAGGTCGGCCTCCGGGTGCTCGGCGATCCACCGCTGCACCTCGCGCAGCGGCTGCCGGGCCGCCACCTGGGCGGCCAGCTGGGTGCTGAACTGGGCCTGGTTGCCGGGGCGGCGCAGGAAGACCACCAGGTGCCGGGCGATCAGCAGCGCGGTCTCCCGGCCGAGGTCCTCCTCGACCAGGGCCAGCGCCAGGTCGATCCCGGCGGTGACCCCGGCCGAGGTGGCGATGTGCCCGTCCCGGACGTGGATCGGATCGGGGTCCACCTCGACGTCCGGGAACCGCCGGGCCAGCTCGCCGCAGTACGCCCAGTGCGTGGTCGCCCGGCGTCCGGCCAGCAGCCCGGCCTCGGCGAGCAGGAAGGCCCCGGTGCACACCGACACCACCCGCTCGGCCCGGCCGGCCAGCTCCCGGATCCGCGCGACCAGCGCCGCGTCCGGGTCCTTTGTGCCGTCCCCGCCGGGGACCAGCCCGCCGGGGACCAGCAGGGTGTCCACCGGCCCGGCCTCGGCGAGGTCCGCGTCCGGCAGCAGCCGCAGCCCGCTGGAGCTGCGCACCGGCGCGCCGCCCGGCGAGGCGGTGACCACCCGGTACGCGTCCGGCCGCCCGGAGGCGGCGCCCGCGCCGGTGAACACCTCCACGGGGCCGGTCACGTCGAGGCTCTGCACGCCCTCGTAGAGGACGACCAGCACGCTGCGGGCTCTCATGCGGCCAGCCTGTCAGCGGCCCGGAGTGGCGGCAATGACCCGCTTCCCACCTTTCCTGCCATCCCCGCGCGGGCGGGTACGGCGAAACGCCGGAAGGCCCCTCGCTTTCGCAAGGGGCCTTCCGGCTGTCTGTGCGCCGCCAGGGACTCGAACCCCGGACCCGCTGATTAAGAGTCAGCTGCTCTAACCAACTGAGCTAGCGGCGCCTGCTGACGCGGAGAACATTACCTGGTCAGCGGCCGGAACACACAATCGGCCCGGAGCGGAGCCCGGGGGCTCACATGGTCAGCACCACCTTGCCCCGGACGTGCCCGGTGCCGACCAGCCGGTGGGCCTCGGCGGCCTTCTCCAGCGGGAGGGCCTCGGCGACCTCCAGCCGCAGCGCGCCGGCCTCCCACAGCCGGACCAGCTCGGCCAGCCGCTCGGCCGTGCGCGGCGCCCGCAGCCCCCGTACGCCCAGCCGCTCGGCGCCCGGGTAGTCGACCACGGTGCCGATCCGGTCCCGGTCGGCCACCAGCTCGACCGAGGCCTCAAGCGCGCCCCGCCCGGCCGCGTCGAAGGCTGCGGTCACCCCCTGGGGCGCCACCGCCCGGACCCGCTCGACCAGCCCCTCCCCGTACGCGACCGGGATCGCGCCCAGCTCGCGCAGGTAGGCGTGGTTGCGTTCACTCGCCGTGCCGACCACGGTGGCACCCCAGGCCAGGGCCAGCTGGACGGCCACCGTGCCGACCCCGCCCGAGGCGCCGTGCACCAGCACGGTGTCGCCGGGGCCGACGCCGAGCAGGGTGAGCGCCATGTGCGCGGTCTGGCCGGAGGCGGACAGCGAGCCGGCGAACTCCCAGGGCATCCCGGCCGGCTTGGCCACCAGCTGGGCGGCGTCCACCGTGACGAGCTCGGCGTGGCTGTCCAGCACCCGGAAGCCCAGCACCTCGTCGCCGACCGTCCAGTCCCCACTGCCCGGCCCCAGCCGGTCCACCACCCCGGCGAACTCGTTGCCGAGGACGAACGGCGGCTCGACCGCCACCCCCGGCGGCCGGAACCCCTCCCGGATCGCGAGGTCCACCGGCTGCACCCCGGCGGCGTACACCCGCACCCGCACCTCGCCCGGTCCGGGCTCCGGGTCGGGCACCTCGGTGACCCGCAGGACCTCCGGGCCGCCGGACTCCGTCACAGTGACCGCCTTCATGTCTGCTCCCACCCTCTCGACCGCTCCACTGCCCGACCGCTCGGCCGCGCCACTGCCCGACCGCTCGGCCGCGCCACTGCCCGACCGCTCGGCTGCTCAGCCTCTCGACCCTCCCGATCCTCGGACGTGAAGCGGACTTGAGGTCAACCCCCTCCGTTCGGCGCGTCTTCACTGATGGGCGCATTGTCAGATTTATCCTGGGCGGCGCTCAGCCGTCCGTCGTCGAGAGGAACCTCCCCGTGGGCCAGCTGCCCCTGTTCTTCCTGGTGCTGCTCGCCTCCGTGGTCACCATGCCGCTCGGGCGCAAGACCGGTGTGCCGCAACCGGTCCTGATGACCCTGCTCGGCATCGTCATGGCACTCGTCCCGCAGATCCCGGACGTCACCATCGAGCCCGAACTGATCCTCCCGCTGGTCCTGCCGCCGCTGATCTTCGCCGTCGCCCGGCGCTCCTCGGTGCGGTACTTCAAGGCCAACGTCCGTTCGATCCTGCTGCTGGCCGTCGCCCTGGTCGTGGTCACCACCATCGCGGTGGCCGGCACCGTGCACTGGCTGCTGCCGGCCCTCCCGCTCGCCGCCGCCATCGCCGTCGGCGCGCTGGTCTCCCCGCCCGACCCGGTCGCCGCCGTCGCGGTGGCCGGCAGCGTCGGACTGCCCCGCCGCCTGGTGGCGATCCTGGAGAGCGAGGGCCTGTTCAACGACGTCACCGCGATCGTCATCTACTCGCTGGCGATCGAGGCCATGGTCAGCGGCGACTTCTCGGTCGGCGACGCGGTGCTGCGCTTCGTGCTGTCCGCGGTGCTGGCCGTGGTCGTCGGCGTGGCGCTCGGCTGGGTCAACGCCAAGCTCTCCGAGCGCCTGGACGATCCGACCCAGCAGGTCGCGCTCAACCTGCTGGTGCCCTTCGCCGCCTACACCCTGGCCGAGGAGATCCACGGCTCCGGCGTGCTCGCCGTCGTGGTCTGCGCGCTGTACCTGGCCGAGCGGGCCTCCGACGCCGACGCGGTCTCCTACCGGCTGGTGGGCAACGCCTTCTGGGAGGTGGTCGAGATCCTGATCACCGGCGTCGCCTTCGGACTGATCGGCCTGGAGCTGGCCACCGTGCTCAAGGAGGCCGGCCGCGGCTGGACCGGCTTCATCGGCGACGCCGCCGTGGTGATCGCCGTCGTCGTGCTGGTCCGGCTGCTGTGGCTGCTGCCGGCCGGCTGGCTGTCGCGCAGGCTGCGCAGGGGCGACGACGAGGACACCCCCTTCAGCTGGAAGGAGAGCGTGATCCTCTGGTGGTCCGGCATGCGCGGCGTGGCCACCGTCGCCCTGGCGCTCGCCATCCCGCTCACCCTGCACTCCGGCGCGGACTTCCCCGAGCGCGGTCGGCTGGTCTTCATCGCCTTCAGCGTGGTCCTCTTCACGCTGCTGGTGCAGGGCCTGACCCTGCCCTGGCTGGCCAAGCGGTTCGAGATGGACATCGACCAGGACAAGCACGAGCAGGCCGTCCGTCAGCTCTGGTGGCGGGCCGCGAAGGCCGGGCTCAAGCGGCTCGGCGAGCTGGAGGAGCAGGACCGGCTGCCGGGCGAGGTCGCCGACCGCCTGCGGGACCGTCAGCACGACCGGCTGGCCCGGCTCTGCCCGGAGAACTACGCCGAGGAGGAGGCCGCCGAGGCCAAGCTGCGGCTCTCCCAGTGGCGGGCCGCCCGGGAGGTCGAGCAGGAGATGATCGCCGCCTCGCGCCGCGAGATGCTCGCCGCCCGCAGCGAGCTCGGCGCCGATCCGGAGCTGGTCGACCAGGTGCTGCGCGGACTGGACCTGCGGTCGGAACGGAAGTGACGGCGGAGCGGGAACGGCGAGGTGACGGCCTGTCCGCCGTGGCGGGCGGAATGTGCGCGACCGCCCCCCGGGTTGCATAGGCTGAACCCGGGCAGGCCGTCAACGGAGTCGGCGCACCACCAGTACCCGCACGACCGCGCGCAGGCCCTTTGCTGCCTGGCCCTCACGCCTGGCCCTGCCGGTTTCTGCACCCAGATGAATCGAGGACCCACCGATGTCGGAGACCCGCGCCGACGCCCGCACCCCGCTCGACCGCACCCCGCAGTGGGCCGCCCTGGCCAAGCACCGGGCCGAGCTGGGCGACACCCACCTGCGCGAGCTGTTCGCCGCCGACCCGGAGCGCGGCCGCCGCTACACCCTCCAGGTCGGCGACCTGCACGTGGACTACGCCAAGCACCTGGTCACCGACGGGACGCTGGAGCTGCTGCGCGAGCTCGCCGCCGCGACCGGCGTCGCCGAGCTGCGGGACGCGATGTTCCGCGGCGAGAAGATCAACGTCACCGAGCACCGCGCCGTCCTGCACACCGCGCTGCGGGCCCCGCGCGGCGCCGTGATCGAGGTCGACGGCGAGAACGTGGTGCCCGCCGTGCACGCCGTCCTCGACAAGATGGCCGGCTTCGCCGAGCGGGTCCGCAGCGGCGAGTGGAAGGGCCACACCGGCAGGCCGATCCGCGCGGTCGTCAACATCGGCATCGGCGGCTCCGACCTCGGCCCCGCGATGGCCTACGAGGCCCTCCGCTCGTTCACCAAGCGCGACCTCGACGTCCGCTTCGTCTCCAACGTGGACGGCGCCGACCTGCACGAGGCGGTCCGCGACCTCGACCCGGCGGAGACCCTGTTCATCGTCGCCTCGAAGACCTTCACCACCATCGAGACCATCACCAACGCGGTCTCCGCCCGCGACTGGCTGCTCGGGGGCCTCGGCGCCGGCCAGGAGGCGGTGGCCAAGCACTTCGTCGCGCTGTCCACCAACGCGCAGGGCGTGCAGGACTTCGGCATCGACACCGCCAACATGTTCGAGTTCTGGGACTGGGTCGGTGGCCGCTACTCCTACGACTCGGCGATCGGCCTCTCGCTGATGGTCGCCATCGGCCCGGACGCCTTCCGCGAGATGCTGGACGGCTTCCACCTGGTCGACGAGCACTTCCGCACCGCGCCGCCCGAGCGCAACGTCCCGCTGCTGCTCGGCCTGCTCGGCGTCTGGTACGGCGCGTTCTTCGACGCCCAGGCGCACGCGGTGCTGCCGTACTCGCACTACCTGTCCAAGTTCACCGCCTACCTGCAGCAGCTGGACATGGAGTCCAACGGCAAGTCGGTCACCCGCGACGGCACCCCGGTGGACTGGCAGACCGGACCGGTGGTCTGGGGCACCCCGGGCACCAACGGCCAGCACGCCTACTACCAGCTGCTGCACCAGGGCACCAAGGTGATCCCGGCCGACTTCATCGGCTTCGCCGAGCCGGTCGCCGACCTGCCCCCGGGCCTGGTCGCCCAGCACGACCTGCTGCTGGCCAACTTCTTCGCCCAGACCCAGGCGCTGGCCTTCGGCAAGACCCCGGAGGAGGTCGCCGCCGAGGGCGTGCCGGCCGAGCTCGTCCCGCACAAGACCTTCAAGGGCAACCACCCGACCACCACCATCCTGGCCGGCGCGCTGACCCCCTCGGTGCTCGGCCAGCTGGTCGCGCTCTACGAGCACAAGGTGTTCGTCCAGGGCGCGATCTGGAACATCGACTCCTTCGACCAGTGGGGCGTCGAGCTGGGCAAGGTGCTCGCCAAGCGGATCGAGCCGGTCCTGCTGACCGGCGAGGGCACCGAGCAGCTGGACAGCTCCACCGCCGAGCTGGTCGCCCGCTACCGGGCGCTGCGCGGCCGCTGAGCCCCGGCAGGGCCGTCCGCTCCGGCGGGCGGCCCACCTCGGGTGCTCCGGGTGCGCGCTTCGGGTACGGAAACGCCGGAAGGCCCCTCGCTTTCGCAAGGGGCCTTCCGGTTGTCTGTGCGCCGCCAGGGACTCGAACCCCGGACCCGCTGATTAAGAGTCAGCTGCTCTAACCAACTGAGCTAGCGGCGCCTGCTGACAGAGGAGACTCTAGCAGCGCCGCGCGGCCGAGCCAAAATCGAATGCCGGTCGCCCCGCGTTCACCCGCCGGTCACCACCGCGGCCCCCGCGGGGACCTGCGCGCCCGACTCCCGCGCCGCCCGTACGCAGGCCCACAGCACCACGGAGGCGCCGGGCAGCCAGGGCTCCCGCTCCTCCGGAGCGACGATCCAGCGGCCGGCGCCCTGCCCGGGCGAGTCCGGTCCGTTCACCATCCGCTGCAGCGGCGGCACGGTCACCGCGTCGCCCTTGCCGTGGCACAGCAGCGGCGGCACGTCCCGGGCCCACTCCTCCCAGGCCAGCAGCCGACGCAGCCGGGGCGCCGCACCGGGTTGGACGAACAGGAGGGTCCGCCCCCGGTGGGTGGCGACCGGGCCGCAGCCCGGCCCGGAGGCCCACAGCTCGTCCAGCACCCGGCGGCCGAACAGCGCCGGCAGGGTGATCACGTCGAAGGCGCGCCCGCAGGGCAGCACCGAGGGCGCCCACGGGCGGGTCTCCCAGAGGGCGCGCATGCTGTGCGGGTACTCGCTGGCGGAGGCGAGCCAGGCCTCCCCGGCCGCGCTGACGTACTCCACCGACTGATGCGTCCAGATGTCCACGCACAGCAGCGTGCGCCGTGCGCGCCCCGGGTGCGGCGGAAAGCGCTGTTTGCCGGACAGGGCGGCGGGGAACGGCGTACCCTTCCCCGCCGCGCATATGCCAACGGCCTGTGGCCGGGCGGTCTCGGCGCCCGCGCGGCTGTGTGTCAGCGCGGCTGTGTGTGTGCGGCCGGGTGTCCGCTCGGCCGGATGTCCGCGAACGGCGCGCGGGGAGCTCAGTCCTCGTGGCGGCGCGGCTGGAGCAGGCTGCGGCCGTACTCGATCATCTTGTCGGCGTAGTCCGGGGTCCAGTCCGCCCGCAGGGCGATCTCGGGGCCCGACAGCGCGTCGAACCGGCGCGGATCGGCGAGCTGGGCGGCGGCGACCGCCTGGAAGTCCGTGGCCCGCTCGGCGGCCGCCCGGAAGGCCAGGGCCAGTTCCGTGGAGCGGTGCAGCAGCTCCGCCGGGTCGTCGATCGACTCCAGGTCGAAGAATCGTTCCGGCTCCGGTTCAGCGGACTGCGGCTCGAACAGCAGCTGCACCGGACGCAGACGCCTGGTGGGCTCGGTCGACTCTGTAGGGGAGTCGGGCATGGACGGACACCTCCGGGTCTCGGTGGGGCGGGCGGAACTGCTCCGGGCTGCGCCGCCCGGGTTGTGGCCGTCGTCCATTGTCTCGCGGCGGCGGCCGGTAGCGGAACGGTGCGCGTGCGGGCGCTATTCCCCGGCGTGCGCCGGGGGTGCGCCTCGGGCGCCGCGCATCCGGATGTGAACCGAATGCGAACCGGATGCGATCCGAACCGCATCCTGATCGCACGCGAACCGGTTGTCCTGGTGCATCCAGTCGTCCAGTGGAACCGGGAGTCCCCATGCGTGTCCGAACCGTCCTCGCGGCCCTCGCCCTGCCCCTTCCGATCGTGGTGGCCCCGGCGGCCTTCGCCGCCGAGACCGCCGTCGTGGTGACCGGCGCGAAGAGCGCGCCCGGCGGCTGGTCGACCGCGACCTGCCCCGCCCGCACGCACCTGACCGGCGGCGGCTACTCCTTCCGCCCGGCCGGTGCCGGCGACGCCGTCCTGGTCAACGCGCCGAGCACCGACCGGGCGGACACCTGGGTGTCGCGGGCCGCGCAGGGCGTCGTCGAGGCCTACGCGGTCTGCGAGACCGAGGACTGAGCCGCCGGGCCGCCGGGCCGCCGGTGTGCCGAGGTGCCGGGCCGCTGAGCCGCCGGGCTGCTGAGCACTGAGCCGCCGGGCCGTTACCGCAGGCGGACCCGGTGGCCGCGCAGGTGGTGCAGCACCTGGTGGTTGGCCTCCCAGCCCTCGGAAAACAGCTTGACCATGGTGATAGCGTCGAGGGCCGGAGACCAGGGAGAGAACCACATGCCACACCAGCCGCACCCGGGCACGCGGGTCCTGAGGATGCGCCGCATCAGCCGGGATTCCGAGGACAGCTCTGCCCTGGTCCGCCAGGCAGAAGCCCAGAGCGCTGCTATGACGGCAGGCAAGTACGTCTCCGCCGGAGAAGTAGAGGACTCGTTCGTCTCGGGCGCCATCAGCCCGGAGGACCGACCCAACCTCGGGAAGTGGACGCGCGAACCGCTCTGGTACGAGTGGGACGCCATCATGGTGACCTCGCTCGACCGGATCACCCGCAACCAGACCCACTGGGAGCTGTTCGCGGACAAGTGCTACCAGGGCGGGAAGGACATCATTTGCTTGGATGACCCCTCGCTGGACATCAGGCCCGGCAACGGCCGGATGATCGCCTACATCAAGGCCACCCAGGCTCAGGAGTACAGGGAAGCCATCGTGCACAAGCGCCGGGACCAGACTCAGTACTACCGTGACGAATCCCTGTGGGGCGGCGGGACATGGCCGTTCGGCTACCGCGCGGTCCTGGCTGAGCACAACGGCCGCCAGCGCTTTAAGCTCATCATCGACCCTGTCACAGGGCCCCTCGTCCGGGAGGCCTACGAGCGGATCGTGGAGCAGGGCTGGACCATGGGCCGCGTCTGCGCTGATTGGGACAGTCGAGGGGTTCTGACCTCCCAGGACTATCAGCGGAGCGTGAACGCGGCCGAGGGCAAGGCTGGCGTGAAGTACGAAATCAAGGGGTCGAAGTGGCTTACCTCGACCTTGAGCAAGCTCCTCAAGAAGCCGGTCCTCAAGGGGATCGCGATGCACAAGGGTGAGCCTCTGCTGAGGGATGGCATCCCGGTCCGGTGGGCCGATCCGATCCTCACCGATGAGGAGTTCGACCAGCTGCAGGCAACGGTCACGGAACTGGGCAAGTTCCGGGCCGGGATCAAGTCGAATGCTTCCCCGGCGGGAGGCGTCTTCTTCTGCCCCTGCGGCAAGAAGATGTACGAGAACAGCTCGAACACCACGCTGGCTAGTGGTGAGTCGAAGCGGCATGAGTACTTCCGTTGCTCCTCGTGGTCCAACGGGACGCCTTGCCCGTTCTCGGTCTCATGGCCGCAGAGCGACCTCTACAGCGTGGCGGAACACGGCTTCCTGACCACAGTTGGCGGGGAGGAAATAACAGAGCGGATATATGTGCCGGGAAAGGACAACCGGAGGCAGATCAAGGAACTGGAGGGTGCTATTGAAAACCTCTCCAACTCCATCGCTCTGGCCGCGTCGCCGATCGTCATCGAGACCGTCACCAAGACCATGGAGCGCCACGCGGCTACCCTCGAAACCCTCAGGGCCGAACCTTTCGTCCCGGGCCGGTGGGAGGTACGCGGGACCGGACAGACCTACGCTGCCAAGTGGGCTCGAATGGATGGCTGGAAGGAACGCGGACCATTCCTTCGGCAGGCCGGATTCAGGATCTTTGTGTGGGGTCACCCGAAAAAGGCGGATCAGGGTGCTGCCGTGTACGTTATCCAGCCCAAGGACATCGCGTTGAAGGCAAACACGGGCGACGGACCGACGATCGAGCCAACTGACCAGCAGAGTTGGGATCTGGCAGCTCTGAAGATCTTCCGCGAGATTCTTGATTTGGAGATTAAGGCTGCAGAGGGCGCACCTGAGAGCAGCACCGACTGACAGTAGGCCGCGCGCGCGATCCCATAACTTCATAGCACCCAGCCCCCGAGGCAACTCGGGGGCTTTTCATTTCCCCGGCAAGTTAGTTAGGAGATTGATGAGCTACCACTTCGCCAAGCTCTACCGACCCAAGCACCGAAACCCGGCCGTGGGTGATCCGGGGCTACAGCTCCACCTCCGGCTCTTCCTGCTCGCCATGGACCGAATGCAGCGCGGTGGGCATGCCCCTCTGGGCTCCGGTGAGCTGCAACTGATCCTGACTCGGGAGAATGGCCGGCCGTACACCAAAGGCCGGTACTCGCAGGCCTTGACGGCCCTCAAGGGTGCTGGGCTGCTCGCCCCGTCTTCCTCGGCTCGATGCCTGCTGGTACCCAACACGGTGGCCAGTATGGACGCGCCGTCACGTCAGCCACGGGAGGACTGCGCCACGCACCACCACAACATCCCCTGGGACAGTGAAGCTAATGACTGGCTTCACCCGACGCCAGAGCAGGCGCGAAAGGCAGAGAACGAGGCGGACAACATCAGCCGGGGCGGTTCGGCCTTCAGTTTTGCAGACTGGGCCCGGGACCTCCGAGAGCAGCCGCGGTTTAACGAAACTGGCCCCTCGGCCGCTCAACCCCAAGGCTGACGACCACGGTCCTTCTTAATAGAGGGGTTCTTGCCTGGGCCGAGTGAGTGAGGTCCAGTAGTAGCTACTTCAGTAGGCCGCCCCTTAAAGGCGGCCTGTCTAGAGTCTCTTGTGACTTGCATCTCTCTTTCGCCCCCGGTGTCCGAGAGCGGGGGCGTTGGACACATACATCTTTAGTAGAGAAGTGATTTTCTCAACTGAGCTTTGCTGAGCTGAGTCCGGGGTGGGTCTGGCACCCCGGTTCTCAGGTAGTGGCCCTGGTCTCCTCGTCTGGAGGCCGGGGCCTTCTTCATTTTCTCTCTTCGGTACTCACTCGTTGGTTTAGGGGATTCATGTATGACCATGTGAAGGGGAAGGCCCGGCGAATGAGCCTGGGCCTGTCCGTCAAGGAACTGGCCAATCTGCTCGGGGTGAGCTCCCAGGCGGTCTATCAGTGGGAGCGCGGGGAGCGTAAGCCCAGCCTTCCGATGTTCGTTGCCATTGCCCACTGTCTCCGGATTTCCCTGGACTCCCTGATGTCTCAGGCCAAGGACACCAATACCCGACAGGCAATCAGGCTTGTCCAGGCCAGTCGGAAGACCCAGAACGGAGCACGATAGATGACTGACATTGATTCCTTCGAGGATGGCGCGGAGCATGCCTCAGAGGTTATGCCGGCCGACCCCACCCAGGCCATCCGGGCAGAGATTCACCGCGAGTACGCGGGCAAGCTTGCGCTGGCTGAGCTGAGGGCCCAGGCCGCCAAGGGTGAGATCAATCTTCCTGAGGGATTCACCGATTTTCTGGACATGTCCAAGCTGCTTGATACCGATGGCCAGCCCGCCGAGGACGTCATTAAGCAGGTACTAAAGCCCTTTCGGGCGGATTTCGCTGAACTCCAGGGCGCCGGGTACCACCGTAATCCGGCTCCGGTATCCCAGGCAGCACCTTCTCTCGACGCCCGCCACCGCTGATCCTATGGACATTTGATGACTGATAACGAGACTAATCCCATCTCTGACGTTGAGGCCGCACGGGAGGAGGGCCGTAAGGAGGCTCTGGCGGAGATGGCTCCCCACCTCACCCGCGCCATGATCCGGGCCCAGGCAGCCGCAGCAGGAGGCGAGTTCCCCGAAAACGTCTTCAAGTTCCTTGATATGTCGAAGCTGCTTGGGGAGGACGGCCTGCCGTCCAGCGAGATTGTTGGCGAGGCCATCGCGCCATTTCTAAACCCTGGCAAGCCGGAGTATTCCCAGAATCTGGGCCTTGGCCGTCAGGGTCCGTCCTACACCATTCCCGTTCTCGGCAACTCGCGCGCTCTCGACGCGCGATACCGATAAGCATTAGGAGTCATATTGGCTTACAGTTACCAGAACCAGCTTTCCGGAACCTTTGTCAGTGAGGAATGGTCGTCGGCCCTCCTCACCCAGTTTGACCCGCTGCTCGTGTGGGGTTCCCGAATCGTCAGTAATCGTTCCTATGAGGGCGATATCCGCCAGCGTGGCGACGCGGTCCACATCAACAGCCTGACTCGCCCGACCGTGGGCGATTACAAGCTTCCTGAGGGCATGACTGCTCAGCGGCCGGAGACCGTGGACCAGCTCCTCCATATCACCGAAGCCAAGTATCTACAGCTGTTGGTCGAAAATATTGAGCGCGTACAGGTGGCCGGGGCAATGGAGTCCCCGATCAACAAGGAAATGGTGCGGGCCCTGGCACGCGAGGCAGACAGCTTCATGGGCCGTGTGGTCGCCGCTGGCGCCACCGCCATGCCGAACATCAAGCCCGGGGCTGGAAACATCCCTCAGGCGCTTTACAGCGGCATCCTGGACATGATGCTTGCCCTGGACGGCAACGACATCCCAGCGGGCCGATACGTGGTCATCTCTCCGAAGGTGAAGCGCTACCTGGTCGAGCATCCTGCCGTCGCCAACGCCGGGGCATACGGCGAGGCCGGAGTGACCGCTAACGGCGTCGTGGCCCGCCTGGCAGGCTTCACGATCCTCTCCACCACTGCCATGCCGGCCGGAGTGGACATCGTCGCCGGGCATTCGGATTTCAGCACCTACGCGTCCCAGTTCACGGGTTTCCGTCAGGGCCAGTCGGAGAAGTACCGGGCCGACTACATCGATAATCTCCACCTCTACGGCGGGAAGGTCGTTCGATTCCCTGGACTGGATACCGTGAAGCCGGATCAGACCTTCGATGAGACCAAGCCGTCCAAGGGAATTCTCAAGGCCACTGTGGACTGGCCTACTTCCTAACCGGACCCCTGCGCGGGCCCTCGCCTTCTCGGCGAGGGCCCGCTTTTTTGCTTTGAGAACCCGGAACAGTATGTGTCCAGGAGCCAATTTCCGGGCACCGGACCCCATTTGGGGCGCAGATCACCTATCCAGGCGGGTACCTACGGCCATTTCGGACCCGAGAAGGCGTATCAGGCGGTGAACTCGCCCAGATCTGCCCACACAGCGGCCTGCCGGCCGGAGATTTGAAACCCGTACATGATGGAAGGAAGGCACCCCCGGTGGGTCCTACTCTAAATCATACGTTCATTACCCCCAGTTACCGTTACCTGGCATTTATCAACAAGAAATGCATCCGTGATGCACGCATGGGCTTCTCCGTGGGTTATGGGTGGCAAGATGGAGGCGTTCGCCGGTCGGGCCGGTGGGCACGAATGGCAGCCGTAAGAAGCAAGGCTCCGGCTGAACCACTGGAACTCGCTCCACCTAAGGAATGAACAAACCCATGCGCACGACTGTCTTGGTGCCCGTAGAGAAGACGTTCTGTGATGCCCACCTTGCCAAGAACGGCAGTCAGGAAGAGGCCACGGAGTCTCTGACCATTGCCGGTCACGCATGGGACCTGTGCTTGGAACACGGTGTTGTCTTCACTCGGCATCTGATGGATGCGCTTGGTGTGCCTGGCCAGTCCGAGGCTGTGCCGGTTGCTGCCGAGGAGTCCGTGACGGAGGCCAAGTACGACCACCAGGACGACACCGAGGAGGACGACGTGGCCGGGGCAGAACCGGAGGTCCGTCCGACGGTGTTGGTGTCCGGGGAGATCCCTGGTTACGAGTGGGACGACGCGCGGGAAGCTGTCCGCAACCTTGGCTATGAGGTGGTCGGCCGGGCCGACGCCAACACGGTGCTGATCATCTGTGGTGAGGGCGCGGAGCGGGCAACCAAGAAGCTGCAAGACGCAGTTGAGTTCGGCATCCCGTGCTTCGACGCGTCCAAGCCGGGCGCGTTCCGTGACGCCGTGTGCGGCGGAGAGTTCAAGGGCGGTGACCCGCTCCCCGAGCCGGTGAGGGTGGACGCTCAGGCCGTCAAGGCCAAGTCCGAGGCGCAGTCCATACGTGACTGGGCCAAGGCCCAGGGCTACACGGTGAACGCCAAGGGGCCCATCCCCTCATCGGTCCGACACGCCTACCGCGTGGCTACCAAGCAAGCGGCCTGACCAGCAGCACGTACTTGGGGTGGCCGGGGTCGGCCCGGCCACCCGATCCCAACCAGTTCCAGGAGACAGGCAGCATGAGCACCATCACTCTGTACGGGCCCATCGGTCGGGCCGTTGAGAAGGTCAGCCCGTACGTCGAGTGCGATCCGGTCGGCATCTACGTGGCCGCTCTGAGCATGTGGTCTGCGGCCATCGGCCAGACGGTGAAGGTGTCCAGCCGGGGCAACGCCCGTCCGGCCCTGGTCTGGAGTGCGTTGGTCGGTGGGACGGGCAAGGGCAAGGGCACGGCTCTGCGGGCCGCACAGCACATCATGAAGCCTGCCCTTGGCCGCTTCCTGGAGACTCACACCACGTCCGGCATCACCTCTGGTGCAAGCCTCGTGAACCATCTCGCTGAACAGGTGGAAGCCACGGAGGAGACGGAAGCCGGGCGCGACGTCCGGGCTCTGGTGATCGAGGAGGAATGGAGCGAAACGCTTCGAAGGGTCCGACGGGATGCCAGCTTCACGGCCAAGCTCCGGAGCGCCTGGGACGGGGCGCCGATTCGGAATACGACCAAGGCCGAGGCTCAGTCCGTGGATGATCCGGCGGTGGTCTTCCACGCCCACATCACGCCGTCCGACTGGACCAAGTACATCGGCGCCACGGAGGCGGCCGGAGGGTCCTACAACCGCATCATGCCCTTCACCCTCGGGTCCGTGCCGATGCTGGACGACGACGGAGCCACCCTGCCCGAAGCGGACGGCTGGGACATCACGCAGGCGTACTACTGGGCGGCCGGTGACAGGCACACGGTCAGTCTCGGAGAGGATGCCCGGCCCCTGTGGAAGGTCATCCGCCGGTACGCCCGGATAATCTCGGAGAACCTCCCCGAAGCGCAGGCCGTGTACGTCGAGCGGACCGCCGAACAAACCATCCGGGTAGCGGCCTGCCTGGCCGCCTCGGAACGCTCTGAGGTGATCGACCACGCCTGTCTGTCTGCCGCGTTCTCCCTGGTGCGTTACAGCGTCCGCTGCGCGGTCAGCATCACCGGTGGTGCGGAGACGGCCAAGCCCGCTCGCCGGGTGCCGACGCTGGCGGAGAAGGTCCGGGCGCGGATCGAGATGCACGGGGGGAAGGCACGGTCCTCCGACCTGCTGCCGTTCGTCGGGGCCTCCGCCGATGAGGTCAAGGCACTGCCCGGGGTGAAGGTCACTCTCGACCGTTCCGGCCTTGGCCGCCCGGCCACGGTCTACACCTTGGCGGAGGATGAGACCGGTCACGCTCCGCTCAGCCGGCCGCGAACCCAGCGTGACGAACGCCCGGCCACCGTGGTCCGCATGGACACTTACCGCCCGGCCAAGACCGCGCCCCCAACTCCCGTGTCTGCTCCCGTTCCCCGCCCTGAGCTGGTCGCATCCGGGAACCCGTTCCTGGCGCTGCTCTGAACGCTCGAAGCAAAGCAAACCGCCCCGGCCTGCTCGGCCGGGGCGGTTCTTTCGTTTACTCAGATGCTGGGGACGGCGGTTAGACCGCGTAGAACAAGGCCGTGGCTTCCTGGATCTCCAGGACGGCAGCGGCGAAGTCCTCGGGACCGCCGCCCCACGGGTCGGTGATGCCCGAGCCGAGGATTCTCACCGGTCGGTCCGGGCCGACGATGGCTTCGACCGCGAGTGCCGTTTCGTCGTCGACCGCGACCACGTCGTCAGCCCACCTGAGCAGCCCCTCGTCCAGGAACCGGCCCCGGTGGCCGGTCAGGTCGTAGCCGAAGGCGGAAGCGGCCTCGATCATCAGCGGGTGTGCGGGCTTGCCCACGTGCCAGTCGCGGGTGCCCGCCGAGCGTACGTCCAGCGCGCCCCCGGACCGCTCCGCGATGATCAGGGCGGCGATCGGGGAACGGCAGTGGTTCCCCTTGCAGACCACCAGGACCCGTCTGCGCCTACTCACCGGGGTTCACCCGCTCGATCTCGAACGTGATCACGCCGAGGGCTTCCTTCTCCGGCGGAAAGATCGCGTGGATCGCCCGCAACTGTTCGGCCTCGGTCGCGTGCGGGTTGACCGCCTTCACGTCCTCGGTGCCGAACATCTCCTTGAAGGTCCTGTAGGTGCCGATGCGGGTCACCTTGGTCAGGCACTCCTCGCCACGACAGGTGAAGTTGAGCAGGTCGCCGACCCTGATTCGCTTCATGGAGGCGTAGGCGACCCGGACTTCGACAGTCTTGGAGCCGTCGTCGATCAGGTCGAAGTACTGCTTGTAGATCTGGATGTTGCGGGGACGGCCATGCGCCTGGGATTGGTTCCTGGCAGGCTGGCGGGTGGTCATCAGGGCTTCCAATGCGGTCGTGGTGTAGGACCGGAAGAAGTGCCTCGGGCTGCTGAGCATCAGCTCACCGGCGCCCGTGAGCGCTTCGACGTAGTCCGCTTGTGTGCCGGGCCAGGCAGCCGGGTCGAGCAGCCACTCCGCGGCGCTGCCTCCCGTCGCGTCTCCGGCGTCGGCAGAGGCGCGCAGGAGGCTCTTGGAGAGCTTCCCGCCGTCGTTGCCGAGGATCTGAGGGGTGAAGACGCGCAGCGGCACCGGAGCGGCCGGCGCCCCGATCGCGACGTGGGCGCCGTCCACCAGCTGGCAGCCGAACGCCCAGTCGCCGCCCTTCACCATCACGTGCAACGTGCCGTCGTCGGGGCGGTAGGAGCGTTCCTTGACCACGTTGCGGTACAGGGTGGAGAGGTCCAGGTACCCGCCGCCGAGCGGCGTGATGTCCGCCTCGTAGCGGCCGTGTTCGTGGCACATCGCTTCGAACAGCGCCCCCGAATCGTCCAGCTCCAACAGCCGCGTGTGGTCGGCGTACTTCTGAGCCCACCCGCACACCGGACACGGCAGTCGGATGTGAGCGGTGCCGCTGGCCGGGGCCAGCCAGAACCGGATCTGATCCAGGTGCTCCAGCGTCCGCAGGAACTCGGCCCGGAACTCCGGGCTCGCCTGCTGCTCGGTGTAGGTGCTGACGCGGTACTCCACGCCCGTGCGGCTGGTCATCGCGTCCAGAAGAGGGGCGTAGTACTCGGAGACCAGGGCGCGGATGCCGTGGTCTCCGAGCTGGTGGTTGTAGGTGAGCTGGTACATCCGGCCGCCATCGGTGATGGTCTCCGCCGGGGCGTTGTCCAGCGCCACGAAGTCCACGGCCGTATCGACCCCGAACTCGTCGCGGGCCCGCTCAGCGACCAGGAACGACAGGCTCTGCACCAGGTGCGTGCCGATGTGCGGACGCCCGTTGAGCTGCGTCCCCACGGTGAACTCGATCCGTTCCGTTCCGGCCTCCAGGAGGCGGGGCCGGAGCACGTCCAGGGCATCGTCAACGGCGTTGGCCAGCACGGTGTTCGGCGACCTGAGAAGGTCGATGGTGTTCAAGTGGTGCCTCCGCTCTGCTCATGAACCGGCTGCGGCCGGCTCAGTGCTGGTGTCGGTGGCGCATGCGCTCGGCATGCTGGGTCCTGAGCCGCTCCACAACGGCGCTCACGGCGTCCGGCGCTTCCGGGTCGTTGGGCGGCTTGGCGGACGTCGAGGACTCGCCCGCCTCGGTCGGCGGGGGAAGGGCGATCGCGTCATTCACCGGAGCCCCCAGTGCGACACCGGGGACACCCGCACCCCGGCGGCAGCGGGTACCGCACGGGTCGGGACTCCGACTGTGCCACTCGGTACTCGTTCAAGATCGCGGCCATCTTCTGAGGACTGGCCCGCTCCCTGCTCCGGTGCGAACCGGCGGACCTCACGGCAGCGGACATACCTGGCTCCCTCTCCTTCACCGATGCGTAGGGGCGTGGGGTAGACCGTACGAACCTCGGCCAGCGGCACTCAACGAAGTTGCTCATAGTTGCTGGAACCCGTCTGAGTGAGCTTTGGTGTCGTCGAACGCTTGACCTTGGGGTGCTCGTAGGGCGAAGGTCGAAGGTGACATGCGGCCGGATCACGGGGGGAGCAACATGCGGCAACACAGCAGCGACGGCGACGACTTGACCGCTACGTTCTTCTGCACGGACCCCAACTCTCAGGGCGGCGTCGAGTGCGAGACGTTCTATGAGACCGACCGTGACTCATGGATCGTGCAACTCAAGAAGCGCGGGCCGAAGGTTCGAGGTCAGCTCGTCGCCCTTGCCGATGACGAGACGTTCGGGGAGATGTCCGGGCGGACCATGGATGTGTTCGTTCGGAAGTACGTCAGGGAGCGTTATGGAATTGATCTCGGCGGCACGCCGAATTGAGCTGCTGTTCGGTGAGCCCACCCAAGAGGTCCGGAAGCTTGAGCTACGGGACTTCTATGAGGTGGACCGCCCGTTGTTCGAGGCATGGCGCTCAGGCGACCGTGAGACGGTCGAGGAGACGATGCGCGGGCATCGTGCGTTCCTGACCGGGAAGGCCGCTGCCGGCTTCCCTTACCGGCGTGTGCGGGCCGTCTCCGAACCCCTCTCGGACTACCAGCGGATGGCGGTCGAGCTGGCCGACCCCACGGAGCGTCTTCGGTGGCTTCCCCGCCGTCTCGTGTCGGCGCTGCCCTTGCCGGGGAACGACTGCCTAATCCGGGATGACCTGGTGGTCTTCAACCTCATGGGGGGAGACAACCAACAGACCGATATCCAGCTCTCAACCGAAGCGGACGTGGTCCGGTTCTGCAACGAGGCGTTCGAGCAGGCATGGTCGCTCGGCGTCCCCAATGGTGAGTACAAGCCGTAGCGACATGTCTGACCAGGAACCATCCGAGTCCGCAAGGCGCGCTTTCGGGACTCAGCTCAAGGAACTCCGTCGGGATGCCCAGCTCTCGGGTGTCGAGCTCGCGCAGCGCTGTGGCTGGCACAAGACCAAGGTGTCGAAGATCGAACACGGGACGCAGATCCCGACCGAGGAAGACATCCGACGATGGGCAACGGCCTGTGCCGTCGAGGGGCAGACCCCCGAACTCATCGCGATGAGTCGTGAGATCGAGCAGATGTGGACCGACTACAAGCGGTGGCACCGACCGGGGATGAAGCGTCTCCAGTTCCAAGCCATGGACTTGTACGCGAAGACCAAGCTGCTCCGGGTGTATGAGTCGCTGTTCGTCCCCGGCTTCCTACAGACGGTCGAGTACGCCAAGGCGCAGTTCACCATCCATGCCAAGCTGCACGGCCTGCCGTTGGATGACGTGGAGGAAGCGGCACAGAACCGCATGGTCCGGAAGCGGTTCCTCGGCACCGGGGCGCCGATATTCTCGTTCCTCCTGGAAGCCTCAGCGCTAACTAACAATACGGGCGGTGCTGAGGTGATGAACGGGCAACTTGATCACCTCCTGGAGGTGTCTAGGCTCCCGTACGTTTCCATCGGGATCATCCCGCAAGGCCGGGCACGGTCGCTCTACCCCGGTGAGGGCTTCTACCTGTTCGATGAGAGCTTGCTCAAGCAAGAGTTCTGGTCGGGGGCGTTCCAGACGGCCAGGCCCGAGAACATCTCGTACTTCGTCCGAGTGTTCGCCGCTCTGCGGGACCAAGCCGTGTTCGGCGCTGTGGCCCGAAGCGAGATCGAAGCGGCCCGTGGCCGTCTTCAAGGGACCTGAGGAGTGGTGATCAGCCGACGGCGCCCCGGCATGTGGATGCCGGGGCGCCGGTGCTGCTGGCCGCCCTGATCAGTGCAGTCTGACGCGGTGCTGCATCCAGTGCTCCAGTGTGGTAAAACTTGCCTCCCAGCCGTCCGGGAAGGCCACCGGGACGCCCAACTGCACCGGCTCGGTGGCGGGGTGCTCGTCCAGCAGCTCGGCGATCCCGGCCCGGGCCACCACGATGCAGGCGTGCCGGTGGCGGGAGGCGAGCACGCAGAGCCGGCCGGTCTCCAGGTGGAAGGCGGTCGCGTCGGGGCGGCCGGAGAGCGGGTGCAGCACGACGGTGACGTCGTACTCCCGGCCCTGCAGCCGGTTGGCGGTGTCCACCGTGACGGCCGGCCCGGCGGCGCCGTCCACCGGGACGCCCGCCGTGAGCAGCGCCGCGCGGACCGCCGCCGCCTGGTCGCGGTGCGCGGTGCCGACGGCGATCCGGTCCGCGGTCAGCGGCGCCTCGCCCTGCTCGGAGTGCGCCGTCAGACCGCGGTCCAGCAGTCGGCGGACGGTGGCCGCGACCGCCGCCACGGCCTGCGGATCGGTCCGTACGGTGTGCCGGGCGGGCAGCTCCAGCAGTGCCCAGCCGTGCTCGGCGGCCCGGTCGATCACCGCGTCCAGCGCGGAGCCGTCGGGGCGGACGGCGGTGGTCAGCCGGCGGTCGTCCGGGCCGGTGCCGGAGCGGAACGGGGTGTACGGGTAGAAGGCCCGCGAGATCAGCGGTGCCGCGCTGGCGGGCAGCCGCCAGGAGACCGGCAGCCGGTGCGGCCGGATCTGCGGGTTGTGCGCCAGCATGGTCACCACGGCGCTGCCGGACGGGTCGTACGACAGGCCGGCCCACTGCTCGGTGCCGACCACGGTGAACGGGTCCAGCTGGCCGGGATCGCCGACGAACAGCGCCCGTTCGAACAGCCGGGCCACCGCGAGCAGGGCGTCCGACCGCATCTGGTACGCCTCGTCGACGATCGCGTGCCGCCACGGTGCCTCGGCCCGCACCCACTGCCACTTGGCCGAGGTGGAGATCACCACGTCGTGCTCGACCAGATCGGCGACCTTGTCGGACGGCGTGACGTTGGCGTGCTTCAGCACCTCCGGGCCGGGCCGGGAGTCCGCGGCGTGCAGCCGGCCGATCGTCAGCTCCGGCGCCTTCTCGGCGAGTCGGCCGACCAGGTCGTCCACCTGGCCGTTGGTCTGGGCGACGATCATCAGCCGCTCGCCGGCCCCGACCAGCTCGCGGGCGGCCCGCACCACGAGCGTCGACTTCCCGGCGCCGGGCGGGGAGTCCACCACCACGCCGCGCGGGGCGCCGACGGGCGGGTGGACGGTCGCGGCGAGGATCCCGGCCACCGCGGCGTCGGCGGCGGCCCCCGGCGCCGGCTCGGCGGGCTGTGCGAAGGCCGGACCGGCGGGCTGCTCGGGGATCTGTTCGGGGATCGAGGCGGCCATCACTCCCACTCCTCGGAGACGGACGGGGCGGGGACGGGCGCGGCACCGGGCGGGCCGCCGTGCGTCCAGGGGGTGTCGTCCGGCTCGGGCAGCGGCGCTGACTGGCGCACCGTCAACTCGAACAGGGTGAAGGTGACCTGTTCGCCGGGCTCCGGCAGACTGCCCGGCTCCGGCTCCTTCCTGCGGCCCATGCCGGACAGCACCCGCAACGTGATCGTGCTCGCGGCCGCGTCGACCGCGACGATCCCGGCCTTCTGCGCGGCCGGCGCTCCGCCGCCCTCCGACCGGGGGGACGCCCACACCCGGTACGCCTCCCGGCCGAGGTCCGCGTGGGGGCGGTCGGCGGTGCGCAGGGTGACCAGCGGGCGGGGCTTGGGGGAGCGGCCGGTGGTGTCCCAATCCGGCACCACCTCGGTCACCACGCCGCTGAACGCCTCACCGGCCAGCCGGTGTTCGGCCATCGCCAGCGGGTCGTCCAGCGCCTCCTGGACGTCCAGCCGGGCCTGCTCGCGCTCGCGCTGGGCGAGTTTGCGGGCGGCGGTGACGGCGTCGTCCTGCCGGGGCTGCGGCGGCTCACCGGCCGCCAGGCGGTCCCGGTGGCCGGTGTAGGACCACCGGTCGCCCGTCCAGCGTTCCGCCAGGTGGCCGGCCGGCGGCAGGGTGCGCAGCAGGTCCAGGCCGCGCCAGACGTCCCGCCAGGTGGGCAGCAGGACGGCCGTCAGCACCTCCTCCAACTGGCCGACCGCGGCCCGCACGGCGGCCCGGGCGCGCGCGGCGGCGGCCTCGTCGCGCTGCTCGGTGCTGTGCTGCAGGGCGCTCACCGCGGAGTCGTAGCGGGTGATCGCCGGGGCGAGCACGGCCTCGTCGAAGCGGGGGTCGGTGGCCGGGCCGGCCGGCGGGTGCAGCAGCCGGCCCTGTTCGTCCCGGGCGGACTCGGCCAGCTCGGCCGCCTGCGCGCCGGTCAGACCTTCCGGCGGGTCGTGCCAGGCGAGTCGGGCGGCCAGGTGCTGGTCCTCCAGGTGGCTCTGGCCGGTGGCCCAGTGCCGGGCCAGCAGGCCGGTCATCGGCAGCAGCAGACTGGAGCCGGGCACCTGGGCGCGGTCGGTCAGGTGGGTCAGCCAGCGGCCGAGCAGCGGCACCCGGACCGGCGCCGGGTAGGGGCCCGGCTCGTCGTCCTCGACGGTGCGGCGGAAGCGGGTCGAGCGGCCGATCAGGGCGAGGTGGTGCACGCCCGCGCCGTTGGGCACGATCAGCTGCGGGGCGTCCGCGCAGAGCTCGCGGAACACCTGGGTCTTCTCGCCCGTCTCCGGGTCCTTCTCGGAGCCCTCGACCTGCTCGACGTCGTCGGCGAAGGACTCCAGGTAGGGCAGCAGGTCGGCGGCCAGCTCGGCGAGGAAGTCGAACCGCAGGGTGCGGTTGAGCGGCTGCGGCACCAGGTGCAGCCGGGGCGCGTCCCGGTCGGTGCCCAGCATCACCGCCAGCGGCGCCCCGGACTCGCCGGCCGCCGTCAGCGGGACCAGCACCATCGGGCGGTCGGACAGGTGCCGGTGCCGCACGGTGGCCAGCGGCTCGGCCCGGCCACTGCGGACGGCCTCCAGCCGGGCCAGGGTGGTGAGGAGGCTCATGCGCGGCTCCCCAGTGCTTCCGCGCGCAGGGCGGCCGCGTAGGCCAGGCGCTCGGCCGCGTCGTCCGGGCCGTCCTCGTCGTCCTCGTCGTGCGGGGAATTCGGGCCGGCGGCGGCGGCCAGTGCCCCGGCCACCGTCCGGATGCTGCCCAGCTCGGCGCGCACGCCCCGGCCGAGCTGCTCGACCCGGTCGCCGCAGCGGGCCTGGGCGCGGCAGTGGAAGCCGAGCTCGCAGGTGGACAGGCAGTCCGGGCTGTACGCGGCGGGCACCGCCTCGACCGCGGTGGCCAGCTCCTCGGCGCTCCGGGCCGGGGCACCGGCCTCGTCGGCCGCCAGGTCGAAGTCCGCGCCCGGCGGCAGCGCGTCCAGCAGCCGGTCGATGCCGGTCATCCGGCTCAGCTGGCGGCGGGTGGTGGCCAGTTCCCGGCGGACGTCCACGGCTACTGCGGTCGGCCGGTTGCCGAAGTCCTTCGGGCAGACCAGCAGCACGCTCGTGCGGGGGCTGCCGGGCAGCCGCTGCTCGGTGTACGGGTCGTCGGCGAGCGGCTGCCCGGCCGCCGCGGCGGCGGCCTGCTGGAGTGCCAGCACGTACACGGCGGCCTGGCGGGCGGCGGCGCCGACCTTGGCCGGGTCCGCGCTGCCGTCGAGCACCGGGAAGGACTTGATCTCGACGACCGTGCACCGCCCGCCGTGCACCACGAGCGCGTCCGGCTCCAGGTAGGCGGTGCTGCCGGCCACGTCCAGGCGCAGCAACGGGTGGTCCAGCAGCGTCCAGGCCTCGGGGTCGGCGGCGGCCCGGCCCAGCGCCTCGAGCGTCCGGTCGGCGCGGACGGCCGGGCCGGAGCGCTGCAGCAGGTCCGGCACGAGCAGCGGGGCGTGGCCGTCCGCGGGGACGCCGAGGTGGCGGCGCAGCGGTTCCAGCAGCGGGGCGTAGCCGTCCGCCTTCAGCCGGGACTCGAAGATCACACCGCGGGCGATCGCGAACGGGGACTGCCCGAACGGGGCGGGCCGGCCGAGCCGGGCGGCCAGCACCGACTTGTCCACCCCGGCCGCGTCGAGCACGGCGCGGCGGTGGCAGCCCGGATTGGCGGCGAGCGCGGCGAGGGAGCGGGCGTTCAGGTTGCGCTGCGGGGCCGGTCCGCGCAGCTCGGCGAGCCGCTGGGCGAGCGGCTCAGCGGGCCCGCTGGGCGGGACGTTCGTCGAGACGTTCATGGTGCGGCCCAGTGTCGCATCCGGGTCCGACAACGCGGTGCGAACCGGCCGCCGCCGGACCGGCCACCGCGGGCGGCGGCGTCCGCACCGGCCCGCTATCGTGTCCGCCGCCGGCGTGGGAGATCATGGAACCCGGTGCTCGATGGCGAGACCGACCGTTGCCACCGCCCCGCTGCGAGGAGCCCTCCATGCCCGCCCGAATCGTGCTGGTCCGCCACGGCGAGACCGAGTGGTCCGCCACCGGCCGTCACACCGGCCGCACCGACATCCCGCTGACCGAGGAGGGCCGCGCGATGGCCCGGGCCCTCGGCGTCCGCCTCGCCAACGCCCCCTGGAACGGGCTGCCGGACGCGCTCGTCTACACCAGCCCGCTCGGCCGCGCCAAGGAGACCTGCGCGCTGGCCGGCTTCGGCGACCGCGCCGTCGAGCGCCCCGAGCTGATGGAGTGGGACTACGGCCGCTACGAGGGCCGCACCGGCGTGGACATCCGGGCCACCGACCACCCGGGCTGGCTGATCTGGCGGGACGGGGTGCCCGGGGGCGAGAAGCTCTCCGAGGTCGCCGCCCGGGTCGACGCCTTCCTCGCCGGCCTCCACCAGGAGCACGGCGTCCCGGACCCGGACACCACCGACATGCACTGCGCCGACCGGGACGTCATCCTGTTCGCGCACGGCCACCTGCTGCGCATCCTGACCGCACGCTGGCTGGGCCTGCCGCCCGAGTACGCCCAGCGGTTCAAGCTCGGCACGGCCGCGCTCTGCGTACTGTCCTGGGAGTACGGCGCACCGGCCGTGGAGGTCTGGAACGACCTCTCCCACCTGGAGGGCCTGCACGCCCGGCACTGACCGCCGGGCTGAGCACCGGGCCTGAGCCGCCAGGGGCCCGGCAGACGCACACCTAGGCGGCGGCCGCCCGGTCGTACTCGGCCAGGAACCGGCGCACCTCGGGCACCGCGGCGTGCGGGCGCAGCCGTCCGGCGGTGTCCGCCAGCATGCTCCGGATCCGGGCCGAGCGGACGTCGCCGAACAGCGCGACGGCGGACGAGCCGTGGTGCGCCGCGCCGGCCAGGTCCCCGCGGCCGAGCCGGTCGTGGGCCAACTCGGCGGTGTACAGCACCCGGTTGCGGACGAAGTGGGGCCGCTGCAGCGCTATGGCCAGCCCGGCCTGCTCGCTGGCACGGTCCCAGTCGCCGAGCGCGGACCAGCACTGCGACTGGAGGCCGGCGATCTCGGCCTCGCCGAAGAAGGACATCCACTCCGGATCGCCCTCGGCGGGGCCGCGGCCGAACAGCGCGTACGCCCGGCCGAGCGCGCGTTCACAGGAGGCGCGGTCCTGCAGCAGGGCCCAGGCGCCGGCCTCGCGCATGGCCAGCAGCGCGAGCAGCCGGTGGGAGCCGAGGCCGCGGGCGGCGACCTGCCCGGCCTGGGCGGCGCGCAGCGCCTCGCGCGGCCGGCCGGCGTCCCGGGCGAGGAAGGCGCTGTTGCAGAAGACGTGCGCCTCCAGCGCGGAGTCCCCGGCCATCCGGGCGGTGGCCAGCGCCTCGGCGTAGAACGAGCGGGCGTCCGCCAGCCGGTTCGAGTCGTGTGCCAACCAGCCCACCGAGATGGCGAGTTCGCCGGCCCCGGCCTGGAGCCGGCGCTCCGTCTCGGCGTTGTACTCGCCTTCGTTGAGCAGCACGTACGCGTTGCGCAGCGACTGCCCGGCGAGCTCGTACAGGGCGTCGCCGCCGTGCGCGTCGTCGGCCAACCGGATCTCCCGGACGGCCTGTTCGACGCCGAGCACCTCGGCGGTGCCGACCTTGCGCAGGGGTGGCACGGGCCCGGGCCGACCCGGTACCACCTGGTCGGGGGCGAACAGTGACGGTGCGGAGAACTCCGCACGGAAAAGGGCGCCTTGGCCGGTGAGCACACCGGAGGCGCCGTCGGCACCGGCCTGTCGGCCGGCGGCCGAGGCCGCTCGGTCGATGCCGATCACGGTGGCCAGCGCGGTCGTGCCGCCGGCCAGGAACGTACGGCGACGCACGTCGTCGTTCTCCTCGTCGAGATAGGGCGATCCATCGGGCCCCCTGGGCACCGCGCCGCGGCTCGGCCACGGCGGCCCGTCCGGAACGGCTGGATCCGCGTACGGCGAGGCAGCGTACGGGAGTTGGGTGGAGAGTGGTGAGCGCGGGGCGGGCAGGGGCACGAGCGGGGGGTGGGGCGCGGGCGCCTCGGCCCGCCCGCCGCCGACCGCCGAACGGCGGCGGACGGACGTCCGGGGGGCGAAGCCGAGGTCGGTGAGCGTGCGACCCGGCCACATGTGCCGGAAGACCCGCTCGTAGGCGTAGTTGGGGCAGCGGATCTCACCGGACTCGACCCGTCCGACGTAGCGGGCGTCGCAGGACACGTGCTCGCCGATCTCCCGGGCGGCCCGGCGCACCGCCATGGCGAACTCGCCGGGAGAGCGGTCGCCGCGCAGCGCGCGCATCACGGTGTTGGGGGACGGTCGGTTCGGCTCGGCCGGTGGGGTGGCTGCCATGGCGCCGAGAGTACTCGGAGTCACTGGACGGTCACGTGGGGTTCGTGGGAAATGTGCTGACAATACCGGTCAAAGCGGGCGATGTTGCGGGATATCTGCCATGAAATGCCATGCCTTGCTGTAAGGCGCCCCGTGGCCTGAGGTGCGTCCGCGGCGTTGTCCTGATACGTGGAAGCCCAAGCCGTCGCCCCGGCCCGTCCCAGCCCGGTGGCTCCTCCGGGCGGCTGTGCTTCCCTATCCGACGAGGTACAGGAGGGCCCATGATGGCCACCGGACTGCCGCAGTACCGACCCGTCGCCGGGGGTGTGCTCGCGGGCGCGGCCCCCGCCCTGCTCCCCGATCCCGCCGACGACCGGATCCCCGGCCGGGGCCCGGTCGAAGGCGGCCGCGCCCCCTGCGGCGGCCCCCGGCGCGAGCACCCCGCGCACGAGGGCACCCTCGTCACCACGCGCGACACCGTGACGGTCGCCCTGCGGCACGGCCTGGAAGCCGTCGACATCCTCAGACTGCGCCGCGCCTGCGGAGCCGTGCTGCAGAGCCCCAACGGCAGCACCGTCTCCTTCCTCGTCCCCGCCGGCACCTGGGAGACCTGGCACCTGCCCGGCAGCTCCTGTACGGCGGGCGCCCTCATCCCGGCCGGCACCGACCCGCACTGGGTGATCCCGCCCTCCGGCTCCGAGCGCACCGCCCGCCCCACGGACGCCTGGGTACTCCGCTCCGCCCTCTGCGAGGCCGCCTGCACGCTCACCGCAGGCGGCCTCGGCCCGTTCTAGCGGGCGTGCCGCGCGGATCCCGCCGGGCCCACGAGCACCGCTCGTCCCTCCGGCCGGATCCCCCCGGCACGCCCCTGGCGCGTGGCCTGCTCACCGCGGCGGAGGAGCGTTCGCGTGCGGCGGAGATAATGGCCGACATGGGACGAAGCAGCAGCAGAGCCGCCCGCGCCGGCGAGACGGCGGCCACCACCGGCCCGGGCGGACGCAGCCACGCCCAGGGCCCGCTCACCCGTCCCGTCGGCTCCGGCCTGGCCGAACTGCGGCCCGACCGCGACCGCCCCGCCGCCTGGTCACTGCTGATCGACGGCGCCCCGCAGTCCCTGGTCGACCTCGCCGACCCCACCCACCTCGGCTTCGAGTACCAGCGCAGGCTCGGCCACCTGATCGACCTGGTCGCCCCGCCCGGCCGCCCGCTGACCGTCCTCCACCTCGGCGGCGGCGCCCTCACCCTGGCCCGCTACGTCGCCGCCACCCGGCCGCGCTCCCGCCAGCAGGTCGCCGAGATCGACACCGCCCTCACCGAACTCGTCCGCACCGAACTGCCGTTGGACCGGGGCTGGCAGATCAAGGTGCGCGGCGCGGACGCCCGCAGCGTGCTGGAACGCACCCCCGAGGGCACCGTCGACCTGGTCATCACCGACGTCTTCTCCGGCGCCCGCACCCCGGCCCACTGCACCACCGTCGAGTTCACCGCCCTCGCCGCCCGGGCCCTCGCCCCCGGCGGCTGGTACGCCGCCAACATCGCCGACGGCGCCGCGCTGCCCTTCGCCCGCTCCCAGGTCGCCACCCTCGGCGCGGTCTTCCCGGAGCTCTGCCTGATCGCCGACCCCGCCGTCCTGCGCGGCAAGCGCTTCGGCAACCTCGTCCTGGCCGCCGCCCACAGCCCCCTCCCGGTCGCCGACCTCACCCGCCGCGCCGCCTCCGACCCGGCCCACGCCCGGGTCGAACACGGCCGCGTCCTCACCGACTTCGCCGCCGGCGCCGCCCCCGCGACGGACACCACGGCCGCGCCGTCCCCGGAACCGCCACCGGGCGTCTTCCACTGACGGCGCGCGGGGCCGCCGGCCGGGCCTGGGCCGCGTTCCGCCTGCGTACTCCAGGCCGCTCGGTGCCCGCTCAGTGTCCGTTCAGTGCCTTCTCAGTGGCCGCTCGGCAGTCCGCGGTGCTTGCACATGGCCGCCCCGGTGAGCAGCAGGCCGGCGGCGATGGGGGCGAGGACGGCGGTCGCGGTGGCGGGGCCGCCGGTCACGGGCGTCACCGTCGCGGCGTCCGCGATCACGAGCGTCTCCGGGGTGCCGGCGCCGGGCGCGGCCGAAGTGGCGGGGCCGACCGCGGCGCCGCCGTGGTCGGCGTCGGAACCGGTCGCCGTGTCGGTTGCGGACGTGGCCTCCTGGACCGGTGGCGCCTCCGAGGACGCGGATCGCCGCGGGTCGGCGGAGCGGACGGTGCCGGGGTGCGCGCGGTCGGCGGTGGGCAGTCCGGTGGGCTGCCCTTCCCGGGAGGCGCGGGTCTCGGCGGGCCGGGGCTGGGCGGGGACGGTGTCGAACAGGCCGGAGGCGATCGCGAAGGCGTCGGGGACGGCGGCTCGTTGGCCGGGCAGGGGGAGTCCGCCGGCTCGGATCCGCTCCTGGAGGGAGCCGTTGACCGTCCCGGCGGCCCGCTCGACGGGTTCGGTGCCGGTCGGCCCGCCGGTCGGCCCGCCGGTGGGGCCGGGGGAGCGGTCGGGCGTTGCGGCCGCCGACTGCCGCGCCCCGCCGGGGCGTTCGGCCGACTGCCCGTCGAGCGCGGGCCCGTCGAGGGCCGGTGTGCCGACGGCCGGTGCGCCGAGGGCTGGTGCGCTGACGGCTGGTGTGCTGTGCAGCGCGCGGCGGACGGCGGGTTGGGCCGGTTCCGGTAGGGGGCCGGCGGTCGCCGCGTAGGCGCCGGTGGCGCCGAGGCTCCAGAGTTGGGCGAGCAGGGCCCCTCCGGCCGCGACGGTCCGGGGGCGGGGCAGCCGGCGGGCGATCCCGCGTCGGGCTCCGGCGTCGCCGCGGGGGACGGGTTCCTGGGGCCTCGCGTGATTGGCTCGCACGTGAGTTGAGAACGAGCGGACGGGCGGTGAGGTCACGGCCGCTGTCACGGACAGTCATCGCGCGGGCGGCCCCGGGGCGGCGCTCCCGGGGCCACCGGCGGTGCGGCGGTCAGGAGTTGGGGCGCAGGGTCCAGGTGACCGTCATCACACCGGTGACGGCGCCGTCGGCGCGGGTGATCTCGACGGTGACCGGGAACTCGGGGCGGCCGCCCGCGTCCAGCTCGGCGACGATCTCGGTGGCCGGGCGGCCGAGCGTGGCGGTGGCGGTGACGTCGCCCATGGCCAGCTTCTTGTACGCGATCTCGGCGTTCACGGCCAGCGGTACGGCCCGGGACAGCTGGTCGCCGAAGGCGGCGAGCACGATGCAGCCGCTGGCGGACTCGGCGAGCGTGAACATCGCGCCGGCGTGCGGGCCACCGACGTGGTTGTGGTACGCGGGCTGGTCGGGCAGCCGGAGCACGGCGCGTTCCGGGGTGGTCTCCAGGTAGTCGAGCTTCAGGGTGTGCGCCATCGGCACGGTGGAGTCGAGCATCTGGCCGATCGTGGGTGTGGTCATGGCGACGATGTTACTAGCCGGTAGCTTCCGGCGGCAGGGGGCGACCGGAAAAGCCGGGCCGCCGGGCGCAGTTGAAGGAACGCGAAAACGCCCGAGGGGCCGACCTCTTGAAGAGATCGGCCCCTCGGGCTCTGGGGTGAGTGACGGGACTTGAACCCGCGGCCACCTGGACCACAACCAGGTGCTCTACCAACTGAGCTACACCCACCATCTGTCCGGTCCGTTCCCGCTCTCGCGTTCCCGTTCCGACAGGAAGAACTCTACAGGATCCGAGAGGGTGCTCGCGCCAGGGTTTCGTTCCGGCGACTGCGGGCGCCCGCGCGGATCCCGTAGCGGATTCCGTAGTGGATTCCGGTCCGGCAGGTTCCAGTCGGGCCGGGATCGGTCCGACAGGGATCGGTCGGCCGGGATCGGTCGGACCGGAATCCGGGATCAGCCGGCCGGCGGCTGGTACTTCCCGGCGATGGCGCGCGCGGTGTCGGCGTCCGGGCCGGGCTGCGGGACGAACACGGCCTCGCGGTAGTACCGCAGTTCGTCGATGCTCTCCCGGATGTCGGCGAGCGCCCGGTGGTTGCCGCCCTTCCGCGGGCTGTTGTAGTACGCCTTCGGGTACCAGCGGCGGGCCAGCTCCTTGATCGAGGAGACGTCCACGATCCGGTAGTGCAGGTGCTTCTCCAGGGCCGGCATGTCCCGGGCCAGGAAGCCGCGGTCGGTGGCCACCGAGTTGCCGCACAGCGGCGTCCTCCCGGCCTCCGGCGCGTGCTCGCGCACGTACGCGAGCACCCGCGCCTCGGCCTCGGCCAGGGTCACGCCCTGGTCCAGCTCCTCCAACAGGCCGGAGGCGGTGTGCATCACGCGCACCACCTCGGGCATGTTCGCCAGCGCCTCAGCCGGCGGCCGGACGATGACGTCGACGCCCTCGCCGAGGACGTTCAACTCGGAGTCCGTCACCAGCACCGCGACCTCGACCAGGGCGTCCCGGTCGAGGTCGAGGCCGGTCATTTCACAGTCGATCCATACCAAACGGTCATTCACGCAGCTCACCCTACGGCGCGATCACGCGCCGCGGGGACCGATGGTGCCGAGCGGGGCGCCGCGGTGCCGGCCTCGCCCTGCTGATCATCCGTCCCGCCGTGGGTGCCGCGGCCGTCCGGGTGCTCGCCCTCCCGGTCGGCGCGGGCCGGGTGACCGTCTCGGCCGGTCCGGGCCTCGCGCGCCGTCCGGGCGCCGTCGGCCGCCGCCCGGCCACCCTGCGGTCGGGCCTGCGGTGCCCGGCCCTGCCGGCCGCGGAGCCCGTCCGGCCCGCCCGCTGGCTGACCGGCGGGGGACGGCATCCGTCCGCCGGCCGCGCCGTGGCCGCGCCCGGCCGTACCCGGCTCGTCCGCGGGCCGCTCGGCCGCGCTGCGGTGCCCCTGCCCCTGGCCGCGGGCCCCCGGCTGGGGGAGCCCGTCCTCGGTCGCCGCGTGCTCGGCGGTGCGCGGCGGACGTCCAGCCCCCGCCCCCGCCCCCGGACCGGCCTGCGGCGGTACCACCGGGGGCCGCGCCGGACCGCGCCCGGCCGCACCCTGCTGCCCGGGGTGCGACTGCTGCGCGGCCTGCTGGTGCTGGTACGGCTGACCGGACCGGGTGTGGAAGCCCTGGGCGCCCGGCGTCCCGGCGTGGCCCTGGGCCTGGCCGTACCCGGCCGGCTGGCCGTGCGCTCCGGACTGGCCATGCCCTCCGGACTGGCCGTGGCCGACCGGCTGGCCATGCGGCACCGGCTGCCCGTGGGAGCCCACCGGCGCCGGCGCCCCCGGCCCGCCCGGGAACGGCTGCGCCGAGTGGCCGCCGTGCGCCCCGCCGTACAGCGGCCCGCCCGCCGCGGCCGGGTGCGACAGCGCTCCGGACAGCCGCAGGTCGCCGTGCACGCCGGCCGCCGTGGGCTGCTGCTGCCCGGGGCGGCGTGCCCGGTAGCTGGTCCGGTACGCGGCCGGGGAGACCCCGAGCTGGCGGCGGAAGTGCCCGCGCAGCGCCACCGGCGAACGGAACCCGCACCGGCGCGCGACGTCGTCCACCGACAGTTCCGAGGTCTCCAGCAGCCGCTGCGCCTGGAGCACCCGCTGGGTGATCAGCCACTGCAGCGGCGCACTGCCGGTGAGGGTGCGGAACCGCCGGTCGAAGGTGCGGCGGCTCATGTAGGCGCGAGCCGCCAGCACCTCGACGTCGAACTGCTGGTTGAGGTTCTCCAGCGCCCAGGTGACCACCTCGGCCAGCGGGTCGTTGCCGATCTCCTCCGGTAAAGACTGATCGATGTACTGGGCCTGTCCGCCCCCGCCGCGGCGGCTCGGCACGACCAGGCGGCGGGCCAGCGCGTTGGCCGCCTCGGCGCCGTGGTCGCTGCGCACCACGTGCAGGCACAGGTCGATGCCGGCGGCGGTGCCGGCCGACGTGAGCACGTCGCCGTCGTCGACGAACAGTTCGCGCGGGTCGACGTGCACTCGCGGATAGCGCTTGGCCAGCGTCGGCGCGTACATCCAGTGCGTGGTCGCCGGGCGGCCGTCCAGCAGGCCGGCGGCGGCCAGCACGAACGCGCCGGTGCAGAGGCCGATGATCCGGGCGCCCTCGTGGTGGGCCTTGCGCAGGGCGGTGATCGCCTCGACCGGAGGGGGCTGGGAGATCGAGCGCCAGGCCGGTACGACGATCGTGCCGGCCCGGGCGAGGGCTTCCAGGCCGTACGGGGCGGAGAGGGTCAGGCCGCCGGTGGTGGCCAGCGGGCCCTCCTCGCCGGCGCAGACCAGCAGGCGGTAGCGGGGCACCCCGGCGTCCTGGCGGTCCACGCCGAAGACCGAGAGCGGGATCGAGCTCTCGAAGATCGGGGCGCCGCCGAAGATCAGCACCGCGACGGTCTCCCGGCGGCGGCGGCCGGACAGCTTCCGCGGGGCGGCGGCCGTCATCGGGGCCGGGGAGCCGTTGGCCCCGGATCCGCCGTGGCCCAGCGGGCCGTGGCCGGGGGCAGTGCCGAGCGCTAGGCCGCCGAGCGAGCCGGCGGCGGCTCCCGGGGCAGCGTTCAGGCCGGGACCGCCGCCAGGGTGGGCGAGGTGGCCCGAGTGGCCCGAGTGGCCGAGGTGACCGGGGTAATCGCCGCCGTAGGTCGGTGTGGGGCTGACGAGGCCTCGGCTGACGGGGTGTCCGCCATTGACGGCCTGGCCGCCGACGGCGCCGTACCCACCGTTGACGAAGTGTCCGCCGGACTGTGGCTGGCCTCCATAGGGCGCCGCCGCGCCGTGCTCGGCTCCGGCCGGGGCCCCGCCGGGGCCGCCGGCGGGGGAATGCACCGCGGGGGAATGCACTGCGGGGTGCGAGGAGTGCGCTGCGGCGCCCGGGCTGCTCGGATTGCTCGGGCTGCCGGCGGTGCGGGTGGTGGCGGCGATCGCGGAGGTGCCAGTGCTTCTTGCGGACCGACTCGCTGTGCCGGCCGCCGCCTGGCCGCTGTCAGGACCCGCGTCGCTCCTGCTCACCCTGCTCAAGGCGCTCAAGCCCCCTCGGTGGTGTGGTGTGGGTGGTGCGGCACTGCTGGCCAAGATCGAAATCTATCGGGTGGACCATTGCCGTTGTGACAAGTTCACCATCCGACGCTATGTCGACATGGCAATTTGGCGTGATGCATTCGATCACGAAGCGTGGCACCCGTCGACCTTTCTGGGAAGAGGGCCGGGGCAACGGTGGCTGGTTGTCGCGGGGCCGCTCCTGGGGCGTCCGACTCCCGTGCGCCCGGTCGACAGGTCTGGGCTGCGGATTTCCCCAAGCGGGAGAGATCGGCGCGAAATTGACCGAAAATCGGCGGTGCACGAGGGGGCGCACGGACACACGCCGTGCGCCTCCCGGGCTCCATCCGGCCAAGCCTGGTGCGGTGGAACCGGGATCCGGAGCGCCGGGTTACGGTCCTGCCGTGAATACCAACAGCCGGCTCGAACGGGCCAACGACAACGCCGCCGCCTTCTGGCTCGCCCAAGCCCGGGTACACGGCTGGCGGTTCCGCACCGGCCCGGGTCTGGCGGGGGTCCGCTGCGCCCGTACCCCGGACGACGCGCACCGGTTCGTGGTGACCCGGCCCTACTCCGAACCAGGCGCAGTGGAAAAGGAGTTGGAGGGTCTGCTGGCCGAGTGGTCGACCATACCCTTCACCCTGGAGGACCCCTACGGCGGGCTCGACCTCACCCGCTTCGGGGCCGCCCGGATGCCGCTCATGCCGGTGATGGTCCGGGAGCCGGGCCCGGTCGAAGGCGCGACGACCGCCCTCCCCGCCGTCTGGAAAGCGCACGGCAGCGGCATCCTGACGGTCGATGAGGCCCGGGACGCAGACAGCTTCGCGCAGGTCGAACGGGCGATCGTGGAGGGCTTCCCGCTGCCCGCCCGACAGCCCTGGGTCCGCGGTGTCGCCCTCCCGGAGCAGCTGCTGCGCGAACCCGGCTGGCGGGCGTGGCTCTGCTGCGTCGACGGCGCCGCGGCGGGCACCTGCCTCACCTACGACGACGGCCACGCCACCGGGGTGTACTGGGTCGCGACCCTGCCCGACTGGCGCGGCCGGGGAGTGGCCAGCGCCGTCCTGCGGACCGCGCTGGCCCACGCGCACCCGGACCGCCCGGCCACCCTGGTCGCCACGGCGGTCGGCGAACCGCTCTACCGCAAGCTCGGATTCATCGAGCAGGCCCGTACCTGCTGGTGGAGCCGCACCTCGACGGCCGGCTGACCCGGTGGGGCGCGCGGCGGGCGCTACTGGGCGGCGGCCACCGCGCCCGCCGCAAGTTGTGTCGTGACGACCGCCGCCGGGACGGGATCCACGGCGAGGACGGTCCGGGTGGACGCCTCCTCGTCGGCCACCGGGCGGAGGGCCGGCGGGCGCACGGCCGGGGTGGCCCGGCGGCCCTCTGCGACCGGATCCGGGGCGGCACCGGCCCGCGCGCCCGAGACCCCTCCCGTGCCGGGGCGGGCGACGGCGATCACGGCAAACCCGCCGGATCGGTTTCGGACACCGGACCCGGTTCCCGCACCCGCCACGCCGCCCGCCCCGGTGCCTGCTACTCCGCCCGCCCCGGCGGTCGCGGGAACGGGCGCACTCGGGCCCTCCGGGGCGGCCGCCGACGGGCGCACGCCGGACCGTGCGCCGAGCGGCGCCGCGGCCCGCGCCGGCACCCCGGCGGCCCCCCGCCGCCCGACTCCGCCCGCCCGGCTCCCCGGCCGGGGTGAGGGCGCGTTGCGCGCGGCGAGCACCTGGCCGACGGCTTCCGGCAGCCCCGCCGCTTTCAGCGTCGGCCGGTAGCCGATCTCCGCCCACGGCCGGCCGTGGTGCAGCCAGACGCTGCGCAGCCCGGCCAGCTCGGCACCGGCGATGTCGGCGGGCGCGTGGTCCCCGACCATCCAGGTGTGCGCGGCCCAGTCCCCGGTGGGGGCGATGCCGCACCGCTGCGCGGCCATCTCGAAGATCAGCGGATCCGGCTTGACGCAGTCCGCCTCCTCGGAGATGACCCAGCCGTCGACCAGCGGCCCCAGCCCGGTCCGCCGGATCTTCTCCAACTGGGGCCGGGTGCCGCCGTTGCTGACGATCCCGAGCGTCCACCCGGCCGCCCGCGCGGCCTGCAGCGCCTCGATGTGCCGCGGCGGGCACTGGATGTGGGAGTTGATGCCGCGTCGGTAGTGGGCGAGCAGGAACTCGATGGAGACGTCCAGGCCGTAGCGGCGCCGGACCGCGGACAGTACGGTGCTGCGCGGTACGTAGCCGCCGCCGTCGAGGGTGACGAACCAGTCGACGTCGCTGGGCGGCAGGTCGTGTTCGGACAGGAAGTCCTGCGCCCAGGCCTGGAAAGCGGCGTCCCGGGGCAGCAGCGTGTTGTCGAGGTCGAACAGGAGCAGGGGCATGCCGAGCATCGTGCCAGCGCCCGCGCCTATGCGTTTGGCAAATGCCAGAGCACGTCGCGAAGCCGTACGAAGTGGCTGAAATGGGTTGCGACACCTGACGTAGGGATCCTCCGCAGGCCCGGGACGGGACGGACGGCGCGGGACGGGCGGGGCGGTTCGGGCGGGGCGGTTCGGGACTGCTCGGGACGGCGGGAGTTGGCGGGAGTCGGCGGGAGTCGGCGGTGCGGGCGGGTTCGGAGAGGCCTGCCGGGATCGGTGGGGCGTAACGGGTCCGCGACGCGTCGCAACGGATCGTCGCCGATCCATGACAGTCCGGTCACGGTGTCCTGGAGGCCTGTTGCGCCGTCCGGCCCGCTCAGTCAAGCTCCAGGGAACCTCCTTTCCGGAGGGGGCGCGACCGCCTGCGGGAAGGGCGCACCGCCACGGCGGGCGCATCCCTCGTTCGCGGGAACAACGTCGCTCCGGGGCTTCGCCGCTGGGCCGGGCCCCACGATCGTCGTACCCTGAGTCGTACTCTGAAAGGAACAGGTCCATACGGTGCTGCGCGGCTCAGACCGACGTCATCCCGTGGGCGGGCCTGCTGCCCGGGCAGCGTTGTCCTCTTCTGTCGGCCCCTCTCCATCGAAGAGCCGTGAGCCATGGCTGGTTTTGAGCCTCCCCGACCGGTTGAACCGGACACGCCCCGCAGCGCGGGCGCAGGGACCGGGAGAGACGGCGTCCGCACGACCTCCGGCCCGGTCGACGGGCAGCCTGCTTCCGAGCACGTCGGCGGCGCCGTCGACAGCGCCGCCGACGGCCCCGTCGTCGAGCCTGCCGACGGACGCACTGATGCGCCCGCCGGGGCCCCGGCACGCATCCCGCCCGGCCGGGCGGGACTTGAGCAGCGAGCCGATGCGGTCGAAGCGGCCCGGCCTGCCGAGCCGGACCCCGGGAGCGACGGCCCCGGAAGCGGCGGCCCCGGCAACGATGGCCCCGGGAGCGACGGCCCCGGGAGCGACGGCCGCCAGGGTTTCGCGCGTGCTCTGCGCGGCCTTGCCGGCCGCGGCAGCCCTTCCCGCCATGGCAGCCTTTCCCGCCGTGACCGCCACGGACCTCACGAGCGACGCGGCGAGCCTCCGGCAGGCCCTGGGGGGCGTCCGGTGACGGGCCGCCTCGGCCCGGGCGCCGAGCGCCCGGAGACGGCTCCCGGTGCGGCCGGCGCGTTCGACGGGCGCGTCGACCCGTCTGCACAGGAGACGCCCGCGGCCGCCCTCGACCCGGTGTTCCAGCACGGCGTGGTGGTCGGTTTCGACGGCTCACTGTCGAGCGAGCGCGCCCTCGCCTACGCGGTCGGCATGGCGCGCCGATCGCAGTGCGGCCTGGTGATCGTGCACGTCGCCAACCGCTTGCCCGCCACGGTCTGGGCGGGCTGTGAGCCTCCCGTCTTCGTCGACCTCCCCGACCATCGGACCGAGGTCCTCGGACTGGAGCTCGCCTGTGCGGACTTCCTCGCCGGGGTGCCGTGGATCCTGGTCGAGCGCGGCGGTGACATCTGCCACGAGATCGAGGAGGTCGGCCGCGAGTACGCCGCCGACGCGATCGTCGTCGGCACGACGCACGGCCTGCTCGGCAAGATCTTCGGGTCGGTCTCCGGACGGCTGGCGCGGCGGGCCAACCGCCCGGTGATCGTGATCCCCTGACGGTTCGTTCGAACTGTCTCCTGCTGCCTCCTCCACCGTGGGCCGCTCCTCAACACCGGTTGCGGAGCGGGGCGTTGCCCCGGTGGGATCGGCTCAGGACGTGACGCCGAGCTCCCGGGCGATGAGCATGCGCTGAACCTCCGACGTGCCCTCCCCGATTTCCAGGATCTTGCTGTCGCGCCAGAAGCGGGCGACCGGGAATTCGTTCATGAAGCCGTACCCGCCGTGGATCTGGGTCGCCTCGCGGGCGTTGTCGACGGCGGCCTCCGACGAGTACAGCTTCGCGATCGCGGCCTCCTTCTTGAACGGTTCACCGTGCAGCATCCGGGAGGCGGCGTCCCGCCAGGCCAGGCGGGAGGTGTGGGCGCGCAGCTCCATGTCGGCAAGCTTGAACTGGATGGCCTGGTTGGCGCCGATCGGCCGGCCGAAGGCCCGGCGCTCGCCGGCGTACTTCACGGACTCGTCGACGCAGCCCTGGGCCAGGCCGGTGGCCAGGGCCGCGATCGCGATGCGGCCCTCGTCGAGGATCCGCAGGAACTGGGCGTAGCCTCGGCCACGCTCACCCAGCAGGTTGGCCGCGGGCACGCGGCAGTCGGTAAAGGACAGTTCGCGGGTGTCGGATGCGTTCCACCCGACCTTCGAGTACTTCTTCGAGACCTGGAATCCCGGGGTCCCGGTGGGCACGATGATGGAGGAGATCTCCCGTGTGGGCGAGCGGAATTCGCCTTCTTCACTCGAACGAGCGATCGGTTCGGTGAGTGCGGTGACGGTGACCAGGCCGGTGATGTCGGTGCCGGAGTTGGTGATGAAGCACTTGGTGCCGTTGATGACCCACTCGTCGGTGGCCTCGTCGTACCGCGCGGTGGTGCGGGTGGCCCCGGCGTCCGAGCCGCCCTCCGGCTCGGTCAGGCCGAAGGCGCCGAGGAGTTCGCCCGAGGTCAGCCGGGGCAGCCACGCGCGCTTCTGCTCCTCCGTGCCGAAGCGGTAGATGGGCATCGCGCCGAGCGAGACGCCGGCCTCCAGCGTGATCGCCACCGAGGAGTCGACGCGGGCGAGTTCCTCCAGGGCGAGGCCGAGGGCGAAGTAGTCGCCGCCCATGCCGCCGTATTCCTCCGAGAAGGGCAGGCCGAAGAGCCCCATCCGCCCCATCTCGCGGACGATCTCGTAGGGGAACTCCTCCCGCTCGTAGAACTCGCCGATCTTCGGCGCCACCACGTCCTGGGCGAACTCGGCGACGGTGCGCCGCAGTTCCTCGTACTCGCTGCTGAGCCGGTGGTCGAACATGGTGATCCTCCTGATGCCCGGCCGGGGTGGCCGCGGGCGTGAGCGGGATGACCGGCGTCCGTCTGACGGTGTGACGGTCGCACGGTGTGCTTGAAAGATGAGTGCGGTGAGATGAGCGGGGTGCGTGGCGTCGGCCGGACCGTACGGGGCGTGGCCGACGCCGGAACGCGGGTGGAGCGGGGCAGGGCGGGGGCGGGGGCGGGGCGAGTCAGCCCCGGGCGGCTCCGAGCAGCGCCTGGACGGTGCGGGAGGGGCTGGGGCGGCCGAGGCGCTCGGCCATCCAACCGCTGGTCGCGACCAGCGCGCGCAGGTCGACGCCGGTGCGGATGCCGAGCCCGTGCAGCATCCAGACCAGGTCCTCGGTGGCCAGGTTGCCGGTGGCGCTCTTCGCGTACGGGCAGCCGCCGAGACCGCCCGCCGAGGCGTCCACGGTGATGACGCCCTCGCGCAGCGCCGCCAGGGTGTTGCTGAGCGCCTGGCCGTAGGTGTCGTGGAAGTGCACGGCGAGCCGGTCGGCGGGCACCCCGGCCCGGGCGAAACCGGCCAGCAGGGCGCCGACCTGGCCCGGGGTGGCCACGCCGATGGTGTCGCCGAGGCTCAGTTCCGAGCAGCCCATCTCCAGCAGCTGGGCGCCGTACCGGACCACCTGCGGGACGGGCACGGGCCCCTCCCACGGGTCGCCGAAGCACATCGAGAGGTAGCCGCGGACCGCGACGCCCGCTTCGGCGGCCCGCGTCACGACCGGGCGGAACATCTCCATGGCCTCGTCCGCCGAGCGGTTGAGGTTGCGGCGGGCGAAGGTCTCGGTGGCGCTGGCGAACACCGCGATGTCGGTGGCGTGGTGGGCGAGCGCGCGGTCCAGGCCGCGCTCGTTGGGCACCAGCACCGGCAGCCGCAGACCGGGGTGGCGCCCCGGCAGGTCGGCGAGCCGGGGCATCAGGTCCTCGGCGTCGGCCAGCTGGGGCACCCATTTCGGGTGAACGAAACTGGTGGCCTCGACGGTGCGCAGGCCGGCCGACGCGAGCCGGGCGATGAACTCGGCCTTGACCTCGACCGGCACCAGGGAGCTCTCGTTCTGCAGCCCGTCGCGCGGTCCGACCTCGTGGATCCGGACCTCCTCGGGCAGGCCGGGGGCGCGGACGGGGTCCGGCAGGCCCAGGTCGAGGGCGTCGGGTTCGCGGGCGGCGGCGGTCATGACCGCACCTCCGCGGGCTCGGCGGGGACGGGCCGGTCGGCGGCAGGCCCGGCCGGGGCGCCCTCGACCGCGGCGGAGCCGGGCGCGGCCTCCTCGACCGGGGCGACCACGACCAGCAGGTCCTCCATCGCGACGGTGGCGCCCGCGGTGACCCGCAGTTCGGCCACCACGCCGTCGTGCGGCGCGGCGATCACGTGTTCCATCTTCATGGCCTCCAGCACGAGCAGGGGCTGGCCCTTGCGGACGGTCTCCCCGGCCGTGGTCTTGACGACGGTGACGGTGCCGGGCATCGGGGCGGTCAGGCCGCCGTGGTGCGCGCCGGCCCCGGCGGCGCTCTCGACGGCGGGGTCGTAGCCGTGCAGCGGCCAGGCGTCGCCCTCGACGCCGAGCCAGGTCACCGGGCCGGCGGCGAGGCCGGGAGTGGTGTCGGTGGCCAGCGAGAACGCGGTCTGCAGGCCGTCGACGGTCAGGTGCAGCCGGTCGCCCGCCAGGGTCGCGCGGGCGCGGTGCACCGGCCCGGCGTCGAGCCGGAGTTCGACCTCGCGGGTGAGCTCGGCGGAATTGTCAGTGGCATCGGCTACGTTGCCGGCAGTGATCGAACGGATGCGCACCGAGACCGGATCCTGGCCGGGGGTACGGAGTCGGTGGGTCGTCCAGGCGGGCGTGCCGCCGAGGCGCCAGCCGGAGGGAAGGGAGAACGGGTCGGTCCAGCCGCCGGGTTCGGCGGCCGGGGTGAGTCCCAGGTGCCGTGCCAGTGCGGCCGCGTAGTAGAGGAGGTGCGTGGGCGACGGCGGTTCGGCCGGCGCGGCGTCGGTTCCGTTCCCGGGGTGGGCGGGCGTCGCGGCCTCGGCCGGGGCGGTCGCGTTGGTGGGTGAGTACGGCGCGGTGAGCAGGGCCGGCTGCTGCTGGGCCGTCTGCTCCACCAGGCCGGTGTCCAAGCGGCCGGCGACGACCTCGGGATGTGCGAGGAGTCGGCGCAGGAAGCCGGTGTTGGTGGTGACGCCCAGGATGCGGGTGTCGGCCAGCGCGGCGCGGAGCCGGCGCAGCGCGGTCGGGCGGTCGGGCCCGTACGCGATGACCTTGGCGAGCATGGGGTCGTAGGCGCTGGTGACGACGGTCCCCGGGGCCACCCCGGAGTCGACGCGGATGCCCTCGCCCCGGGGCTCGTCCAGGGTGAGGATGCGGCCGCCGGTGGGCAGGAAGTCCCGTTCCGGGTCCTCGGCGCAGATGCGGGCCTCGATGGCGTGGCCCAGGAAGGAGATGTCGGGCTGGGTGAAGGTGAGCGGTTCACCGGCGGCGACGCGAAGCTGCCACTCGACCAGGTCGAGCCGGGCCGCGTCGGCGCCGACGGCGACGGCGAGTTCGGTGACGGGGTGTTCCACCTGGAGACGGGTGTTCATCTCCATGAAAAAGAAGTCCCGCACCCCCTCTGCGGCGGAGGCGGGGGCGTCCGGGTCGATGCCGGGAACGATGAATTCCACGGTGCCGGCCCCGGTGTAGCCGCAGGACTCCGCGGCGCGGACGGCCGCGGCGCCCATCGCGGCGCGGGTCTCGGCATTGAGGAGAACGGAGGGAGCCTCTTCGATCAGTTTCTGGTGGCGGCGCTGGAGGCTGCACTCGCGCTCGCCGAGGTGGACGGTGGTGCCGTGGGCGTCGGCCAGCACCTGCACCTCGATGTGGCGCGGCCGGTCGATCCAGCGCTCCAGCAGCAGGGTGTCGTCGCCGAAGGCGGTCCGGGCGACGCGGCGGGCGGCGGCGATCTCGGTGGGCAGGTCGGCCCGGTCCCGCACGAGGCGCATGCCCTTGCCGCCGCCGCCGGCGGACGGCTTGAGCAGCACGGGGTAGCCGATCTCGTCGGCGGCGGCGACGAGGTCCTCGTCGGTGGGCGCGGTGGCCTGGCTGCCGGGGACCACCGGGACGCCGGCGGCCCGCACGGCCTCCTTGGCGTTGATCTTGTCACCCATCAGCTCGACCGCACCGGGAGGTGGTCCGATGAAGACGAGGCCCGCGTCGGCGCAGGCGCGGGCGAAGCCGGGGTTCTCGGCGAGGAAGCCGTAGCCGGGGTGGACGGCCTGGGCGCCGGTGCGGCGGGCGGCGGCGAGGATCTGGTCGGTCCGCAGATAGGTCTCGGCCGCCGAGCTGTCGCTGCGGTCGGCTGGGCCGAGCCGGACCGCGACGTCGGCCTCGCGGACGTGCGGCGCGTCGGCGTCCGCGTCGCTGAACACGGCGACCGAGCGGACACCGAGCCGCCGCAGGGTGCGGATCACCCGGAGGGCGATCTCACCGCGGTTGGCGACCAGAACTGTGTCGAACATGGGAGGCGTTCCTCCGGGTCGAGGGGAGCCGTACGAAGGAGGTGGTGGTGGGCGGTCGGGGCACCGGCCCGGGGCCGGACCGGTGTCTGACCGGCGCCGCGGGAGTCACACCCGGAAGGGAGGGGTCACGGACGCGGGGCCGGCGAGCAGAGGTGACGAACTGGGCTGACGAGCAGGGCGGACGAGGGGCGCCATCACATGCGGAAGACGCCGTACGGAGCGGGCGGTGCCAGCGGGGCGTTGGCGCAGGCGGTGAGCGCGAGGCCGACCACGGTGCGGGTGTCCATCGGGTCGATCACGCCGTCGTCCCAGAGCCGGGCGGTGGCGTAGTAGGCGCTGCCCTGGCGCTCGTACTGCTCGCGGACGGGGCGCTTGAACTCCTCCTCCGCCTCGGTCGGCCACTGATCGCCGTGCGCCTCCAGCTGGTCGCGGCGGACGGTGGCGAGGACGGAGGCCGCCTGCTCGCCGCCCATCACGGAGATCTTGGAGCCCGGCCACATCCACAGGAAGCGAGGTGAGTAGGCCCGGCCGCACATCGAGTAGTTGCCGGCTCCGTACGAACCGCCGACCACCACGGTCAGCTTCGGGACGCGGGTGCAGGCGACGGCGTTGACCATCTTGGCGCCGTGCTTGGCGATGCCGCCCGCCTCGTACTGCCGGCCGACCATGAACCCGGTGATGTTCTGCAGGAAAAGGAGGGGGATGCCGCGCTGGTCGCACAGTTCGATGAAGTGGGCGCCCTTGAGGGCCGACTCGGAGAACAGGACGCCGTTGTTGGCGACGATGCCGACGGGGTGGCCGTGGATCCGGGCGAACCCGGTGACCAGGGTCGCGCCGTACTCGGCCTTGAACTCGGCGAAGCGGCTGCCGTCCACCAGCCGGGCGATCACCTCGCGCACGTCGTAGGGCGTGCGCGGGTCGACCGGGACGGCCCCGTACAGGCCCGCCGGGTCCACGGCCGGCGGCTCGACCGGGGCGAGTGGCCAGGGCCTGGCCGCGCGCGGGCCGAGCCCGGCGACGATCGTGCGGACGATCGAGAGGGCGTGGGCGTCGTCCTCGGCCAGGTGGTCCGTCACGCCGGAGGTGCGGGAGTGCAGCTCGCCGCCGCCCAGCTCCTCGGCGGTGACCACCTCGCCGGTGGCGGCCTTCACCAGCGGCGGGCCGCCCAGGAAGATCGTGCCCTGGTTGCGGACGATCACGGCCTGGTCGCTCATCGCCGGGACGTACGCGCCGCCGGCCGTGCACGAGCCGAGCACCGCGGCGATCTGCGGGATGCCCGCGGCGGAGAGCCGGGCCTGGTTGTAGAAGATCCGGCCGAAGTGGTCGCGATCCGGGAAGACCTCGTCCTGCATCGGGAGGAAGGCGCCGCCGGAGTCCACCAGGTAGACACAGGGCAGCCGGTTCTCCAGCGCGACCTCCTGGGCGCGCAGGTGCTTCTTCACGGTCATCGGGTAGTAGGTGCCGCCCTTGACGGTGGCGTCGTTGGCGACCACCACCACCTCGCGTCCGGCGACCCGGCCGATGCCGGCGATCACCCCGGCCGCGGGCGCCGCCCCGTCGTACATCCCGTCGGCGGCCAGCGGGGCCAGCTCCAGGAAGGGCGAGGCCGGGTCGAGCAGGGTGTCCACCCGGTCGCGGGGGAGGAGCTTGCCGCGGGAGGTGTGCCGGGCGCGGGCTTTGGCACCTCCGCCCAGCGAGGCCGCGTCGAGCTTCGCGCGCAGTTCGGCGACCAGGGCCTGGTGCGCCTCGGTGTTGGCGCGGTAGGCCGCGGAGCCCGGGTCGACGGAGGTGCCGAGCCGGGGCGCGGGTGCGGCGGCTCCGGGCGGAACGGCACCCGGCGCCGCCGCAGTGCCGTTCGCGGTGACGAACTGGACGCCGGTGGGTGCACCGGCGGTGGAGATGACCATTTCCAAGAGCTCCCTTGCCCTCGGCACCGAGTGGGCGGCCGGGTGTGGTGCGCCCATGGAATCCCACGTTAATTAACGTTAACTTACGCCGCCCAGGTTAACGGCCGATAACCCCACTGTCTACGATGGGCAGCATGCCGAACGTCCCCGCAACCTCCGCGCTCCCACGCCGCGACCAGATCCGCCGGGAGGCCGCGCGGCTGTTCGCCGCCCGGGGCTTCCTCGGCGTGGGCGTGGACGAGATCGGCAAGGCCGTCGGCATCAGCGGCCCCGGGCTCTACCGCCACTTCGCAGGCAAGGACGCGATGCTCGCCGACCTGCTGATCGGCATCAGCGAGCGCCTGCTGGAGGAAGGGCGCCGCCGGGCGGCCGGTGGCGACGGTCCGGCCGCCGCCCTCGACGCGCTCATCGGCGGCCACGTCGACTTCGCCCTGAACGACCGGGACCTGATCACCCTGCACGACCGCGAGCTGCTGAACCTCAAGGAGGAGGACCGCCGCACCGTCCGCCGGCTCCAGCGCGGCTACGTCGAGCTGTGGGTGGACGTGGTCCGGCAGGCCTATCCGCCGCTCGCCGCCCCCGCTGCCGAGCCGGTCGCACGGGCCGCCGTGCACGCCGTCTTCGGCCTGATCAACTCGACCCCGCACAGCCTCGGCTCGAATCCCGGCCAGGGCGAGCGCCCCGGGGGTGGCCGCGCCGGGGGCGAGCGCTCTGGGGGCGAGCGTTCCGGCCACGCTGAGCGCTCGGGTCTTCAGCGCGACGGTATGGCCGCACTGCTGCACACCCTCGCCCACGGTGCGTTCGCGGCTGCTGCGGATGCGGCCCCAGCGGGCTCGGTGCCAGCGGGCTCGGCCACGGCGGACTTGGCGTCGACGGACGTCTGACTCGGCTGCCCCGGTCGGGAGGCCTAGGCCCAAAGGAGGGCGGCCGTCCACCCCCGGTCGCTGGGCGTTCGACGGGACGTCGGCGACCCTGGATGCGGCGGGGGTCGACGGCGGTCGCGCGGGTCGCGTACGCGTTCGATCGGGAATCACCGCAGGCCGCAGGCTGTTGGTGAGTCCGCCGGACCGGACGATCCGGGCTGCCCGGCCCGCCTCCCACCCATCCGGGGCGGAAACGCCGTGGCGACCACCCGACGAAATGGTTAGCATCCCTAAATATGCCTGAGACTCACGGATCCACGGTGGAGCAATCCCCGAGCGGCTCATCGGCCCCCGGCTCGACTCCGGAGGCCCCCGTCGGCAGCCCGCACACCGCCGATGCGGGCCCCGCGAGCGCGGCGAACGGGAGCCCCGCGAACACGGGCGCCGACGGCGAGCCCGCCGAGCCCGCCGGCTGGTTGCGCCGTCTGGTCGGCTACAGCTGGCAGTCCCGTCGAAGCCTGCTGTTCGCGTTCGGCGCCTCACTGCTCGGCATGGCCGTCACCGCGCTGGTGCCGCTGGTCACGAAGGTGATCATCGACGACGTCATCGTCTCCCACACCCGTTCGCTGGTGCCCTGGGCGGTGGTGCTGCTGCTCGGCGCCGTCGTGGTGTTCGGTTGCACCCAGATCCGCCGCTACTACGGCGGCCAGCTCGCCCTCGACGTCCAGCACGACATGCGCAGCGACCTGTTCCGCTCGCTCGGCCGGCTCGACGGCCACCGCCAGGACCGGCTGGACACCGGTCAGGTGGTCGGGCGCGCGACCTCCGACCTCCAGCTGGTGAACGGCCTGCTGTCGATGCTGCCGATGATGACCGGCTACCTGCTGATGTTCGTCATGTCGGTGGCCGTGATGGTCTGGCTGTCCCCGCCGCTCACCCTGGTCGCCCTGGTCATGGCCCCCGCCCTGTGGTGGGTCTCGGTGCTCAGCCGCAAGCGCCTGTTCCCCGCCACCTGGGCCGCCCAGCAGGAGGCGGCCGCCGTCGCGGGTGTGGTGGACGGCGCGATCGGCGGCGTCCGGGTCGTCAAGGGCTTCGGCCAGGAGGCCCAGGAACTGGACAAGCTGGAGCGGGCCTCCCACAATCTCTTCGCCGCCCGGCTCAGGTCGATCCGGCTCAACGCCCGCTACAACCCGGCGATGCAGGCGATACCGGCCCTCGCCCAGGTCGCCGTGCTGGCCTTCGGCGGCTGGCTGGCGGTCGACGGCCGGGTCTCGCTCGGCACCTTCGTCGCCTTCTCCACCTACGTCGCGCAGATGACCGGCCCGGTGCGGATGCTGACCATGGTCATCACGGTCGGCCAGCAGGCCCGGGCAGGCGTGGAACGCGTGCTGCAGCTGATCGACGAGCGCCCGCTGGTCCAGGAACGTCCGGACGCGCGCACTCTCGATCTCGACCTGGCCCGCGCTGGCGGAATTGAAGCTGTCGGCACCGGACCTGCAGCCACCGAACCTGCCGGCGCCTCGCCCGTCAGCAAGGCTGAAGGCACCACCGCGCACACCACTACCGCGCACACCCCCACCGCCCCCGTCGGTCCCCGTACCACCGACGTCGCCCTGGAGTTCGACCGGGTCGAGTTCCGCTACGACCCCGAGCACCCGGCCCCCGTCCTGCACGGCCTCAGTCTGAAGCTGGCCCCCGGCGAGACCCTCGCCCTGGTCGGCGCCTCCGGCTCCGGCAAGTCGACGGTGGCGCAACTGGTGCCCCGCTTCTACGATCCGGCCGCCGGCGCCGTCCGCCTCTACGGCCACGACCTGCGCGACCTCACGCTGGACTCGGTCCGCGCGGCGGTCGGCATCGTTCCCGAGGAGAGTTTCCTCTTCTCCGAGTCGGTCCGCACCAACATCGCGTACGGCCGCCCGGACGCCACGGACGAGCAGATCGTCGCCGCCGCGCGCGCCGCCCAGGCCGACGAGTTCGTCCGTGCCCTCCCGGACGGCTACGAGACCAGGGTCGGCGAGCAGGGCCTGACCCTCTCCGGCGGGCAGCGCCAGCGCATCGCGCTGGCCCGGGCGATCCTCACCGACCCCCGGATCCTGCTGCTGGACGACGCCACCTCGGCGGTGGACCCGCAGATCGAGGCGGAGATCCACGACGCACTGCGCTCGGTGATGACCGGCCGCACCACGCTGCTGATCGCCCACCGCCGTTCGACCCTCCAGCTCGCGGACCGGATCGCCGTCCTGGAGCGCGGCCGTCTGCTGGACATCGGTACCCACGAGGAACTCGAGGCCCGATGTCCGCAGTACCGGGCACTGATCACCGACCCCGAGGCAGGACGCACCGCCGGGCACCCGGCACTCGGTACGCCGACCGACGCGGCGGAACCGCTGACCGATTCACTGACCGATTCACTGACCCAATCGCCGGCCGAATCGTCGGCCGGAACACCGTCCGACGAGCAGGCGCCGGCGTCCACAACCGCCGCCGCAGCCCCCACCACCCCCGACCTCCCCACCCCCGCCCTGGTGAAGGCCGCCGGTTCCGCCGATCCCGACCTTCTGGCCAAGGTGGCGGCCCTGCCGCCCGCCACCGACCACCCGGCCGTCCCCCGCGCCGAGGCCGAGGCCGGAGACCCCGACTTCTCCCTGGGCCGCCTGCTGCGCCCGTTCCGCACCCCGCTGCTGATCGCCCTCCTGTTGGTCGCGTTGGACGCGGGGTCCGGTCTGGTCCTGCCGGTGCTGATCCGGCACGGCATCGACGAGGGCGTCCGCAAGGGTCTGATGTCCGGTGTCGCGGTGGCCTCGCTCACCGCGCTGCTCGTGGTCCTGCTGGACTGGGTGGTGCAGAGTGCCGAGAACCGGGTCAGCGGCCGTACCGGAGAACGCGTCCTCTACACGCTCCGGCTCAAGATCTTCGCCCACCTCAACCGGCTCGGCCTGGACTACTACGAGCGCGAGCTGACCGGCCGGATCATGACCCGGATGACCACCGACCTGGACTCCCTGACGTCCTTCCTGCAGACCGGCATGGTCACCGCCGTGGTCAGCCTGCTCACGTTCGCCGGAATCTTCGCCGCGCTGCTGATCATCGACGCCGGTCTGGCCCTGGTGGTCTTCGCCGTCCTGCCGCTGCTGGTGATCGCCACCCTGGTGTTCCGCCGCAAGTCCCGGGACCAGTACGAGCGTTCCCGCGACCTGATCAGTGCCGTCAACGCCGACCTGCAGGAGAACGTGGCCGGCATGCGGATCGTCCAGGCCTTCCGCCGGCTGGACACCAACACCGACCGCTTCGTGGCGCGCGGCATCGCCTACCGGCAGGCCCGGGTCCGGGCGCAGCTGTACATCTCGCTGTACTTCCCGTTCGTCCAGTTCCTCTCCAGCGTGGCCGCCGCGCTGGTGCTGATCGTCGGCGCGGCCCGGGTCGACGCCGGGACGCTGACGGTCGGCGCGCTGGTCGCGTACCTGCTCTACATCGACCTGTTCTTCGCGCCGGTCAACCAGCTGTCCCAGGTCTTCGACGGATACCAGCAGGCCTCCGTGGGCCTCGGCCGGATCCGTGAGCTGCTGCGCACCCCGACCACCACGGCGGAGGCGGCCGATCCGGTCCCGGTGTCCAAGGGGCTGCGCGGCGAGATCAGCTTCGAGGGGGTCGGCTTCGCCTACAACGGCGGCGCGGACGGCGCCCCCACCGTGCTGACCGGGGTGGACCTGCACATCCCGGCCGGGCAGACGGTGGCGCTGGTCGGCGAGACCGGTGCCGGCAAGTCGACGCTGGTGAAGCTGGTCGCCCGGTTCTACGACGCGACCGAGGGCACCGTCCGGGTGGACGGGGTCGACCTCACCCGCTACGACCTCGCGCAGTACCGCCACCGCCTGGGTGTGGTGCCGCAGGAGGCGTACCTGTTCGCGGGCACGGTCCGCGAGGCGATCGCGTACGGCCGGCCGGGCGCCTCGGCGGCCGAGGTCGAGGCGGCGGCCCGGTCGGTCGGCGCGCACGACATGATCGTCCGGCTGTCCGGCGGCTACGACCACGAGGTGGCAGGCCGCGGCCGCAACCTCTCGGCGGGCCAGCGCCAGCTCATCGCGCTGGCCCGGGCCGAGCTGGTCGACCCGGACATCCTGCTGCTCGACGAGGCCACTGCCGCGCTCGACCTGGCCACCGAGGCGGCGGTCAACCGGGCTGCGGACCGGCTCAGCGGCGGCCGCACCACCCTCGTCATCGCCCACCGCCTGACCACCGCCGAGCGCGCCGACCGGGTGATCGTGCTGGACCACGGACAGGTGGTCGAGGACGGCACCCACACCGAACTGCTCGCCCGCGGCGGGACGTACGCCCGGCTCTGGCAGGCGTTCATCGCGGACGGCCACCCGGCGGTCGACGCCGTCCCCGCCGGGCAGTCCGCCGGGTAAGCCGCCGCCGGGTCGGGCGCCGTCGCGCGGCGCCCGTCAGGCGGCGATCAGCGAGGACAGCAGGCCCGACGGGTCGATCCCGCGCGGCAGGTCGCTGACCTGGCCGTCCCCGACCTCGACCACCCGCCAGCCGGAGCCGTCGGCCCGGCTGGCGAGGTCGGTGGTGACGAAGCGGCAGCCGAGGGTCCGGACCAGCGCCCGGACGTCGGTGAGGTCGGGCTCGACCGCCTGGTGCGGGGCGTCCGGGTGCGGCCCGACCAGGATCGGCTGACCGTCCAGCCACCACACCCGCCCCTCCACGGCCCGCCCGCCCGCTCCGCGCGCGTCGCCGTCAGCACCGTCAGCACCGACGGCGCCACCAACACCGTCAGGGCCGTCCGGGTCCTCCGCACCGCCGCCCGCACGCTCGAACTCCTCGTACCGCCGCAGCACGACCCCGCCGGCCAGGAACTCGCCCTGCAGCTCGACGAACCGCTCCACCACCCGCCCGACGGCCGCGAGATCGGCCAACTCGGGTACGTAGCAGGCCTCGTACCACTCGTGCTTGCGCGACTTCACGTAGTCCTTGACGATCGCCGGCCCGCTCCCGCCGAGCCGGACCACGGCCGCCGCCAGCTCCTCCGGCCGGGGGGCCAGCGGCCCGTCGGACGGGATCCACGCGCTGGCCGGGGTCGCGCCCTCGAACACGCCGTACCAGCCGGGCAGTTCGTGTGCCGTCGCGTAGCCGGGCGCGCTGGTGAGCAGATTGCCGCCGCGAACGGCGAGCGCGGCGGCGAACTCGGCGTACCGGGCGGAGGGCAGCATCCAACCCCGGTACCAGAGGGGGCCGCCGTCCTGCGGCACCCGCCGCACCGCCTCCTCGGCCTGCCCCGCGAGCAGCGCGTCGTGGTCGACCAGGTGGTGCTCGCCGCCCAACTCCCGCAGCAGCCGGGCCTCCCAGGCGAAGTGCGGGTCGGGTCGGCGCGGGTTGAGCGGATCGGCGGGGAAGATGATCGCGGGTACGGACATGGCCGTCAGGGTACGGCCCACGGGCAGCTCCCGAGCCCGCGAATCCCGGCCCAAGGCCCGCGAGTCCCCGGCCCAGGGCCCGCGAATCCCAGCCCAGTACCCACGAATGCCGGAGCGGCGCCGCGAACCGCGAATCCCCGGCCGGTGCCGGGCCATCGTGACCAATCCACTCGACGCCCCGGGCGGTCGCTGCGAGAGTGATCCGATGCGAAATCTGCTGCGCCCTCGCAAGCGCGTACCCCGACAGGCCGCCCGCACGGTGGTCCTGGACGGCAACGGTTCGGTGTTCCTGCTCCGTTCGGACAACGACGAGATCGGCGTCCACTGGACCATGCCGGGCGGCGGACTGGAACCGGGCGAGACCCCGTGGGACGGCGCCCGGCGCGAGTTGTGGGAGGAGACCGGCTGGACCGACCTCGAACCGGGCCCGCTGCTCTGCACCTGGGAACACGACTTCACCTGGCACGGCACCCCGGTCCGCCAGCACGAGCACATCTACCTCACCGGCGGACCGCACCGCGGCCCGGTCGGCGACGTCAGCGCGGTGCACGCCGTGGACCGGATCCTCGACTGGCGCTGGTGGACCCCGGCCGACCTCGCCGACGAGAACGCCGACGCGCTCTGGCCGCCCCGACTGCCGGAGCTGCTGGACGCCGTCCGCGAGGACTGGGCGGTCGACGGGCGTCCACCGGTACCCGTCGACCTCGGGTTCATCCCGAACGCCCCGGCCGTCCGTTAGCCATCGTTCGTTAGCCGCCGGCCACTGCCCGCCGATCCCCGCCGGCCTCCCGGGAGGCGCTTCCGGGAGACGCCCCGCGGACCGGCTACGGGCGTCCGGCGCGCCGGCCCCGCCCGGTCGGGCAGAGCTCCCAGCCGTGCAGTTCCAGTTCCCGGTCGTGCAGCGCGCTGGGATTCATCAGCACCGTCAGCCGGGTGCCGGCGAGCTGCTCGAAACCGAGCCCGGTCGCGGACAGGAGCAGCTCGGTGGAGACCGAGACGGCGATGGCGGGGCGCCAGGACGGCAGTACCACCAGGCTGGTGCCCCGCCCGACCCGGACCGGCTGGGCCACGACCCGGACCGGCGTGCGCTCCTCCGGCCGTCCGACGGCGTCGGGCTGGCCGGGGCTGCCGCCGATCAGGATGCCGAGCGGAGGTTCGGCTCGGGAACCGCCGGCGCCAGGGGCGGGCATGGCGGAGTCGGCCGCGAACGGCACCTGACCCGCCATCGTTCCCGCCGGGCCGACACCCGCCATCGTTCCCCCCGCGTCGGCGGATCCGCCCGCCCGGAGGGTGGTGGCCCGCATGCCCACCCCGGTCGGGCCGGTCGCGGCCGTCTCCCGTGCGGTCGCCTCCTGCCCGGTCGGTGCGGCCTGCGGGTGCATCCGGCGCAGTCGGCGTGAGGGCGACGGCCGCCGGAAGCCCTGGGATCCCAGGGACCGCAGCTCTTCGCGCACCGGAAGCGGCGCCGGTACGGACGGTCCGTCCTCCGACGGCTGGACGATCGTCTGGAACCGGACGAAGCCGGGCACTCCCGCACCGTCCCCAGCCGCCTCGACCGGCCGGACCGCCTCGGCCGATCGGACCAGCTTGGCCGACCGGTCCGATGGGGCCGACTCGCCGAGCAGCGCCAGGACCTCCGCGACCGGCCGGCGGCACGCGTTCGCCAATTCGGCGATCGAACGGCCCTGGGCGCGTGCGGCCCGCAGCCGCTCGGCGAAGGCCGCCCGCAGCCGCGCCGCGGTCGGATCGCCGTCCGCGGCCGGTGTTTCGACTGGATCCGACGTTGCGGCGGAAGCTGAAGCCGAGGCCGAAGCGGAAGCCGAAGCCGAAGCCGAAGCCGAAGCGGACGCCGCATTCGCATCCGAGCCCGAGCCCGGGGCCACCGCGGGGAGGGCATGCGGCTCCGCGTCGTCCCGGCCGCGCGGTTGCGGCACCGAGTCGTGGCGGATCACGCCGTCGGAGGACCCGGGCGCGGCCGATCCCGCCTCGGCGGCGGTCGCGATCGAGCACATCCGGACGGCCGCGGCCGTCCGCCCGGGTGCGGTCGGCGGGGGCGAGGACCCGGCCCTGTCCCCGGGCGGGCCGGGTAGGGACGGGTCGGTCGTTGCGGGGTGGAGCGAGGTCATCGGCGGGCCCTTCGGGGGACGGTCCCGACGATCCTGCCGCACCGCGCGACCAGCTCCAAGCGTCGAACCCGGCGGTGTGCGCGAGACCACCGCGCGAGCGGTACGCCGGTACTACGCGCGCGGTACGCGGGTACCACGCGAGCACCGCGCAACCGCGGTGCGAGCGCCGGGAGATTCGCCGGTCACATTGCCAGTCACATTGCCGGTCACACCGCCGTCGCTTCCCGTCCCCGCTCCCTGCCGGGTGTGCCGGGTCAACTGCCGGGCGCGACGAATCCCTTGAGGTCGGCGAGCACCGCGTTCGCTGCCATGACCCCCAGCCCGAGGAACCAGGTCTCGTCCGAAACCGGCCGGGCCTGACCGGACTTGACCGCACCGAGCGTCTTCCAGAGCGCACCGCCCAGCACCGCGTCCTGGTTGGTCGAGCTGGGGCTGCCGTACACGCCGTAGAAGACCCAGTCGGCGTCGGCCTTGTCGATCTGCTCCGGGCTGATCTCCACCGCGAGTTCCTTGACCCGCTCGATCTCGGGCTGCGGCAGCGGGACGTCGGTGAGGATGGTGCCGACGAAGGAGAGTTCGGCGTAGAGCCGGGTCCGGCCCGGCATGAAGCGCAGCGGCGTGATGGTGGGCCGCTTGTCGCCGAGCTTGGCGCCGATCGCGGTGGCCGCCGCCTGGTACGCGTCCAACTGCGCCCGGGCCTCGGCCTCCAGGCCGAAGGTGCTCGCGTTGAGCAGGAAGTTCTGCTTCCAGGGGTAGCCGGGGCGCAGCGCGAAGACGGTCGGCGCGATCTTGGACAGCTGCGCGTACTGGTCCTGGGCACGCAACTGACTGCCGAGGATCAGGTCCGGCTTGAGCGCCGCGATCGCCTCCAGGTTGAGGCTGTTGATGGTGCCGACGGCGGCCGGGCTGCCGGCCTTGTCCTTGAGGTAGGACGGCATGGACTTGGAAGCGTCGGTGTGGACGACGCCGACCGGCTGGATGCCGAGCGAGACGACGTTGTCGAGCTCGCCGGTGTCCAGCACCACGACCCGGGTGGGCTTGGCCGGGATGGCGGTCGCGCCCATCGCGTGCCGGACGGTGCGCGGGTAGACGCCGGGGGCGGCGTCGGTGCCGAAGCCCTTCATCTTCTCGATCACGCCGGCGTAGTCGTCGCCGCCCTGCTTGACCGACTTCTGGTCGGGCGTGGAGCCGCCGCCCGGGGCCGAGCCGCCACTGCTGCCTGACCCGCCGGAGCCGCCCGAACTGTCTGACCCGCCGGCGCTGCCGCAGGAGGTGAGCAGCCCGCCGAGGCCGAGCGCCGCGCCGCCGGCGATCCCGGCGGTGAGGAGCCTGCGGCGGCTGGGGGTGCGGGGGGTGAGGGCCAGGCCGTCGGAGGTGGGGGCCACGCGACGCTCCTTCGTGGGTCGGGTGTAAGCGAACTTAGGTGAGGCAAACCTATCTTGCCGTCGACCGATGTCCTCGCCCAGGGCAGGAGGAAACCCCGGCCGTCGCCGCAAAGCCCGCAGACCACCTTCATTCCGGCGGCCGGACATTTCCGCGTTCGCGCCGGAGAACTGACGCTACGCTTGGGCGCATGAAGTGCTTCGTGGGCCTGTGCTGGTGGCCGTCCTAGGACGGCCACCAGCACACGCCTGGCCAGGGCCGTCCGGGATGGACGGCCCTGTCGCATTTCCCAGCTCATGCGGGACGGGCCCCTCGCCCCGGACGGCCGCCACCACCCGCCGTACCGAGGAGAAACCCGTGACCGCCGAGACCATCACCGCTGCCGCCGCTGCCACTCCCGCCGCCGCTGCCACCCCCGCCACGACTGCCGTCGCGGCCACCGCCGCCGCCCTTTCGTCAGCCCTCATCGACGATCCGGCCACCCACCGGGTCCTCACCGGGGACCGCCCCACCGGCCCACTCCACCTCGGCCACTACTTCGGCACCCTGCGCAACCGCGTCCGCCTGCAGGACCAGGGCGTCGAGATGTTCGTCGTGGTCGCCGACTACCAGGTCATCACCGACCGCGACCTCGCCGACCGGCTCGCCGAGCACACCGAGAACCTCGTCCTCGACTACCTCGCGGCCGGCCTCGACCCCGAGCGGGCCACGATCTTCGCGCACAGCGCCGTCCCCGCCCTCAACCAGCTGCTGCTGCCCTTCCTCAGCCTGGTCAGCGTCGCCGAACTGAGCCGCAACCCCACCGTCAAGGACGAGATCGCCCACTCCCGCCAGTCCGCCGTCAGCGGACTGATGTTCACCTACCCCGTCCACCAGGCCGCCGACATCCTGTTCTGCAAGGCCGACCTCGTCCCGGTCGGCCAAGACCAGCTGCCCCACCTCGAAGTCGCCCGCATCGTCGCCCGCCGCTTCAACGAGCGCTACCCGCACGCCGACGGCAGCGCCGTCTTCCCTCACCCGCAGGCCCTGCTCTCGGACGCCCCGATGCTGCTCGGCACCGACGGCGGCAAGATGAGCAAGAGCCGGGGCAACTCCGTCCCCCTGGGCGCCACCGAGGACGAGACCGCCACGATCATCCGCGGCGCCAGGACGGACGCCGACCGCCGCATCGGCTACGACCCGGCCAACCGCCCCGAGGTCGCCGCCCTCGTCCTGCTCGCCGCGCTCTGCCAGGACCGCGCCCCCGAGGCCGTCGCCGAGGAGATCGGTGACCGCGGGGCCGCCGCGCTCAAGCGCACCGTCACCGAGTCCGTCAACGAGTACCTCCGCCCGATGCGCGCCCGCCGCGCCGACCTCGCCGCCGACCGCGGCCACCTGCGGCAGGTGCTGCGGGACGGAGCGGAGCGCGCCAACGCGGTCGCCGACGCCACCCTCGCCGAAGTCCGGGAGGTGATGGGGGCGATCTGAAGAGCGCTCACCCGCCGTGCCGGGCCTGAGCCCGCGGCCCTCGGCTTGATCCTCCGCCCCGGCTTGACTCCCCCGCCCTGGCTCGCGCCGCAGGCCGACGGACACCGGTCCGCAGACATCGGCGGGTTGGCGCGGGGGCATATCGTCACGGGCGGCCGCGACCACACCGCGGCCGCCCGAGACCCCTCTCCTGCGCCCGAAAGGCGGCCCGGCCCATGGACCAGCACCCGACCACTTCCGGCCAGGGGCTGACCCGCCCGTCGCACCTGCGCCCCGGCGACCACATCGTCGTCGTCGCCACCAGCGGCCCGGTCGAAACCGAACGCCTCACCACCGGCTGCGCGATCCTCCGCTCCTGGGGCCTGCGCGTCACCGTCGCCCCGCACGCCCGCGACACCCATCCCGCGCTCGGCTACCTGGCCGGCACCGACGCCGACCGTGCCGCCGACCTCCAGTCCGCCTGGCTCGACCCCACCGTCGACGCCGTCATCAGCGCCCGCGGCGGCTACGGCGTGCACCGCATGGTCGACCTGCTCGACTGGACGGCGATGAGCACCGCCCGGCCCAAGCCCTTCATCGGCTTCAGCGACGTCAGCTCCCTGCACGAGGCCTTCGCCCAGCGCCTCGGCCTCGCCACCCTGTACGGCCCGTTGGCCGCCGGCGCCTCCTTCGTCTCCGACGGCCCCACCGCCGAGCACCTGCGCCGCACCCTCTTCGAGCCGGCCGCCACCACCGTCCTCACCTCGGCCACGGCCGGCCCGCTCGTCCCCGGCCGGGCCCGGGGCGTCACAGCCGGAGGCTGCGTCCACGTCCTCGCCGCCGAGCGCGGCACACCCGCCGCCCGGCCCTCGTACGCGGGCAGCATCCTGGTGCTCGAGGACGTGAACGAGCACCCGTACCAGCTGGACCGCCTCCTCACCCAGTTCCTGCGCTCCGGAGCCCTCGACGGCGTGGCCGGCATAGCCCTCGGTTCCTGGGAGGGCTGCGGACGGCCCGAACGGGTCCGCGACGTGATGCTCGACCGGCTCGGCGGGCTCGGCGTGCCGGTGCTCTGGGAGCTGGGCTTCGGCCACTGCCCGTCCACCCTCACCGTCCCGCTCGGCGTCCCCGCCCTGCTCGACGCCGACGCCGGCACGCTCACCCTGGACGGGCCGGCCCTCGCCGAGCGCTCGGAGAGTCAAGAGCCCGCTGAGTAAGGTGCGGCCATGAACGAGGACCGCCTCACCGCCCTTGCCCTCGGCTTCCTCCACGGCCCGGGCAGCAACGCCCGTACGATCCTCGGACTTGCCGGCCCGCCCGGCGCCGGCAAGTCCACTCTGGCCCGCCACCTGGTCGCCGAGGTCGAGCGCACCGAGGGGCCTGGCACCGCCGCCTACGTCCCGCTCGACGGGTTCCACCTCTCCGCCACCCAGCTCGACCGCCTCGGACTGACCCACCGCAAAGGCGCCCCCGCCACCTTCGACGCCCACGGCTACGTCGCCCTCCTGCGCCGCATCGCCGCCGACCGGTTCCAGGACATCTACGTCCCGGACTTCGACCGGACCCTGGACGAACCGGTCGCCGCCCGCCATGTGGTGCGCCCGCACACCCGCCTCGTCATCACCGAGGGCAACTACCTCGTCTCCTCCGACACCCCTTGGCCGGACGCCCGCCGCCTGCTGCGCGAGCTCTGGTACGTGGACACCGACGACACCGTCCGCGAGGAGCGCCTCCTCAGCCGCCACCGAGCCAGCGGCCGCGACGAGGCCACCGCCCGCCACTGGGTCACCGGCAACGACCACCCCAACGGCGAGTACGTGAAGCGCGGCCGTGCGCTCTGCACCCGGACCGTCTCCGGGAGCGGTTTGCCTCCGGCGTCGGACAGGGGTAGTGTTTCCTAGTCGCTCGGCAGGGAGCACCGGACACGCATCTGCGCGGACGGTCCCGGAGCGGCCAATCCTCTGAAACACCATTTCCCAGGTTCGGGCTGGGTCGCGTCGGCATTTTCGATTCGCGGCTCGGTGCTTATTCGGCGTGGGCGTTTTATCGGATTGCGGCTGGATTCGCCTTTCGAGGCGGGGATCGGCTAGAGTTTGAAACGTCGGACAGGGCGTCAAGGCCCGGAAGGCACCGGCGAGTTGGATGAACGAAGCCCCGGAAACGGAGCGGAAAACATCTGATAAGCTGGGAACACGAAAGAACGAAGCCCGGAGGTTCCGCTGGAAGGCGGTCCGAAGGAAGCGTCCGTTCCTT